>JBGPDH010000185.1:0-7913 GCA_041482195.1 Verrucomicrobiia bacterium
GGAGAGAGAAGTTGAGTCATTTGGGAGTTGTTCTGGAGTTCGAAGTCAACGGGTGAATGGTAGCCCAGCGCGCCAGGAATCGGGAGGACCACATCGTCTCTTGCTCTTCACTTCCGACGGACCTCTCGGGAAAGATGTGTGACGAGCTGGAATTCGTCAACGGTCGGGAGTATTTAGTTACTCTGAAGGATTCTCTTTCCGGCTGAACGGGCAGCGACAGGCTCATCAAGAACGGGATGATCATTACGTATCTTTCAGCGGCTCAGGCGGTTATCGTCATGTGTCCGAATTGACCCTCTACTGATTCTACAGATAACAGCCGAGAGGCTACTGACCATTTTCTGCTGGACTTTTCCAACAGCGAATGTTATAACCAGCATAATCAAGTCTCCTCCAGACACCAGAATGACAGAATGATGATCTGATGCCGTTTCGGAATCAAGTGGCTTGGGTAACCGTAAAAAAACTAACTCGTATGAAACTAAGAATGATGATGCCCAGTTTAATCGCACTCGCTTTGTCTGGGCTAACTGCTAATGCCTGCCTTGTCCAAGTCAGGATTGCCTGTCCCAACGACACCCCCGCAAGTGGTGTTGAGGTCTGTATTGATGGTGTGGGCTGCGCCACAACTGATAATCTCGGTATAGCTGGAATAGAGGTGCCAGCCTTCACTACCTACACGGTCTGCGTGACTGCATCTACCCTGCCTGCAGGGGCCACCCTCACTCCTCTTTGCCAAAAAATTAAGGTGATCGACGATGCTCCCCCTGTCCTCAACTTCACCCTTGGAGGGAATATCTGCACCACTCCACCTCCTCAAGGGCCATGCTGGCTGACGGGCGGCGGCACCGTTTACAAGGGCCACGGCGTACCGAATTTCAGCTTCGGCGGAGTCGTTTACCCCGGGTGCAGCCCTAATGCGGCGGATGGTGGGAACTGGAATGTCGTTGACCACTCGGATGGCTTGCATTTTCAAGGACAGCAGATCATCGTTGACTCCTGCTCCGGTGTGTCAACTAAATCACCTAAGGTCAACGTAAACATCATCGACTTCCATGGTACCGGCATCCTGGGCGTTAACGGTGGCGATGCGAAGACCCCGGTCTCGTTCGTCGGTCGTGCCATAGACAACCTGGAACCGGGCGGTGGCAACGATCAGCTATACCTTATCGTTACTGACTCCAGCAACAACGTGGTGATGCAGATTGGAAATTCCGTGGGTGACCCGGCGACGATTAGCACTGGCAACCTACAGATCCACACTTCGAGCTGTAACTAACCAGGAACGCTTTCTTTGGTGTTTCAATCCGTAAAGCCGCGAGCGTTAATGAACGTTCGCGGCTTTGCTCGCCTCATGGGGGTTCCACCGCACAAGAAATGTATTCTCCTGCGAGAACGGCTCGTCCGTGAACAGCCACAAGCTCGCTTCTTGACAGGGTCATCTACGCATTGGCCGTTCACAGCGACAATTTGATGGTGGCTCGACACATTCCGTTGGCCGCGTGTCTAATTGGGAGGGGTACTGGCGTCGCGGCGCATGGCACGGACAGCATTTGCAGCTGCAGCAAAGCGGAGCGATTCAAAAAGCCTCGGTTACTACTTTTGATACTACTCGATTGCATTGGCTAAGGGCGAAACGCAGCAAACCATTGATTTTGACTGGCGCACCCAGTAGGAGTTGAACCTACAACCTTCTGATCCGTAGTCAGATGCTCTATCCAATTGAGCTATGGGTGCACCCAAAGGGAACAAAATCTACGAGTCGCATCCCGCCCGCGCAACACCTTTTCCGGTGATTTTGCCGAATCGAAGCCAGCCGGAAAAAGCCGGTTCGCGTCCCGGTCGCCGGGTTCATTAGTGACTCACTGAAACCTCAGGTTCTGCAGCGCCAGCGCCACCGCCGTCACCACCAACATCAGTCCGCTCGGCATGAATTTTTTGGTCTTGCCCAGGCGGATGGCGAACACGACCAGCAACACCGCCATGACGGTATTGGCCAACCCCAGTGCGAACCCCGGTTGAAACACGCCCGGCACCGTCGTCATCGCCAGCACCGCTGCAAACACCGCCGAGGTAATAAGCGATGCCTTGCTCTTTCCCTTGTAAAATCCAATCAATCCGCCAATTAACAGCAGAACGATGTAAATCCACAAAATCCTGGTTGCGAAATTGTGCATCGGCGGAGCTTGCCTCAATTCGCCACGGTGTCCAAGCTCAGAATTTCGCCCGGTTCACACTCGGCAATCACCTCGAACGGACGGCAGCACACCTCGCAATCCGTCGTGAACCGCTGGAACGACGTGCTCGTGTCAATCACCATCTCGAACCGCTGGCCGCAAAACGGGCATTGGATGTTATCCGAAACTTCCATGGGCCAACGTCAACCCTGAACATAAATTTGGCAACTGCTAACTTGCAGCCAGCCCGAATTCCAGCAAGACTCCTTTGGACCGGTCAGATCAGGCATCCTCGAGCTTCCCGGACAGGTAGGTTTCGTACGCGCTCAAATCGAGCAGGCCGTGGCCGGAAAGATTAAAGAGAATCACACGTTTCGTTCCAGCCTCGCGCGCCCGGTTCGCTTCTTCCACCACTGCGGCGATGGCATGGGCGGATTCCGGCGCAGGCACGATGCCCTCCGTGCGCGCAAATTGCGTCGCCGCCTCGAAAATTTTCGTCTGGTGGTACGCCTCGGCCTCCATCAAACCGAGTTTGAGCGCGTGGCTCACCATGGGCGACATGCCATGATAACGCAATCCGCCCGCGTGAATCGGGGGCGGCATGAATTTGTGGCCCAGCGTGTACATCATCAGTAACGGCGTCGTTTCCCCCGTGTCACCGAAGTCGTAACGCAATTCACCCTTCGTCAGCGTCGGACAGGCCGACGGCTCGACGCCAACGATGCGGTATTTCTTCTTCTCGGTGATTTTTTTGTGGATGAAGGGAAACGCCAGGCCGGCGAAATTGCTGCCGCCACCACAGCAGGCGATGATGGTATCCGGCTCCTCGCCCGCCAGTTCCATTTGTTTGATGGCCTCCTGGCCAATCACCGTCTGATGCAGGCAAACGTGATTGAGCACGCTGCCCAACGAATATTTGGTATTGGGATGTTTGACCGTGTCTTCGATGGCCTCGCTGATGGCGATGCCGAGGCTGCCGGGGCAATCCGGGTCTTCTTTGAGCAATTTACGGCCGTATTCGGTCTGGTCGCTCGGGCTCGGATGCACCGTGGCGCCCCAGGTATGCATGAGCATGCGGCGATACGGTTTGTGCTGGTAGCTAACCTTGACCATGTAGATGTTGCATTCCAGCCCGAACTGGCTGCACGCAAACGCGAGTGACGCGCCCCATTGACCCGCACCGGTTTCGGTGGCGAGGCGTTTAGTGCCGGCGACCTGGTTGTAATAGGCCTGCGCGACCGCCGTATTGGGCTTGTGACTGCCCGCCGGACTGACCCCTTCGTATTTGTAATAAATATGAGCCGGCGTTTGGAGCGCCTTCTCCAATCGTATCGCCCGGATCAACGGCGACGGCCGCCAAAGCGTGTAAATTTCACGGACCGGTCCGGGAATTTCCACCCACCGCTCGGCGCTCATTTCCTGTTGCACCAGATTTTCCGGAAAAATCGCCAGCAACGCGTCCGGGGGAATCGGCTGTCTGGTCCCCGGATGTAACGGCGGCGGCAGCGGCTCGGGAAAATCGGCCAGCAAATTATACCAATGTGTGGGAATTTCCTTTTCGGGAAGGCTGAAGTGAATTTGCGATTTCATAAACCCATCAATACCCTACAGGCGACAATCCGATACTATCATTTCCGGTTTTGACCGTCACGCGTGAAATGAGGGAAGATAATCCGTTCTGCGTCCCGATCTTTGACGGGAATCTTCATTATTGAACAGTTCCCGGCAGCCGACTGTCGAAAAGGCACTGGCGTTGAAGCGGGGTGAAAAGGAGAGAAGAGAAATTTCGTGTTCTTCACCATTGGACAAAGTGAAAAGAGGGGCGATATTTAAGCGACGAGGGGGAAGAGCTGCGAAAAGCGCTAAGGAAAGGTCTGTTGAGTAATGATCAAGTTGTTGCATGTGTTGTTTGTCGAAGATTCTGAGAATGATCTCAAGTTGTTGTTGGAGGAATTACACCAAAGAGGCTACGAAGCAGTCTACGAGAGGGCCCAAAATGCGGCCGAATTGACTTCCGCACTCGATCGTCATCCCTGGGACGTGGTGCTTTCGGATTATGTGCTGCCGCAATTCAGCGGGCCGGACGCCCTCAAGTTGTTGCGCGAAAAAGGCCTGGACGTTCCTTTCATAGTCATTTCCGGCACTTACGGCGAGGAAGCGGCGGTGGACATGATGAAGGCCGGGGCCAATGATTATATTGTCAAAAACAATCTTTCCCGTCTGATTCCAGCGATTGAACGGGAGTTGGAAGTGGCACAAACCCGCCGCGCCCGCGCGCGCGCCGAAGTGGCCGTGCAATTTCTTGCGGCCATCGTCGAATCCACCGAAGATGCCATTTACGGCAAGGACTTGAACGGTGCCATCATCAGCTGGAACAAGGCGGCCGAGCGCATTTTCGGTTATACTGCCGAGGAAATCACCGGCCATTCGGTTTCGATTTTGTATCCGGTCGATCGGCGGGACGAGTTGGTGGACATCATGGAACGCATCAAGCTCGGCCAGCGCGTGGGGCTGTATGAAACCTTCCGCCTGCGAAAGGACGGTCATTTCATCCCGGTCTCGGTGACGGTTTCGCCAGTCAAGGACACCCACGGCAAAATCGTGGGGGGCTCGGCCATTTCGCGTGACATCACCTTGCGCAAAAATGATGAAAGGGAACGATTCAAACTGATCGAAGAACTGACCGAGTCACTCAAACAGGTTAAAACGTTAAGCGGGTTGCTGCCCATCTGCGCGTCCTGCAAACGGATTCGCGATGATCGGGGCTACTGGCAGCAGGTGGAAACGTACATTGCCGACCACACGAACGCCGATTTTACCCATGGGATCTGTCCTGATTGCCTGGAAAAATGCAAATTCAAGCCCGCCGTGCAAACGGCGGCTTGAAACACTTCTGGAGCTTTTTAAAAAAATATGTAGCCGCCGACGTCAGTCGGCGCAAATCGAATATCTGAGAATACATATGGCGCGAACTGACGTTCGCGGCTACGAGAAAAATCAATTTGCTCTAAAGCGAGCCTTCGACCTGCATCCAGCGGATGGCGTGCTGCAGGAGGTCGTTGGCGTCTTTCAGGTTCAACTTGTCCTTGATGCGAGCGCGGTAGGTTTCGATCGTTCGCATGTCCAGATGCAGTTCGTCCGCAATCTGGCGCGTGCTGCGACCCTGGCCAATCATTTCAAACACCAGCAATTCGCGGTCCGAAAGCTTGTCCATCGGCAAACTGGGCTTGGCCCGCGTGCGCCCGACAGCGGTGGCGGCAATTTGTGAAGTCATTTTCTCGCTCAAATAAATCCCGCCACTCAACACGGTCCGAATGGCCAGCATGATTTTCCGCGTCGCCTCCTGCTTGGTGATATAACCGCGGGCGCCGGCGCGAATGACCCGTTCGGCGTGCAGCATTTCATCATGCATCGAAACAACCAGGACCGCCAGCTCCGGATATTGAATGCGAATATCTTTGATCAGCTCCATTCCGTGCGAGCCTTTGAGCGTGAGGTCCACAATCACCAGCTGCGGGTGGGTGGCGGCGATCTTCTCCATGGCCAGAAAGCGGTCTTCCGCCTCGCCGCACACGGTCAAATCGGGTTCGCGCAGGATGACTTCGGTCAAACGTTCGCGCACCATCGGGTGGTCGTCCACGAGCAGGATCCGCTTCGGCTTCGCCTCGGTTGATTTGTCGATGGTCATAAACAGTTCAAGCCGCTGGTTGCGGGGCGGAACAGAAAACCCGGGTACCATGTCCGGTGGCCCGTTCAATGGTTAAGGTGCCGCCGATGGCCTGGGCACGATAGTTCATGATGTGCAATCCCATTCCACCCGTCGGGTTGCGTGAAACGGGAATCCCAACTCCGTTATCACTCACTTTCAATTCGATTCGATTGTGGTTGGTTTTTAATTCAATCAAGATCAAACCGGCCCGGCTGTGTTTGACCGCATTGTTCACCGCCTCCTGGGCGATGCGATACAGGTGTGTGGCCACGGTGTTATCACGCACCAGGACGGGTTGCGGACAATCCACCCGACACTGCACCCGGGCACGGGCGCTCACCCCCGCGGCCAGCTGCTGCAGCGCCAGACTCAAGCCGTCTGCTTCCAGTTGCACGGGGAAAAGTCCGCGGGCCAGGGCCCTGGCTTCCGCAATCGCATCATCCAACACCCGGCCCATTTTTTGAACGACGGTCACTTCCGGCCCTGCCCGGGCGGTCAGTTGCTGTTCGAGCGAATTGGTGTCGAACCCCAGGCTGACCAATTGCTGGCATAACCCGTCATGCAAATCCTGACCGATGCGCGCCTGTTCCCGATCGCTGATTTCCAGGATTTCGCGCTCAAGCCGGTGACGATCGGTGGTGTCTTCCGCAATCCCGACAATGCGGATGACCTTGCCGGAACTGTCGCGAATCGGGAAGGCGCGGTCCCGTATCCACCGGTGAGTGCCGTCGGGCCGAAGGATGCGATATTCCTGGTTGTACTCGCCGGTGACTTGTTTCGTGAGCATGGCCTCGGCAACCGCTCTGCGATCTTCCGGATGAATGGCTTCCAGCCAGGCATGCGGGGATTGATAGAGTTCCTTGCAACTCCGGCCCCAGATTTTTTCGTAGGCTGGGCTGACATAGACCATGCGTCCCGCCGTGGCGGGATCCGGGTCCCGGATCCAAAAGGCGTCGGTAATGTTCTCCGCCAGTTGACGCAACTGCTGCATGTTTTTAAACAATTGCTCCTCGGTCTGCCGGCGGTCATTGACTTCACGTTCCAGCGCAAAGGTCCGCTCCTTCACGCGTTGCTCCAGATGCCCGGTCAGGTTCCGGACCGCGGACACGAGCAACACGACAAACAGGGAAATTCCCGTCTGCACTCCGAGATTCCAAAACAAAACGTCCGGCTGTAGACCATGGCCGGCCTCGTCCACCAACGAGGCGAGTGAGCTTGCCAGCGCGATAAGAATGCCGACCTTTCGGCTTCCGCTCCAGGCGGCGTAGGCGGCGATTAACAGGTAAAACAAGGTGAAACTGACCCGGGGAACCGACCGATAGTCAATAATTGCAACCAGCATGGTCAGCACCAGACAAATGACACCGATGGTGGTTTGCGAAGGCCGTTTCCGCTGCCGGAGGGGATCCTGCGTGCGGCCATGAGAGGTGGCGTGGTGGTCAATGATCGCGCCCGGAATGGCCGGTATGGCGACAATCACACTCATAACAGCTTCGAAACGCTGCTTCAGCCAGTTGCCCGGTTTATGCATATTTGCCTCCGTAATCCGGACGGCGTGGGTTTCCGGAAAAACCCGACACCAGGGATTCTCTCGTACAGGCTGCTAATCAATAGCAATGTTTCAGCTCTCCGTAAACACCATCCGCCCTCACGGGAATCCATGAATCATGTTTTGATATTTGCCAGTTCCGTTCAATTCAGGGATAATGACCGCCGTTTTTTCACGGGCCATTTATGAAATCCCAGGTTGAAATCTACGATACCACTCTGCGCGACGGCAGCCAGGGTGAAGGCATCAATTTCTCGGTGATGGACAAACTGCGCATCGCCGAGAAACTGGACGGATTCGGGGTGCATTACGTTGAAGGCGGCTGGCCCGGCAGCAATCCCAAGGATTTGGAATTCTTCCAGCAGGCCGCCCGGCGGAAATGGAAAAATGCCCGCATCGCCGCCTTCAGCATGACCCGCCGGAAGGGCGTGGCCGTGGAACACGACGAATTGATGCGGCAGATCCTGGAGGCCGAAAC
>JBGPDH010000186.1:0-7894 GCA_041482195.1 Verrucomicrobiia bacterium
GGCGCCGGCGCGGAAGGCGTGCTGGCGGCTCGATTATCACGCGAGGCCAAAGCACCAGTCCGGCTGATGCTCACCCGGTTTGACGAGGCGCTGGCAGTGGGCAACCGGCCTTCCAGTTTTCAAAAAATCAAGCTGGGCGCCAAGGCGGACGGAACTTTGCACGCTTTTGAAGCGGAAAATTATGGGACCGCCGGCATCGGTGCCGGCGGCGATTCCGGAGGCGGTGGCGGTGGCGCGGACATTCCCATGCCTTACCTTTACCCGGTGCCCAACTCGCGTGTGAAACAATCGTCGGTCGTCGTGAACGCCGGCTCATCGCGCGCCTTTCGCGCCCCCGGAAATCCCCCGGCCTCCTACGGCATGGAATCCGCCATGGACGACCTGGCGGTGAAGCTCGGTATGGATCCGCTCGAATTCCGGCTGAAAAATGATCCCAACGATGTTCGCCAGCGGGAATACAAGATTGGGTCGGAAAAATTCGGCTGGAAGAAAAAATACCGGAAACCCGGCAGTTCACCCGGCCTGGTGAAAACCGGAATCGGCTGTGCGGGCGCCGCCTGGCCCGCCGGTCGCGGCACCAATTGGACTCAAAGCGAAGCCCAAATCAATCCCGACGGCTCGATTGAAGTCCGCCTGGGCGTGCAGGACATCGGCACCGGCACGAAGACTGTTATCGCCGTAGTCGCCGCCGAAATGCTCGGTTTGAAGCCGGAACAAATCACCGTGCGGGTTGGCGATACCCACTTCCCGCCCGGCCCCGGCAGCGGGGGCAGCACGACGTGTCCGTCGGTCGCGCCGGCGGTTTATGACGTTTGTCAGCAGGCGTTACAGCAAATACAGAAGCAAACCGGCATCGCGGACGCGCGCGGTGAGAACTGGTTTGCCGCCTGCAAAAAGCTCGGGGTCACGCCGCTCACGGTTCATGGCAAATGGCAGCAGGGGCTTTCCTCCGGCCCGGCGTACGGCGTGCAGTTCGCCGAGGTCGCCGTCGACACCGAAACCGGGCTGGTCACCGTCAAGAAAGTCGTCGCCGTCCATGACTGCGGCCTGATCATTGATACGCTCACGCTCGAGAGCCAGATCAACGGGGGTGTCATCATGGGGATGGGCTACGCGCTTTACGAGGAACGCGTGATGGACGATTTGTCGGGAGTAGTGCTGAACCCGAATTTTGAAACTTACAAACTGCCCGGCATCGCCGATGTGCCGGAGATTGAGATTGTCCTGTTAAACATGCCTGAGCGCGGCGTCATCGGCATTGGCGAGCCGGCCACCGTGCCGACGGCGGCGGCGATTGGTAATGCCGTCGCCAATGCCATCGGCGTGCGTGTCGGCAGCCTGCCCATCACGCCGGCAAAAGTACTGGCCGCGCTGGGCAAGGTTCATTCCTCTGCGGCAACATGAAGGGTGAAATGAAAAACATCCAACATTCAACATTCAACATCGAACATCCAATGACGGGTGCGTTTGGCGATGTCGGGCGTTGGGCGTTGAATGTTGAATGTTGAATGTTCAGGACCAAATGAAACCATTTGAATACGCCACGGCGCTTTCGACCGACAGCGCCCGCCAGCTGGTTACCGACAACGGCGCCTATCTCGCGGGAGGCAACGATCTGCTCGGCCTGCTCAAGGATTATCTCATTCCCGGCCCGAACATTCTCGTCAACGTCAAGTCCCTGCCAGGCCTGAATCAGATCGAGCGCGGCGACACGACTTGGACCATTGGTGCGCTGGTCACCCTCACGCAAATCGAACACGAGGCTGGCATCGCGAAAGCTTTCCCGGGCCTGCAGGAAGCAGCGGCCGAGATCGCCTCGCCCCAGATCCGCAACGTCGCCACGGTCGGCGGCAATCTCGCGCAACATTCGCGTTGCTGGTACTTCCGCCAGCGTGACGTCGTTTGCCTCAAAAAAGGCGGCGACCTTTGCTATGCGCGGGAAGGGGACAACCGTTACCACTGCTTGTACAGCGGCAATGATTGCATCAGCCCGGTTGTGTCGAGCCTGGCCACGAGCTTTGCCGCGCTCGATGCCACGGCCATTGTGCTGCGGGACGGTAAGGAAACCCGCTTGAGCATGGCTGAGCTCTATCAGAAGGCATGGACGGAGCCGACGGCGCACAATTCGCTCGCGCCCGGTGACCTGATTCTGCGCGTGGAAATCCCCACAGCACGCACGGCCAGCGCGTATCTACAGGTCAGTGACAAGCATACTTTCGACTGGGCATTGGTCAGTTGCGCTGCGGCGGCGAATGTGAGTGGGGGAAAATTAAATCAGCCGCGCGTTGCCCTTGGCAGCATTTCCCCCGTGCCGCATCAAGTCGAGGCCGCCAACGCCTTTTTGGACGGCAAAACGCTCGATGAGGACACTGTGTCGCAGGCGGCGGACTTGATTTTGAAGGACGCGAAGCCGCTGGAACACAACGCGTACAAGCTGCCGATGGCGCACGCGCTCATCCGGCGCACGCTGCTTAAACTGAAAGGTTGACGCCATGAACCAGCCATTTTGCAAGCATCTGCGGACGAAAAGCCTGTATGTGGGTGCAACCCCGGAGGAAGCCTTTGCCGAGAAGGAAGGTGACCATGTTTCGCCGTGCCATTTCTGGTGCAACCGCACGCAGACTGTCGTCGGATTGGACGACCAACCGGTTCACAAGGCCGCCTGCGTTTCCGGCCGTTCCTGCTTCGAAGAGTAAAGCTCAAAGCGCGTCTCACCTGGCGGCAAGGCGATTCTCCCTCCGGAAGGGCCGCCTCGCTTGGCGTGCTCAAGCGGTTCAAATAATCTCGTAGCCGCCGAGCACGTAAAACGTGCCAGGGGCTGGCCGCGTTTCACGCGGTGACGAGGCGGATTCATTATTTGGCCGGTAAATCGGGTCCGCCTCCTGACGTCGGCGGGTACGCGTTTTTGAATTTGCTTTAATGACCGTACCTCCTGTTACGGTCGCTTTCATCGGCATTTTGATGGACTCAAGTCAAACTTGTGTTAACCTTCTCGTGGTCTTTTTTTTTTGACACTGTGAGTCATAAGTTTATATGAGTCATTCGAAAGGGGGGTATTTAACATCATGAATTCCATCTCTCGCGGACTGGTTTTGTATGCCATCGTATTCCTGCTATCCCCGGCCATGGGTGTCAATGTGCTCGTTCAACACAACGACCTCGCGCGCACCGGTGCCAACGCATCGGAAACCATCCTGACATCCGCCAACGTCAATTCCACCAACTTCGGAAAGCTCTTCACCGATAACGTGGATGCTCAGGTTTACGCCCAGCCGCTCTATGTTCAAAATTTGAATATCGCCGGGGGTGTGCATGACGTGGTTTTCGTGTGCACGGAAAGTAACACGGTTTATGCGTTTGATGCGGACACCGCCGGGATCACTTACTGGAAAACCAATCTGGGTGCGCCATTTAATCCGACTCCCTGTGGCGACCTGGTGCCGGTCGTCGGCATCACGAGCACCCCCGTAATTGACCTGGATGGCGGCACACTTTATGTAGACACGAAGCTGGCGGCCGGCCCGGCCCAGAAATTACATGCCCTGGATATCACGACGGGCCAGGAAAAATTTGGCGGGCCGGTGACAATTGCGGCCGCAAATTTCAGCGCCAGCCTGGAGCACCAGCGTCCGGGTCTGCTGTTGCTGAATGGCGTGGTCTACCTGGGATTCGGTTCGCACTGCGACTTTGGGAGTTATCATGGCTTCTTGATCGGTTACAATGCCACGAATCTGTCGCAAACATCTGTTTTTAATGTAACCCCCACAGGCAGCGAGGGGGCGATTTGGTCTGGTGGCATGGCGCCGGCGGCGGATACGAACGGAAATATCTACGTCATGACCGGCAACGGATCTTTCGATGGGACCAACAATTTCGGCACGTCCATGATCAAATTAAGTAGCAGCCTGTCGGTGTTAGATTATGGGACTCCCACCAACTGGCAATCGCTGAACGCGAGTGACCTCGACCTGGGCTCTGGCGGGCCAGTGCTGCTGCCGACGCATTACGTCGTGGGGATCGGCAAGGACGGGGAGATGTATCTGGCCGATATCAACAACATGGGACATGTGGGCAACTTTACGCAAGTCTTCCAGGCCGGGGTGACAGGCGATACGATCGGCAAGTCGCCGGTTTATTGGCAGGGGCCGAACCTGCAATACCTTTTTGCCCTGCATGCCAACAACCCGACCAAATCCTTTCGATTTACCGGCACCAACATTATCACCACCCCACTGGGCACGTCGTCTTTCACCCAGAGTGATCGTTGCGGCGGAATTTCCCTTTCCGCCAACGGAACGGCCGACGGCATCTTGTGGGAAATCGGCAGTGACAGCAATCTGCGGGCGTATGACGCGACGAATTTTCCAAAAGTGCTCTGGAGCGGAAGCGTGGGGTCGTATGTCAAGATGAACTGCCCGACGGTGGCCAACGGCAGAGTTTATGTGGGAACTGCCTCCAATCTGGGTGTCTGGGGATTGACCAACTATCTGTACCTGCATAGCGATGGTACAAATCCGGTGTTGAATTGGGCGACCGGAACCCTGCTGCAGACGACCAATTTACCAGGGCCCTGGGTGACAAACCCTGCGGTCTCACCGTACATGGTGACACCGACCAATGCACAGATGTTCTATCGGATGTTGGTGCGGTAATGATCAAGGGACAACCGCGGCTGCTTCCGTCGACCGGTCGCTCGTGCGGCCAACTTTGTAACCTTTGATTCCGTAAAAGGCGACGTAGGCGTAGGCGAGGAGCGGGACAATGAACGCCACCTGCAAACTCCAGACATCTGCGATCCGCCCCAAAATCGCGGGCAGGATGGCTCCGCCGACCACGGCCATCACGAGCAGGGAGGATACCTGGCTCTTGTAAACGCCCATCCGGTCGAGCGCGAGCGAGAAGATGTTCGGCCAGCCGATGGAGGTAAACAAGCCGATCCCGACGATGCACCACATCGCCAGCTTGCCGCCGAATACAATGGTGATCGCCAACAACACGACAATCGTTCCCGAAAAAACGAATAGCGTCCGGTCGGCGAGTCCTTTGCCAAATTGGAAAAACAACCAGCAGAGCCCCAGCAGGGGCAGGTAATTTTTCACAATGGCCCAGCCCGCTGAAAAATCGAATTGATGCTGATCGCCGTTCCAACTGCGCGCGGTCCAAAAAACCAGGAAAGCCAGGATGGGAATGCCGATCAGAAGGAGTTGCTTTTTGCCTTTCTTCATCTCGCTCATCTCGACCGCACCCATGAACCGGCCAATCAACATCCCGCCCCAGAAAAGCGAGACATACTTGCTGGCTTCCAGCGCGGTCATCCCAGCCACGGCCGGTTGACCGAGATAATTGATAATAGCGCTGCCGACAGAGACTTCGCCGCCGACGTACATGAAAATGGCCAGCATCCCGAGGACGACGTGGGGATGTTTCAAGGCACCGATGCCGGGTTCCACCTTGCCTTCGCCCACGTGCGGCAAATGAATTGAAAAGAAAAACACCGCCAGAATTACGAATACGATGCAAAAAATCAGGTACGGCACCTTGACGGACTCCGCTCCATTCGCGCCTGTTTCCGCAAAGTATTTAAAAATCAGATAACCGCCAATCAATGGCCCGGTCGTGGTCCCGAGCGAATTGAAAGCCTGGGCAAAATTCAGGCGACTGGATGCGGTGCGCTCAGGACCGAGGATGGTCACGTAGGGATTGGCGGCGATTTGCAACATGGCAAATCCGACGCCGACAATAAACAATCCCGCCAGGAACGTCGGGTAGGAATGAACCGTAGCCGCCGGCCAGAAGAGGGCACTGCCTGCGGCAGAAAGCAAAAGCCCGATGACCACGCCGTTTTTGTAGCCGATCCGGGCAATAGGGTCGCCCCAAAACGCGGAGATCGCAAAATAAATAATCGACCCCAGACAGTAAGCGCCGAAGAAAGCGAACTGGACCAGCATCGCTTCGAAATAGTTCAGCGTGAACGCTTCCTTGAAACGCGGGATCAGGATGTCATTAAAAACCGTCATGAATCCCCACATGAAAAAGAGGATGGTCATGATCGCGAACGGGCCGCGATAGGACTTTCCATTTTCAGCCGGAGATACAGTTTGCGGAGGGATCGCGCCGTTGCTTGCCATAGGGTTTGCCGCCATCATTATGAGGCTGCGCGAACTGTCAATACATTTGCCATCTGGAAGATGTGGTCGCGACCGGTGTGGATGACTCGAAGTCTTGCCGGATCAGGTTTTCAACCCCCCCCCGGCTTGCCCTTGGCTCATGTTCGAATCTATCGGATTGCGTCGCCGTTTGAGAACGCGTTTAATGAACGAAATCCCATGAACAGCAGTTCATACTGGCGGCAAAATCAATAACTCATCCTGGCATGCAACGACCGATCCTGTTACTCGCAATCCTGTTAACGATCGCATCCATAGCTCCGACGGGTGCGCAGCCTGCCTTCCAGAATTTAATCACTGTTCGCGGCGATCAGTTGATGGACGGCGACAAACCGTTCCGTTTCATTTCTTTTAACATCCCCAATCTGTTGATTGTTGAAGACAATCTTCCTTTCGCCGCGACTAATGCCTGGCGTCTGCCGGATGAATTCGAGCTTCAGGACGGCCTGGCCACGGTGCACCAGATGGGTGGGTCCGTCGTACGCACTTATTCCATACCAGTGTGGCGGGGTGACGATCCCCCGGCAGAATCTTCGTATATTGTGGGAATCGACAAGTACAACGAGAGCGCCTTCCGGACCCTCGACCTCGCCCTCAAGCTGGCCAACGAAAATGGTGTCCGATTGATCATTCCGCTGGTGAACAACTGGAAATGGCAGGGTGGCCGTGGCGAGTTGGCCGCCTTTCGAGGCAAATCTCCGGACGACTTCTGGACCGATCCGCAGCTCATGGCTGATTTCAAACGAACCATCCGGTACATTTTGTTGCGGACCAACACGCTGACGGAAGTGCGGTACTGTGATGACAAGGCCATCCTTTGCTGGGAAACCGGCAATGAACTTTCGGCACCGCCTGCCTGGACACACGAAATGGCCCATTACCTCAAGAGTGTGGACCATAACCATCTCGTCATGGACGGTGTGAACGGTGGGCGGTTGCATTCCAGTTCGCTCAGTGATCCGGACGTGGACATTGTAACGACGCATCATTATCCCAGTTTCCGGATGCGGGGAACTTTCGCCGAAGCCATCCGCCAGAATTGGGCCCTGGCGAAAGGCAAGAAACCCTATGTGGCGGGTGAATTTGGTTTTGTCAGCACAGCCCAGATGCAGGATGCCATGAAAGCCATCATGGATACAGGCATGTCGGGCGGATTACTGTGGAGCCTGAGGTTTCGTGATCGTGACGGAGGTTTTTACTGGCACAGCGAGCCGGACGGCGGCGATGTTTACAAGGCATTCCACTGGCCCGGCTCGACTATGGGCGCGGCCTACGACGAAATTACCCTGATGGCTACGGTCCGCAGCAACGCCTTTGCCATCTGCGGCCTGACACTACCGCCCATTCCAGTTCCGGACGCGCCGGCGTTGTTGCCCATAACCGATCCGGGCGCAATTTCGTGGCAGGGTTCCGTGGGCGCGGTCAGCTACACGGTCGAGCGTGCGCTGAACGCAGACGGTCCCTGGACCCTGGCTGGAAAGAACATTGACGAAAGCTCTGTACAATATCATCCGCTCTTCAGCGACGAATCGGCGCCAGCCGGCAACTGGTATTATCGGGTCCTGGCAAAGAATGAAGCCGGCCTCTCGGTGCCGTCCAATGTGGTGGGCCCGGTCGCGGTCACGCACGCGACCTTGGTGGATGAACTGGCCGACTTTTCCAAAACTTACAGTCACGCAGGCGGTATCGCCATCAACCTGCATAACTCGCGCAAGGCGAAGGAAGAC
>JBGPDH010000187.1:0-7865 GCA_041482195.1 Verrucomicrobiia bacterium
GGTTATAGTCGCTTTCCCACACCCATATTCGAGGCCGGCCAAAGCTCGCTTGCCACACGCTGTTTTGGGAACTACCTTTCGCCCGCTTATGGAAAAAGTCATTATCATTGGTTCGGGCTGCGCGGGATGGACAGCGGCGTTGTACACGGCGCGGGCGAATCTCCGGCCGCTGGTGTTGACCGGCCGCCAACCCGGCGGCTTGCTTACCACCACCAGTATTGTCGAAAATTATCCCGGTTTTCCCGAGGGCGTGGACGGATATGAATTAATGACCCGCATGCAGAAACAGGCGGAACGTTTCGGTGCGCGAGCCAGCTTCGGATCGGTTGAAGCAGTGGATTTTTCCAAAAAGCCCTTTGCGCTCACCGTGGACGGCGAACGGGTGGAAGCCCAAACTGTCATTATCGCGACCGGGGCCAGCCATCGCCATCTCGGAGTGCCCGGGGAAGATCTTCTTGAAACCAAGGGCGTGACATACTGCGCAACCTGCGATGGCGCCCTGCCCGTTTTTCGCAACCAGCCGCTCGTCGTGGTGGGCGGCGGTGATTCGGCCTGTGAAGAGGCGCTTTATCTGACTCGCTTTGGTTCAACCGTTCATTTGATTCACCGCCGCGACAAATTACGGGCGTCTAAAATCATGGCTCAACGTGCCCTGTCGAGCCCCAAAATCAAGCCGGTCTGGGACTCGGTGGTGACGGAAGTTCTCGACGTGAAACAGGACAAAGTGACCGGTGTAAAATTGAAGAACCTCAAGTCCGGTGCAGAATCGGTCCTGGATTGTGCCGGTGTATTCATCGCCATTGGCCACGTGCCGAACACGGAAATCTTTAAAAGGCAGATCGAGACGGACCCGAACGGCTTCATCATTCCCAAAAAAGGCACGATGACAAATATCCCGGGCGTGTTTGTGGCGGGCGACTGTGCGGACCATGTCTATCGCCAGGCGGTGACAGCTGCAGGCGCGGGTTGCGCGGCGGCGATTGACGCGGAGCGCTTTTTGGCGGCGCAGAACCAGTGAGCAATTGAGTTTTACATGGAACATACGGAATACGCGCAGCGTTTTGGAGTGCGCCAGCCCTCTGGCGCTTTTCAAATTGCCGTTGGAAAAGTTCCAAATCAAAGCGGTGGAGAGCCACCGCAGTCCAAGACGCTGACGTGAATTATCGACCCTGTTTGGCTATTTTTGGCAGGCCCTGATGATTTCATCCATTTGCCGGCCGGTAGCGGCATCCACAACCCGACGCTTTTTGTCCGCGTCAAACCAGGCCGCGGTGCGCCGGATGCCTTCGCGGAACGGAATCACCGCCTGAAACCCGGGCACGAAGGTTTTAATTTTAGTATTGTCGAAAACGACGCTCCAGGATTTGTCTCCCAGCAAACTCCCGGCATACTGCGGTGCCATCTTCGCAATGAAGTCTGACGGGATATGCACCATCTTCGCCTCGACTCCCAGCGCTTCGGCCATCGTCTGGTAAATCTGGTTCCACGTCAGCACCTCATCGGAGGTGATGTGAAAAGCATGCCCGATGGCCTCCCGGTTTCCGAGCAATCCAATAAATCCCCTTCCGAAATCCTCTGCGTGTGTCATCACCCACAATGACGAACCGTCACCATGAACAATGATGGGTTTGCCTCGTTTCAACCGGTCGGCCAGGGTGTAACCGCCAAAGCCGCCGACCGCAACGGGAAAATAATGGTTGTATGTATAGGTCGGTCGGACGATGGTCACCGGAAAATGTTCCTCACGATACGCGCGGAGGAAACGTTCTTCACAGGCAATTTTATTGGCAGAATAATCCGAGAACGGATTGTACAACGGGGTCGATTCCGTGATCAAATAATGCGCCGGCGGCTTTTGATAGACGGAAGCGGAGCTGATGAAAATGAACTGCCGGGTCCGGTCTTTGAACAAGGCGAGGTCACGCTCAATATGCTCCGGGGTAAAACCGATCCAGTCCACTACCACGTCAAACTCCAGGTTCCGTAACGCGGCGCGGGCGGCTTTGAGATTGTTGGCATCGGCGACCAGGCTGCGGCTGCCCGGCGGATTCTTTGATTGCTGACCGCGATTGAGCAGGTACAACTCGTGTCCTGTTTCCAGGACCTGCCGGCTCACGGTGGAACTGATCTTCCCGGTGCCGCCGATGAACAGGATCTTCAAGGTCGCCGCGTTTTGACTGTCCTTTGGCATAAATCGGATAGGTTGGAATATTCGGACTGATTGTATTCCGGGTTCGAGTCGTGTCGAGCTTTCGCAAAGGTGACAGGTAGGAGAGTTCATCGGTGGTCACCTGCACTTGCCGGACATTCCGAATTAAGCCACACTTTATGGAAATGCCGCCGACCTCGCTCGAACAACTCATTCCCGAACTCCGGGACGCCATCGGACCGGTAATTCTCATTTCCGGGGTAGGCCTGCTGCTGTTGACGATGACGAACCGGCTGGGCCGCGCCATTGACCGCGCCCGGCTGTTGAAACGCGAACTGCCCGAGCGCACCGGCCGCGAACGCGAGCAAACGCTGGCGCAGGTGGCCATCATCTATCGCCGGGCGCGAATGATTCGTCTGAGCATATTGCTGGCGGCCATCAGCGTGCTGCTGGCGTCGGCGCTCATCATCACTCTGTTTGTCACTGCGCTGCTGCAGTGGCAGCAGGGTACGCTCGCCGGCCTTATTTTCATCGGCTCCATGGTGTCGTTGTTCGGTTCAATGATTGCGTTCATCTGGGACATCAATTTGTCCCTGCACGCGCTCAAGCTGGAATTGGAAACCGACGAATCCGGGCCTGTATGAGTCGTTCCGGTTCCGCACCGTAACCCAACAGGGGACTGTGAACCTTACCGCACTACTTCAAACGCGAATCCCTTCAGATATTCCGTCTCGGGAATCATCGGGATGACCGGATGATCCGGACATTGCGAATAGGTCGCCAACCGGCGCAAAATTCTTCGGGTGTCGTAGGCGGCTGAAAGGATTACATCCTGGAAAGTGGTGGCGTCGACGTGATGTGAACAGCAAAACGTCGACAGCGTGCCACCGGCCTTCAACAATTTCAGTGCGCGAATGTGGATTTCCTTGTAGCCCCTCAGCGCATCCGGCACCGAGGCGCGGTTGCGGGTAAATGACGGCGGGTCCAACACAATGAGATCAAATCGCGGGACGACTTTCTCGTGAGGTTTAACGGCGGTTTGAGACTTGAGCCAGTCGAAGACATTTACGGCCTCAAAGGAACATTTGTCCGCCAGCCGGTTGGTCTCGGCATTCCGTTGAGAAGCCGCAATCGCCTCCGCGCTCTGGTCGAGCAGGTGAACGTGGGTCGCGCCGGCGCGGGCGGCATGCAAGCCGAATCCGCCCAGAAAACTGAAACAATCCAACACCTGTGCGCCGCGTGCAAATTGCGCCACAGCCTGATAGTTGACCTGCTGGTCCAGGTACAGTCCGGTCTTATGGCCGGCCGCGAGGTCAGTCTCAAACTTCAACCCGTTCAAATTCACGGTGATTCGCGGAGCGCGGACACCTTTGTCCTCGTTTCCTCCTGGTTCCGAACTCGCGGACAAGGCTGTCCGCGTTCCAAATTCACCGGCCAGAACACCATTCGCTTCGGCCAGGCCCTCAAACTTGCGCGAGGCAACATCGCTGCGCTCCAGGATTGCGCGAGGCGAAAAGATATTCTGGAGCGCGGTAACGATCTGTGTTTTGTGTCGGTCCATGCCGAGCGACGAAATCTGCACGACCAGCACGTCCTCGTATTTGTCCACAATCAGGCCGCTGAGAAAATCACTTTCCGCGTTGACGACGCGAAATGAGGTGGCGTTGGGCAGATGCTTTTGCCGGACGGCGACAGCGGTGCGAATGCGGTCCTCAAAAAAGGCTTCATTGATTGCTACGCGTTCCGGCGAAAGGACGCGGACGTTGATTTTGGATTTGGCATTGAAGAAACCGACACCGAGAAACCGTTGGCGATGGTCTTTGACTTGAACGAGGTCGCCGTCGGCAACCGGTGAGGTGAGCCGGAGGATTTCACCCTGATAAACCCACGGATGGCCGGCGACAATGCGGTCGCCCTCGCCCGGTTTCAGTAAAACAGTTGGCAATGAGTCCATGGTTTGTAAACAGTTACCGGGATATCCTACGTTGACGACGTCAGCCATTCGCGCCGCCTTTTTACACTCGGTTCCAGCACTCATTATTTGCTTGAACCGGCAAAAAGGAAACCTAAAAAGAAAAGTTTTTGGTGCGCTCGAGGTTGGCACCCGTTAATTTGGGGAAACGATACTGGCATGGCATTTTTACTCATTTTCCTGGGCAGCGGCACCTCGCAAGGCGTGCCGGTGATAGGCAAGGAATATCCGCCGGAATTTCTGGCCAACCCGAAAAACCACCGTATGCGGCCATCCATTTACGTAGCCACCGACCAGGTCAAGCTGGTGGTGGACACCACGCCGGAATTCCGGATGCAAATGCTCCGCGAGAACATCCTTTGGCTCGATGCGATTATTTTCACCCACCCGCATGCCGATCACGTCATGGGGCTGGACGATTGCCGGCGATTTTGTGACGTGCGCGGCGGGCCGCTGCCGGTCTATGCGAATGAAGAGACCATGTCCTCGCTCAAGCGCGTTTTCGTCTACGCCTTCGACGGCCGGCCCATTCCCCGGGGCTACTTTCATCCGGAGCCGCATCTGATTGAAGGTCCATTCCGGCTCGGCGACCTGGAAATAATTCCCCTGCCCTTGCCGCATGGTCGCACGACCACGTATGGGTATTTATTCGTGCAGAACGGCAGCAAGCGCCTCGCCTATTTGAGTGATTGCAAAGAGGTCCCTCCGGACGCGGTCGAAAAGGTTCGTGGCGTCGAAATCGCCGTGCTGGACGCGCTCCGGCCCAAACCGCACCCGACGCACATGTGCCTGGACGAAGCGCTGACGGCCGCGCGGCGGATTGGTGCTGCGAAGACTTTCTTTACGCATCTGACCCATGATTATGACCACGACAAGGCACAAGCCGAACTGCCGGACGGAGTTGCGCTGGCTTATGACGGCCTCAAGATCAGGAGCGATGACTGAATTTTGGAATATTCAGACGGGTCGGATGTCCAATGGCAAACGTATGAAATTGTTGTGTGCGCGCCTGCTGCTGCTGTTGACCTTGACACCGCTCCTGGTCCGGGCCGGCGGCGATGAAGTCGTTGTCGTTTACAACTCGCAGGTACCTGAATCCAAATCAGTGGCGCAATATTATGCCAGGCTGCGTCAGGTCCCCGACACACAGGTCTGCGGATTTTCACTGACGACAAACGAGATTATGTCGCGGCAGGAATTCCGCGATACCCTTCAAAAGCCGCTGGCTGCCTGGTTGGAAAAGAGCGGTCTTTGGCGGTCATCCTGGGTAACCGCAGCCGCGACCAATGGTGAACCACAAAAGATGGACTATCGCGTGACCGCCTCCAAAATTCGTTACCTCGTTTTGTGCTACGGCGTCCCGGTCAAAATCGCACCCGATCCCAATCTAAAGGAAGTGGTAGCGGAAGATATCAAGCCGGAATTGCGCCGGGACGAAGCGGCGGTCGATTCCGAGCTGGTGTGGCTGCCGATAATCAAGATGCATGTTACGCTTTCCGGGCCGTTGCGAAATTGGGTTTATGGCGCCACAAATACCGCAGAGTTAGACCCCACCAATGGCATTTTGCTGGTGGCACGGCTTGACGGGCCGACGGCAACTGTGGCCAAAGGTTTGGTCGACAAGGCGCTCGAAGCCGAGCGCGATGGCCTCTGGGGCCGCGCCTACTTCGACCTGCGTGGCTTACCCAAGGGGGATAGTTATTATCTGGGCGACGAATGGATCCAGCAAAGTTCGGATATCTGCCGTGATCTGGGATTTGAAACCACAGTGGATGACAAACCGGAAACCTTTCCCGCGAGTTTTCCGCTGAGTCAAGTTGCCATCTATTGCGGCTGGTATGATGGAACAGTTTCGGGCCCCTTCACCCTGCCCCGGGTAGAGTTTATGCCCGGCGCTTTTGCTTATCACTTGCATTCTGACAGCGCTGAGATCCTCCGCACCACAACCCAGCATTGGTGTGGTCCGCTGCTGGCCAAAGGCGCAACCTGCACCATGGGCTGTGTTTATGAGCCTTACCTTACCGGTTCACCGAATATTGCCGCTTTTCTCGCGCGCTGGATGGCCGTCGGTTTCACTTTTGGCGAAGCCGCCTGGGCCGCACAATCGGTCGTGTCATGGCAGACCACGGTCATCGGAGACCCGTTATACCAGCCCTTCGTCAAATCACTGCAACAGTTGCACGCGGACCTGGCCCGTCGTCAGAGCCCTCTCATCGAATGGTCATTTTTACGTGTCGCCGACCTGTCGCTGGCGCATGGAGGCTCGATCTATCGCGTGTCAGGTTATCTTGAAAATGTCACTACGACGACCAATAGCGCTGTGCTTACCGAAAAACTCGCCGACCTGTACGACAAGGAAGGTAAACCGTCTTCAGCCATTGCCACCTATGAACAAGCATTAAAACTCAAGCCCTCACCCGAACAACGCGTTCGTATCCGGCTTACCCTCGGCGGAAAACTCGAAGAACAAAACCAGGACCGGGAGGCTTACAATAATTATGAAAGTCTCCTCCGGGAATCACCGGATTACCCCGGCAGAATCTCCATTTACCGAAAACTTCTGGCCCTGGCGCGGAAACTCAACCTGCCCGACGAAATAGCCAGATACGAGACATTGACCAAATAAGCACCAACCGGCATGGCAACGTTTTACGACACACACGCGCATCTCGATTATCCCGATTACGCGAATGATCTGCCCGAAGTCATCGCCCGCGCACAAGCGGCCGGCATCGCCAAAATCATTTCCATCGGGACCAGCCTAAGCAGCAGTGAGCGCGCCATCCGGCTGGCTGAGAAATTTCCGTCCGTCTACGCCGCGGTCGGCTGGCACCCGAGCGAGGCGATGAACGCGCCGTCCGACCTGCGTCCTGCCCTAAGTGAATTCGCCAAACATCCCAAAGTCGTTGCCATCGGTGAAATCGGTCTGGATTACCATCACTTGCCGAGTTCGCAAAAAGGCAGCGCTGAGGATGATGAGCGTTACAAACAACGTCAGGTTGAGATTTTTTTGCAGCAAATTGAAGTAGCCATCGAAGCGGGACTGAACTGCATCATCCACCAGCGGGATGCTTTTGACGACACGCTCGCGCAACTCAAGCCGTTCGCTGGAAAAACCCGCGGTGTATTCCATTGTTTTGGCGAAAACGCCGACCGGATGCAACGGGTGCTGGAAATCGGCTCGCTCGTCAGTTTTACCGGCATTGTCACTTTTAAAAATGGTCAAAACGTCCGCGATACCGTCGCTGCCACGCCGCCGGACAAATTCATGCTGGAAACGGATTGTCCCTATCTCGCCCCGGTGCCGTACCGCGGCAAGCGTTGTGAGCCCGCTTACGTGAAGGAAATTTCCGAAGTCGTTGCTCAAGTCAAAGGTTGTCCGCTTGAGGAATTGAGCGAAGCGACCTGCCGGACAGCTCAAGACTATTTCCCGAAACTGGAAAAGTAGCACAAGCATCTTGATTGTTTCTGAAATTCTTTTTGGATGGAGCCAGGCTGGCACCTCGCCCTTCCTTTGTGAATAATCCGGGAGTCATGGCCGAAGAACTGCACCTCCGCATCCACGGCGATGCTTCATTGCCGACACTGATTTATCTGCCCGGTTTACATGGCGATTGGACACTCGTCAGTAGTTTTCGCCAGGCCGTCGCCGATAAAATCTGTTTTGTAGAAATCACTTATCCGCGCACGCTCACGTGGTCGCTCGATGATTATGCCGCAGGCGTGGAGACAGCATTGAGCCAA
>JBGPDH010000188.1:0-7695 GCA_041482195.1 Verrucomicrobiia bacterium
CCTTGTGCAAAAGACCGGCAAGTTCCCCTGGTGAAATCAAAATTTTCGCGTCCTGCTCGTGGCTGGATAGGATATGTGCGAGTACCTCGGCCACGTCCAGATTCCCGTTGCGCGCGCACACCTGTGCCAGTGTTTCGTCCGGGCTGAACCCGCAACTGCTGCACCCGCCGATATGATATCGCCGGAACAATGCTCTCTGCGCACCCGGAAAAATCTCCGATACCTCGCGCATCGCAGAACCCGAACTGATTTGTTCCGCCGTCGTCATTGCCCGAAAAATTTCTGGATTTCCTTTACCACCTCCGCAAACCGGTCCACCTCAGCCTGGGTGTTGTAAAAATAAAAGCTGGCGCGGGCGGTTGATTCCACGCCGAGCCGGTGCATGAGCGGTTGCGTGCAGTGATGGCCGCCCCGCAATGCCACCCCGGCCTGGTCCGCCAGGGTCACCACATCGTGGGCATGAACGTCCTTCAGCAGAAAACTCACGAGCCCACCACGATTTTCTTTCGGGCCAAACAACCGGACGTTTTTCAGCGCGGCCAGTTTTTCGCAGGCATAATGGGCCAGGTCCTGGTCGTGTTGCCAGATATTCTGCCGCCCAAGATTGTCGAGGTAATCCATCGCCACGTGCAGACCGATGGGGCCGGAGATGTCCGGCGTCCCGGCCTCAAACCGGTGCGGCGCCTTCTTGAATTCGGTCTTCTGGTATTCCACCGATAATATCATTTCGCCGCCGCCCTGATACGGCGGCATGGCATCGAGCAATTCCTGCCGCCCCCACAACACGCCGATGCCGGTCGGCCCGCAAATCTTGTGACCGGAGAACACAAAGAAATCGCAGCCGATGGCCTGCACGTCTACAGCCATGTGCCCGGCGCTTTGCGCGCCGTCCACCAGCGTCGTGATGCCGAGCTTCCGCGCCCGGGCGCAAAGGTCGGCCACCGGATTCACCGTCCCCAATGAATTGGAAATGTGAACCATCGAGAACATTTTCACCTGCCTGGTCAGCAGCAAATCGAGCCTGGACAAATCAAGAATGCCTTCATCGCCGGTGATGGGCACGTAGGCGATTTTGGCGCCGGTGCGCTGCGCCAGCAATTGCCACGGCACAAGGTTGCTGTGGTGTTCCATTTCCGTGAGCAGAATCACGTCGCCGGATTTCAAATTTTTCGTGCCCCACGAATTGGCCACCAGATTGATGCCTTCGGTTGTGCCGCGCGTGAACACGATTTCTTCGGCGGTCTTTGCATTGATGAACTTGGCCGCGCGTGCCCGTGCGGCTTCGTAACCAGCCGTGGCGCGATTGCTCAATTCGTGGATGCCGCGATGGACGTTGGCGTTGTCGTGTTCGTAGTAATGAACCAGCGCGTCAATCACCGCGCGCGGTTTCTGCGAAGTGGCGGCGTTGTCGAAATAAATCAGCGGCTTGCCATGGACCTGCTGGTCGAGGATGGGAAAATCGGCACGGAGTTTTGCCCAGTCTGGCGCGTGGTTGGTCATGCGATAAAATTGTCATCGTCCTCGTCGTCGTCCTCGTTCTCGTAATCGAATTCGAGGACGAGGACGAGAGCGAGGAGGACTTTTATCCGTATTAATCCGTGTCCATCCGTGGTTGAAATCACATCAATCCGAGTTGCAGCTTGGCCGCCTCGGTCATCATGCCCTGGTTCCAGGGCGGGTCCCAGACAAGTTCCACGTTCGCCTCGTCAATCGGTTCGAGGTTCAACAATTTGTTTTGCACGTCCTGCGCCAGCATCGGCCCCATCCCGCAACCGGGCGCGGTCAGCGTCATTTTCACATCGGCCTTGAAACTGTTCTCACCGGCCGGCGTCAGGTGACAGTCGTAAATCAGGCCCAAGTCCACAATGTTGACGGGAATTTCCGGGTCGTAACACGTCTTGAGCGCGTCCCAGACCTGTTTTTCCAATTGCTCAGATGTCACCGGGCCGGCCGCCGCGGTCGCCGGTTTGGTTTCGGCGTCCATGCCCAGCGCATCGGCGTCCTTGCCGTCGAGACGGAACATGTTGCCGTTGACAATAATAGTGTAGCTGCCGCCAAGCGATTGGGTGATATAAGCCTGCTCGCCTTTCTGCAAAGTGACCTTGGTGCCGACGGGCACCACGGCGGCCTCGACGTCGCGGATCAAAGTTTTCGGTTCGGAATTCATAGAACGCTTAAGTTTAGTTTACTTCACCTATCATCGCCGCAAACGCAGTCGAAATCAATCAGGTCTGTTCGTTTTCCGTCGTCACCGGTGCGGCATCGCCCTTGAGTGCCGCCATGACAGCGTGCCAGGCGAGGATGGCGCATTTGACCCGCGCGGGGAATTTGTGCACGCCCGCAAACACGGCCAGCTTGCCAACGTCGCCCCGGACGGTGCCGGTCGTGACCATCTCGTGAACCTGCTCGAACATTTTTTCCAGGTCCGCCTTCGTTTTACCCCGGGCATAATCCGTGAGCAACGAGGCCGATGCCTTGGATATGCAGCAGCCGGAACCGACAAAACTGATGTCCTTGATGGTGTCGCCGTCCAGCGCCAGAAACAGCTTCAACTGGTCACCGCACAGCGGGTTATGACCCTGCGCCATGCGGCTCGCGTCCGGCATCTCGTGGAAATTCCGTGGCTGCCGGCAATGGTCAAGAATGACCTGCTGGTAAAGGTCGTTCAGTTCGTCGAACATATTGTATCGGGGAGGGACGGCATGTTGCCGTCCCAAAATAGGGACGCCGAAACGGCGTCCCTCCCATTATTTCCCCTGCAAATGGGGATTGGCCTCCAACCGGTCCCAGATGACTTTGTCCAATTGCTCGCGCACCGCGTCATGCTTCACGCGGGCGATGATTTCGCCGGCAAAAGCATGAATCAACATCCGCCGGGCGGTTTCCCGGCCGAGACCGCGCGAACGCAGGTAAAAAATGGATTCGTCGTTCAACTGGCCGACCGTGGCGCCGTGCGTGCACTTCACGTCGTCCGCGTAAATTTCCAGTTGCGGCTTGGTGTCGGCCGTCGCGTCGTCGGAGAGCAACAGATTCTTGTTCGTCTGCTTCGCGTCGGTCTTCTGCGCGACGGGATGAACGTAAATCCGCCCGTGGAAGACGCCTTTCGATTTATCGTCCAGGATGCCGTTGAAATACTCGTGGCTGGCGCAATGCGGCTGCGCGTGCTCGACAATCATATGGTGATCGGCCAACTGCTCGCCGCGCGTGAGGTAAAGTCCGTTCAAAATGCACTCGAGGCCTTCGCCGGCGAGTTTGGCGCGGATGTTGTTGCGCGAGAGCTTTGCGCCCAACGCGAAGGAATGAACATTCACCTTGCTGGTGCGGCCGAGATTTCCGGCGATGGTTGCCAGATGAAATGCTTCCGGTGCTTCATCCTGAAATTTTACGTGCTCCAGGGCCGCGTTTTCGCCGGCGACAATTTCTGTGACGGCATTGGTGAAATAAGCGGCCGCATCCGCGGCCAGATAGCTTTCGATGACCGTCGCTTTGCTGCCAGCCCCGGCCATGATCAGGTTGCGCGGCTGAATCGTATCGCCGTTGTGCCCGGCCGTGGAAACGAAAATGAGCTGAATGGGTTCCCCGATGGTCTGATTCGCCGGAATATGGACGAAGCCGCCGTCGAGGAAAAACGCCTGATTCAAGGCGACGAAGGAATTGTCGTCGGTCAGGGCAAACCGGCCAAGTTGCTGCTCGATGAATGCGGAATCGGTCTTCAGCGCTTCCGCAAGGCTGGCGACCTTCACCCCTTCCGGCAACTGACCCACCGAAGAAAGCGCTGGATGAAAATGTCCGTTCACAAAAACCAGCCGCGGACCGGGCAGATGTGCGAAGATGTTTTTCTCCAGGGCCGCTCGGGCGGCGTCATCCGTCGAGTCCACTGCCGGCTGGAATGGCAGCCGGGCAAGCGGCGCAATGTTCGTGAAGCGCCAGTCTTCGTCGTGAACTGTGGGAAAGCCGAGTTCGGCGAAGCGCGCCATGCCGGCCTTGCGGAGCGGCAACAGCCATGCCGGCAGTTGCGGTTCCAACTCAAAGCGGCGAAACTTATCCAGGAACGGTTCGGCGACCTTAGCCGATGCCGTGGGTGTGATTTGCGTCATATTCGATTGTCCGATGCAAAAAATTAGACCCTCAATCTCACATGCCCTTTGCAGGTGCGCAAGTCTGGAGCGCGCTTGTTTTCGGGCGTAAAGCTGGCAATGTGGTGGGACATGTTCACAGAAGCGGACATCCAACACGCGTTGAAAGCCGTCAAGTACCCGGGTTTTTCGCGTGACATCGTCTCATTCGGACTGGTGAAGGAAATTTCCACCGCCAATGGCGCGGTGAGTGTTTCGTTGCAACTGACTTCAGCCAATCCCGATGCGGCACGGCAAATCAAGGAGGAATCCGAACGCGCACTTAAAACGTTGCCCGGTGTAAATCACGTTCAGGTCGAAGTGCGGCAGCCCGCTGCGGGACGAACGGCGCCAGTCAATCCCTTTGCCAATCAAAACCGTGTGGCGGGTGTGAAACGGGTCGTCGCCATCGCCAGCGGCAAAGGCGGTGTCGGTAAGTCCACCGTAGCGGCCAACCTCGCCTGCGCATTAAAACACCTCGGCACGCAGGTTGGATTGCTGGACTGCGACATTTACGGTCCGAGCATTCCCCTGATGATGGGCGTGCACGACCGTCCCACCATCAGTCCCCGGGAACAGCTGGTGCCGCCGGTGGGTCACGGGGTGAAAGTGATGAGCATCGGTTTGCTGCTCACGGACGAGCAGCCGGTCATCTGGCGCGGGCCGATGATTGCCAAGACCATCCAGCAATTCCTGATGGCGGTGGAGTGGGGCGAGCTGGACTTCCTGCTGGTGGATCTGCCGCCGGGCACGGGCGACGCGCAATTGTCGCTCTGCCAGACGGTACCGCTCGATGGCGGTGTCATCGTCACCACGCCCCAGGAGGCCTCCCTGGGCGTCGTGCGCAAAGGCATTGCGATGTTTAACAAGGTGAATGTGCCGATTCTCGGTCTCGTCGAAAACATGAGCTATTTCACCGCGCCGAATGGTGATCGAGTAGAGATTTTCGGTCATGGCGGAGGCCAAGCTGAAGCCGGGCGACAGAGAGTGCCATTCCTGGGTGAAATACCGATTTTTAAAGAGATCCGGGAAGGCGGCGACCTGGGCATACCGGTGGTGGTGTCTGCACAGGATAGCCCGGCCGCCCAGGCGTTTATCGGAATTGCCACCTCCCTGCGCCAGCAGTTGACGTAAACCAGACAGCGCAAAGTGCTCACCTTTAGTCGATTGCGACTCAACGAGCGAAATTTTTGTTGCATTCCGGTTGAAAAACCCTAGTTTTGCGTCACATTTTCTATGTCGAACGCTATGAAAGGCGCATCTCCAGCGGACGATTTGCTGAAGAATTCTTCGCTCTACCGCGAGTTCCAAGCGGAGCGCGAGGAAATTCTTAGGCACAAGTGGATTGAGTCGGAAAAGGCCGGGCATGACATCGGATTCGAACGGGCCTTGACGGATTGGATCATCAGGCACCGTGCGAGCTGGCGTCGGACACGCCAGGGCACCGGCCACTGACCGGATCGAAAACAGGTTCCTTTAAGGCGGCACTGTGAGGCCGCGAAGGATTTATGATTGATGATTTGCGATTTATGATTTCACGCCGCACCGAGTCGGCGCGAAATATCGACGGTGGGGTTTCTCCTCGCCGCTTCCAGTTTAACGCGCAAGGGAACGGCGCGGCCATCAGCCCATCCTTCAAATCAGCCATCCTCCATCATCAATCTTAAATGTCTTCTTCCAATGTCATTCTGGATGCCGCCGCCATGCAACGCGTGCTGACCCGGATTGCCCATGAAATTGCCGAGCGCAATGAAAACGGCGCGGAAGTGGTTCTGGCCGGCATTCCGGTAGGCGGTGACCATCTCGCCAAACGGCTGGGCAAAATTCTTTCCGAAATCTGGTCGCAACCCGTCCCGGTCGGTATCCTCGACGTCTCGATGCACCGTGACGATCTCGACCAGCGTGCCGCGCCGAAGATTCATCCCACCGTGATTCCGTTCGATGTCACCGGCAAAACGGTGGTGCTGGTGGACGACGTCCTGTTCAGCGGCCGCACGACCCGCGCCGCCATGGATGCGCTCAATGATTTTGGCCGGCCCAGGAACATCCAATTGGCCGTGGTGATTGACCGCGGACATCGCGAACTGCCGATCAAGGCGGATTTCGTCGGCAAAAATGTGCCGACGGCCGAAAACGAAAAAATCCGTGTACGCCTGGTTGAAAATGACGGCGTGGACGAAGTCGTACTGGAAAGGGCGAAATGACCTGGGCCCGCAAACATTTGCTCGACATCGAATCGCTCATGCCGGATGAAATCATTACCGTGCTCGACACAGCGCGGGCGTTCAAGGCCGTCGGCGAGCGGGCCATCAAAAAGGTCCCCGCGTTGCGCGGCAAGACGGTCGTCAACCTGTTCGTCGAACCGTCCACACGCACACGCATCAGTTTTGAGCTGGCCGAGCAACGGCTGTCCGCCGACGTCATCAATTTTTCCGCCGAGGCCTCGTCCTTCAAGAAAGGCGAAACCCTCAAGGATACGGCGCGGAATCTGGAAGCGCTCAACGCCGATTTCATCGTCATCCGCCACAGTGCCTCCGGCGCACCGCATTTTTTGTCGCGCGTGCTCGACGTCCATGTCATCAACGCCGGCGACGGCGCTCACGAACACCCGACGCAGGCGTTGCTGGATGTGTTCACCATTCTTGAGCGCAAGGGGAAGATCGCGGGACTGAATATCACGATCCTAGGCGATATCCTCTACAGCCGGGTGGCCCGCTCGAACATCTGGGCGCTAATGAAACTGGGGGCCACCGTGACGTTGTGCGGCCCGGCCACGCTGGTGCCGAAAACCTTTGAGCAGATGGGTTGTCGCGTGACTTACGACGTGGATGAGGCGATTCGTGACGCCGACATCATCAACTTGTTGCGCATCCAGCACGAACGCCAGCGCCAGACCATGTTTCCCAGTATCAACGAATACGTTCAGCTCTTCGGACTCAACAAGGCTCGTCTGGCGAAGGCGAAGCCGGATGCGTTGATCATGCATCCAGGCCCGATCAACCGCGGGGTGGAAATTGACAGTGACATTGCGGACTCGGGCCGTTCGCTGGTTTTGGAACAGGTGACCAACGGTCTGGCGGTGCGGATGGCGGTCCTGTTCCTGGTTAACGGCGGGAAAGGACCGCAGGAAGTGGCGGAAAATTAGAGCAATTTAATTAATCTCGTAGCCGCGAACGTCAGTTCGCGCCATATTTATTCTCTGATATTCGATTTGCGCCGACTGCCGTCGGCGGCTACATGTTTCTTAAAAAAGCTCTAGAGTTTAGTCCGCTTCCAAAAAATCAGGAACGCGCCAATTAATCCCAAAATTATACCGGCGATGTAATCGTGGGTTGCCTTGCCCAAAGAACTACCAGTAAACGCCCGGGAAAACTGGGAGCCAATTGAATTGTCCACATCGTGCCCGCATAACAACAGCCACAATCCGAGAACCAGACAAACGGCGCCGATTGCCTTTTGTATAAATTGTTTTGGCATTACCGCCTCCAGTCGCTCACACCAGTAACGGTTTCCTATCCCCAATTATGCGGAAGTTTTAGCCAAGCCGGTAAAAAATTGCGAATACTAAAATCATAAAATA
>JBGPDH010000189.1:0-7686 GCA_041482195.1 Verrucomicrobiia bacterium
AGAATCTGTCAAATGGTTTGTGACCGGATAGTGAGAAATAGTGACTGCTTCCTGGCAAATAGTGGCGGAAGGGGTGGGATTCGTGCCCAAAATCGCCATTTTCTGGGCCGATATTACCCAATTCATTGAAGAATTCAAGTATACTCCCCCACAATTTTGCTTAACTCAGTTATACCATCTACTGACACTTTTACTGACAGTGCCTGACCCTTGAAAAAGTTAAGTTTGCCAAAATATTTGTCGCAGTGAGAAATTTGAAATCGTTGACGTCTCAAACGATGCGGAGGTCGGAATGGGACGGCTAATGCCCGTTTTTCGAGCAAAAACTACAGATTTTCCTGAGCAATTTCAATTAAATCCATCACTATTTAGCTTTACCCGTTTTAACCCCGTACGGTCCTACGGCTGCCACACAGCCCGATAAAATGCGGCTGACGACGATGTGTTGTTCGTGAAATTCAGGGTGGCAGAGGTGAGCGTGTTGGTCGAGATCGGGACCCAGTTTTCCGCAGTCAGGTCCGTGGCCATTTGGATGACGTACGGCACACCGGACAAGCCCTGTAACTGGTAGATAAACTGGCCGGAGGATGGACTTGGAAGCACAGTCAACACCGGGGCTATCGGCACGAGATTGATTACGGTCGCCGAATAAGGTGCAAAGCTGTAGTTGAAGTTGGCGGCCGCGCCCGAGAGGCTGCCTTGGGCGATATCGCAAGATCCAATCCCGGTTTCGGCCGCGTCGTCCTGCGGAATGCCGAAGGACCAGGTGGTGGCGCCGGGCGACGGAACGTAACCGGACAGGTTGAAGGCGACGATCAAGTTCGTGTAGCTGCTCTTGTTGATGACCAGCAGATTTAAAGCGCCGTTCGTCTGGCGCACGGCATAAGCAGCGAGCAAAGGGTAGTCACTTGTGGCCGCAACCACCTGATCACCGCCTCGAATAAACTTCGCCGCGAGTTCGGCGCAATAAAACGTGGGGTACCGGTTGCTGGGGACGTCGCCCAAGCCGTTCACGATGCCTCCGTCAGAAAGGTATTGGCCACTGGAGTTGGTCCGCCAGCCATAGTAAGACGGGTCCGAACTACCGAGGGCGTTTTGGCCGTTCCTAAAGTCCCACCAGATATGCGTGTGGAACTCGGTCTGTAGGAATTCGCCGAGGCCGTCCAGATAGGTCAGGCCGCCCACGAGGCTGCAGGCCTGGCGGTCGCCGCCCAGACCGCATTCGGTGCATTCGAGCGTAACATTGCTTCCCGCGCTGCCCAGATAATCGGTCAGCATTTGGCGCAGGCTGGCAGCATCTGATTTAATCTTGCTGTACCAAAGCAGGTCCTGTGTGTCACCGTCGGCGGGCCCATAGATATGTTCGATCAGGAAGTCCGGAATGCAATCGTTGCTGCGCATATAGGTCAACATCACGGGCGTCCAGCCGTAGTGGACCTCGCCCGTGCGCGGGTTGATGACGGGATGGTCGTTATAGTTCGAGGTCCCGTCCTCGGTAACATCCGCAACCGCGCCAATCTTGATCGTCTGGTCTGCCGCTTTCATTTGCGCGTAATAATTCGTGAACCGCATCGCGTAGGTCCAGGGATCGTGCGGTTTCCATGGCGCGTTGGTGTTCCAGTCCCATTCCCAACTGCCGCCGACTTCGTTGCCGATCTCCCAATATTTGAAATTACAGTGGTTGGTGATGTTGAACATGCGCACCCCATAGGCCGCCTCGCTGGCATCGCTGGTGCCATAGTTCACAATGATAAACGCCTGGGCGTGGGTGTTGGTGGCAACCTGCATAAAGTTGGGGGAGAACGATCCCCAGTTGCGCGGGCTGGTGGCGCCGGCGTTCCAGGCCTCGTTGGTCCAGTGATAACCATCCCCCCAACTCCCGCCCGGCCAGCGCAAACAGGGATCGCCCATCTGGTTCAACAGACTGACTGTCGTCGGCGTGGCTATGGCGCCATCCCACGCGACCTGGTTAACGCCGATCATCTTCGGGTCAACCGTTTGCAGCGCTTGCGTCGCCGAGACGCTCACATGCACCGTGGCCGGCGCGGGCGCCGCGATCAACTGGACATCGGCAAGGTAAAACCTGGATTGCGCCGAGCCGAAGGGGTTCCAAAATTGAACCCCATCCAAGTTTGTGACGCCGTTCACGCCGAGCGCGGACAGCGAAAACGTAAATTGCTTCCAGCTATTGGTGGGAGCGATGACCTGGAGCTGCGGCCCCGATTGATAACCCGAACCTGTCTGCGCCTGCAGACCAACGGTCTGCCCGCCAGTGGCGGTGCCGCCGTTCAGCCAGAAGCTGATGCTGTTGTAGATTGTCGTATCAATCGGATCGTGCACAAGCCACCAGGCCTGATAACCGCCGCTAGGAGCAATCGCCATCGTATAATGGCCGTTCCAGGTCGGGTTGTTGGTCACGTAATGCGGCACCCAGCTCCAATCCCCCCATCCATTGTTGCCGTTGATTGGGGTCACGCCGGAAAAGATGGACATGTCATCGTTTGCAAACAAGGGCGACGCACAGGCAAGGAACAACAGGACCGGAACGACACGGAAGGCGCTGAGTTTGGATTTCATGCTTTATTGCTAGACAAGATGGGTGGAGCGTATTTGAAGGTGCAGTTTAAATTTTGATCAGGTGCTGCTAATTTACTCCAAAGCTTGAAATTAGAAAAGAATGCCCCTGTCGTTAATTTTAACGACATGGCCGGAGGAGCGGCTACGTGGATAACAATCGAGCGGCAAAATGCGACAAAAAGCAGCAACGAATTTGCCACAATTTGTCGCTCGGTTCTGAGCCGCGCTTTTTCTAACCAAAGCTGGTAGGGGATGGTGTCTATCCGTTTCTTGCCTGCGGACGCCGGCAGGATGAACGGCAGGAACTCAATTGGAATCAATGTTCGAATATGCTCCCGTCGACACTCGGCCAACCCATTGGCGGAACATCCGTATGCGAATTATTACTCCACCGGAACATTTGAGCGAACGGCGGGTTTTTCAACGGATTTTCTTAAGCCAGCCCGGTTATCTTACCGACAGCTTGTAGATGCTCACGCTGAAGCGTGGAAGCGTGAGCGAATCGGGAATGGAATCGACAGGCGAATTGCTGACGCTTGGGTTTTGGCCGTTACTTTCAGCGGACGCGAGCTGCCACAATGTGCCTTTGCCGGATAACGCTGCCCCGGTGATGTTGAGATTAAGTGGTTGCTGGACATCGGTCGGATTCAAGATTGCTACGGTAAGTGCATGATGGTCTTCGGTCCAGGCTGCAACCACATCGAGAGGGAAAGTGTCACTGCCGGCATTGACTACGGGTTGCTCGCCGCCGGGCAGGTCGGTGGGTTTGGGTTGGGGCGAGTTGCCTGTGACATCCACCGGTAAAGTTCCAAAGTGGTCACGATAGATTTTGAAGACGAGACCGTTGGCCGTAAGCGTGACATTCGTTCCGTTGCGAGCGAGCAGCGAGGTGGCAAAGGTTTGACCCGCCATTTGAAAGATGTCGGAATGGCGGAACATTTCATGGAACACCCAGGCATATGACGGGTATACCGGATAACTGATACCGCCGCCGCGCCCAGCATAGGCCCATTCGTCAATGTTCAGCGGCTTGGGATGGGTGACGAGTTCCGGGATCAACTTCTCGTAATCCCTGTATTCCTCATATTTAATGCGGATATGATTGGCCGGCCGGCGCATCCAGTCCGTAATCGGTTCGTTCGGATCATTCGGCACCTGCTTTCCTTCGGCGAGGCTGAAGTGCGTGCCGCCGTAGTTGTAGAAGTGCTCGCTGATGAGATCAATATTGTCGAAACAATTCTTAAGCAAACCGCCAGTCCAATCTTCGGGCGAGAGGTAAACTGGAACCAGGTTGGTGCCCAAGCTTAATGATTCCCGGGAACCGGTCATAGTGTCCGGCATGGCGCCGCAGGCGATCAGTCTGATGGTCGGGTCCACCTGCTTCATGGCCTTGGCAAACTGGTTGTGTTTATACTCAAACTGGTTGAGTTTCATCGCGCCATACTGGTAAGTGATGCCCCACATTTCGTTGCCGATGCCCCAGAACTTCACGTGATACGATTTGGGATGGCCGTTGGCGGCGCGGAGTTTGCCCATCGGCGTCGAGGCGTCGCCATTGCAGTATTCAACCAATTCCCGTGCGGACCAGTCGTCGCCGGTGCCGGCATTGACGGTGATATAAGGTTCGACCCCGAGAAGTTGGCACATCGTCATAAACTCATCTGTGCCGATGTCGTTGGGCTGGAGTGCGCGCCAAACCGGGTCAAAGACCGGCGGGCGTTTGTCCGGGTCGCCAATCGCATAATGCCATTCATGGGCGGAAACGAAATTGCCGCCGGGGAAACGATAAACCCCGGAGTGAAGACTTTTAAGAACCGCAATTGCGTCTGGCCGCCAGCCGTTCAGGTTGTTCGCAGGCATGAGCGAAACCGCGCCGACGTGGAAAGAACCGGTGCCGGTGCCAACGATTTCAAATTGCGCCGTGCCGGAGTTCTCAGCTTTGAAGGAGAAGGCAAATTTCTTGTAGCTCTTGCCCAATTTGCCGAGTGGAACGGTCTGGCGCACGGCGTCAGCGTTGGTTCCCCAGACGATGTTGATGGAGGCTTTCACGCTGGAATCGCCGGCCAACTGGACGCGGCCCTTGTATTCGACGCCCGGAGTGAAGTTGATTCCGGTCTGACGAATCCCGCGCGGCTCGTCGCTGGCCAGCTCGATCAGAGGCGTGTGGTCGCCGACGAACGGATCGCGGGTATCCATCACGACGGAATCCATCGGGCCGACGGGATTCCACCTGCCGGGGCCGACATTGCGCCGGCCCGGAAACCCGCCGAATCCACCGCGCCGGCCGGCATTGGCGTCTTCCGCCACCCGGTTCGTCACATCGTAATAAAACTTGCGGTCATCGAGCATCTCGCACCACAGGCTGCTGTAAATGAGGCCACCGGCGTGTTCGAGGAACTGGCCGTAAACGTAAGGTGAAATGGGCTGGCCGGTTTTCGAAGCATCAACTGTCGTGCTAACAGGTTGGCTGGGAGCCGAGGTTTGGGCACCGACAGCGAGCCCGGTGAGAACGAGGAGGATGGAACAGGTGGTTTTCATAGGATGCTGCGGATTGGGCGAAATTCTCACGGGTTTTGGAACAGTAAGGGCGCGAAATGATAGAAACTCCGTCGCCAAGTTTGCCATTCGTGCGCCGTGCCAGGCGATTCGTAATAAACGTGTTTGATGCTGGCTTTTTCTAGCGCTTGATGGAAGGCTTGGCTGCCGCGGGCGGCTAGATCTCCGGCAGTACCATAACTTACGAAGAGCACTTTGACTTGCTTGGCGAAAGCCGTTGGATCACCCAACAGGCCGTTGAACCCGCCGGGAATTTGCGGAAAACCAAACGGCGCGCTGAAGACCCCGATGTACGCGAATTGATCGAGGTGCGCTTGGGTGATTTCCATTGTTTGCGTGCCGCCTAGCGAAAGCCCAGCCATGGCCCGGTGGTCGCGGTCTGGAATGGTGCGATAGGTCGAGTCAATCATAGGGATGATGTCCTCGATAAGTATCGGGCCGAATTTGTCCCAAAACATGGGGCGTCCATCCTTTCTGGGACCGCTCATGGCACCTGGAGTGATGCCGCCGTCATCCATTACCACCAACAGCGGCTTTGCCTTGCCCTCGGCGATTAGGTTGTCGAGGATGAACCCAGTCCGGCCTTGGTCGGACCAGCCGCGGGCGTCTTCTCCCATGCCATGTTGCAGGTAAAGCACTGGATAGCGCGCCGTAAGGTTCGTGTCATAATCCGGTGGGGTATACACGAAACAACGCCGGATTTTGCTGGTGGTCTTGGCGAAATAGTAGTGCGCGCGAATGTCGCCGTGCGGCACGTCCTTGGGCAAATAAAAATCTTCGTTAGGCGACGGAACCTCGATGCCGCTGCTCATCTTGCCAGTGCCGAAGTAGCCCTCGCTGGCCGGGTCGGACACCGTGGCGCCGTCAACGTCGAGCGTGTAATAATGGAATCCCGGCGCGAGCGAGCTGGTGACAATGGTCCAGACGCTGTCGTCGCCTTTGGTTCCGCGGCCGCCCGGCAGGCTGACGGAGACGCTTTTCGCGCCGGGCGCCACGATGCGGAAGTACGCACGCCGCTCGGAATCAATCTTGGGAAACTGGACCCCTGGCACGTCCGATGACGCCGGCTTGGCGTCCGCAGGCACTTGGCTTGTTTGCGTCGTGGCGGCTGAACTGGTCAACGCCGGAGTTGGATTTTCCTGCGCTGCGGATTGAACCGCGCCCTGCCCGTGAGTTTGGCAGGCAGTCACGAAAAAGGAAATGCAAGCCGTTACGCAAAGCCAAGCAGTTCGGGAAAGGATGTTTTGCATAATATCAAGATGTCGTTGTTGCCCGGCCTCATTGGGCGGTAACGGTTATGGGCAATTTCAACTGGATATTATCCGAAGCGTCGCCGATGAGGAGCTCATATTTCCCCGGCTCAACCACGTACTGTTTCTTCTCCGTATCCCAATAATGCAGGCGTTCGACAGGAACTTCCATTGCGACTTTGGTGGATTCGCCGCGCTTCAGGTGCAATCGCGCAAAGCTGCACAGTACCAGCTTCGGCTGCGGAACGCTGGAGTTGACGTGGCGGAAATAAACCTCCGCCACCTCGTCGCCATCGCGGTCGCCGGAATTTTTCACCGTGAATGATACCTTCACCGTGCCATCGGCAGGAATTTTATTTGAGTCCAGTTTGCCCCGGCGGAAATCAAACTTGGTATAACTCAAGCCGTGGCCAAACGCGTAGAGCGGCTGGCCGTTGAAGTAACGGTAGGTGCGGTTGCTCATCGAGTAATCCGTGAAATCGGGCAGCTCAGCCGTCGAGGCGTAAAATGTGATTGGTAAATGTCCGCTTGGATTAACGTCGCCGAACAGGATCTCTGCGACGGCAAGTCCACCTTCCTCGCCCGGATACCAGGCCTGCAGAACCGCCGGCAGATGCTCGGCTTCCCAAGGCAAAGCGATGGCTGAACCGCTGCAATTCACCATCACCACCGGCTTGCCGGTGGCATGAAGCGCCTCCACGAGTTTTTCCTGCACCTCGGGTAACTCGATTGAATCACGATCAAACCCTTCGCCTTCCTGCGCTGGAGTGATGCCGCCGATATAAATGATCAAGTCCGCATTCGCCGCATTACTGAGGGCTTCCGCGTTGAGCTCCGGCAAGGAACGGGTCGTGTCGTTATCCTGGCGACTCCACGCAGCAATCCCCCGGTTGGTTTCGGTGGTGATCGGACATCCTTGTGCAAAAGTTACTTTGATGTTCGGTCCGGCCAATTGCTTGATACCATTCAGAATCGAGATCGGATGTCGAGCGGACCCGTTGTAATTGCCATGCAACATGGATGTCGAGTTGCCATTAGGGCCGATGACGGCAATCCGTTTGATCCTGGAGCGGTCGAGCGGAAGGATCCCGTCATTCTTCAGCAGCACGATGGATTCCTCGGCAATTTTGAGCGCCAGCGCACGGTGTTGCGGCGTGTCGTTCTGGTCAATGCCGATTTTGGAATACGGGCACTTGCCCGGCGGGTCGAACAACCCGAGCCGGAAGCGGGTCCCGAACGTGTAACTGAGCGCTTCGTCGATTTCCTTTTCGCTGATCAGTGCCTTTTGGACCGACTTCACCAG
>JBGPDH010000190.1:0-7659 GCA_041482195.1 Verrucomicrobiia bacterium
ACCGACCGGCGCGGCGATTCGCGACGTGCTGCACGTGGTGCAGCGGCGGAACCCGGCGTTGGAAATCATTCTGGCGCCGTGCCGCGTGCAAGGCGACGGTGCCGCAGAGGAAATCGCGTCAGCCATCCGTTTGCTGAATGAGTTTAATTCCCGTAGCAGCGGACGTCAGTCCGCTCCATTCGAAGGTCAGAGCCGACTAACGTCGGCTGCCACGACCGAATTGGACCTGATTCTGGTGACGCGCGGCGGCGGTTCGCTGGAAGATCTGTGGGCGTTCAATGAGGAAGTGGTGGCCCGGGCGATTTTTGAATCGGCGCTGCCGGTAGTATCAGCGGTCGGCCACGAGATTGATTTCACCATCAGCGATTTTGTGGCGGACGTGCGCGCCCCGACACCCAGTGTCGGGGCCGAAATCATCACCGAAGGCGTGTTTGCCAGTCGCGAGTTTGTAGCCGAAGCGCCCATCCGGTTACGTCGAAAAGTCCGGCAGCAATGGGAAGGCGCGACTGCGGATTTCGCGCAGCTTCGGGCGCGATTGACGCGGGCTCATCCGCGCCGGCGATTGAATGAGTTCCTGCAACGGCTGGACGATTTACAGAGCGGTCTGTTGCGTCGGGCAAAACAAGGAACCCGGGACCGTCAGCTGGTCTGGCATAATCTGGCGTCCCGGCTCGTGCGGGTACGTCCGGCGCAGTTATTGGAGCAGCGGCGCGAACGGCTAAAAACGGGCGGGCATCGGCTGGATGAACTGGCGCGGGTCCATCTGCGAAACTGGCAGAACCGTTTGGGCGCCACGGAAGCGCGGCTGCGCTTGCTGGGTCCGGAGCAGGTCCTGGCGCGCGGTTATTCCGTCACGATGAATGCAATGACCGGAAAAATTCTTCGTCGGGCGAAGGAAGTCAACGCCGGTCAGACCTTGCGCACAAAGCTTCACGAAGGAGAAATCATCAGCCGGGTGGAGGACTGACGGGCGGGCGCGGATCAGGAGGAGGCGGGCGCAATTCATGGATGGCGCCGAGCAGCTCCGGGAAAGTAAAAGGTTTTTTTAATGTTTTGCCGGCGCCGAGATTTCGCGCGATTTGTAAATAATGATCCGGACTGGCCAGGCCACCGCCGGAAATCGCGATAATTTTCACGTCGGGGAAGGATTGTCGCAGTTGCTGGATGGTTTCCACGCCATCCATTTCCGGCATCAGCATGTCAGTTATGACCAGGTCGACGGGATTATTGCGCAATTGCAGCAGGCCGTCGGCACCGTGTATGGCGTCAAATACGACGTAACCTTCCTTAGTCAGATTGTGACATAGAAACCAGCGCAGAGTGGAATCGTCTTCAATGAGGAGTATTCGTGTCATAATTCAGTTAAAATTCCATCAGGAGCCGGCCCGGTCGTTTCGGCCGGCGAGCGCTTGTTGTACCGCATCGGCAAGGGTCTGTTGTGTAAAAGGTTTCGATAACAATCCGTGGATGCCGCAAACACGCAGTAGTTCGGCGGCGATCACACCATCCTGGCTGCTCATGAGAATAACGGGGACACCGGGAAGCAGGCGCTGGCAGATACGGCCCAGATCAAAGCCGCTCATACCGGGCATGGACAAATCGGTGACCACGCAATCGATTTTTTCGTGGGCGTCGCGAATTGCGGCGATCGCCTCATTGGCATCGACCACCAGCGTTACTCGATAACCCAGTTGTTTCAGCACCGCTCGTCCGCTTTCGGCAAAACTGCGTTCATCATCCACGAAGAGGATATGCCGGCCGACACCCGGGAGGGCCACTGGCGTGTGCTTTCCAGTTTCGGAAACTTCCTCCGCAACCCGCTTCGGATTGAAACCTGACTGACCCGGCTCCTGGCACTGGTTGAGAACGGCAGGTTGCTGCACGGGTCCGACGGCGCGGCGGCGAGTGGCCGTCAGCCAGGCGAACTTCGAGGCCAGCAGTACAAGCCCCAACAACGCCAATGAAAGCGTGTTGGTGAGATGTGAAGTCGCAGTCACGAAATACACGGTCATGAACGGGCCAGCAGGCGTTGTACGTATTGAGTCAAACCGGCCAGATTATCCTTGGCAAAGAAATGACAGGCCCCGGCCCGTGCTGCCGCCGTCCGGACATCAATGGAGTTATATTGCGTAATGACAATGACACGCGCACCGGGGTTATTGGCGAGGACCCGGCGCGTCGCTTCGAGACCATTCACCAGCGGCATATCCAGGTCCATCGTCACCAAATCAGGGCGGAAATCGGCACAATGCGCCGCCGCCTCCGAGCCGCTGGAGCACTCGAGAATATCTTCGGCCAAGGCCCCGACTAACTCGCGAATCAATGCGCGGGTTTCCTCGTGGTTATCTACAATCATCAGTTTCATACGTCGTCTCCGGTTTGTGGTCAGTCGTGCACCTTTCCACAAAAAACCGGCGTGGGAAATGGAAGGGAACACACATTTATGGCTACGTAGGAGACGGTATTTTTTTAGGTAGAACTACGGAGAGGAAATCTTCAGCCGGCCACCATCACACCTGAAACTTTCATTCGCTCAAGGGGATAGCCGCGAACGAGTCCATTCGCCGGTTAAAGGTGGAGGGCATGACGCAACTCAATTCCGTGATTGCGCGAATCTAACTTAACTGACTGAGGGCGTCGCGGTTTTCCAGGGCGAATTGCAGCAGACGATTGGTGCCGGTCAGCCCGAGTTTTTCGCAAATGTTGGCGCGGTGGGACTCCACGGTGCGGGGACTGATAAACAGTTCGGTGGCAATTTCCTTGTTCGTCCGGCCGGCAGCGACCCGCTTGAGAATGCGCTTTTCCGCCATGGTGAGATCGTCCAGGCCGGGTTTTTGCGCGGCCAGACGGTCACCCCGGCTGCGCCGCCGCAACAGAAAATCCGTCAGCGACGGGCTGACATAAGCTTCGCCCCCGGCGACGGCAGCGATGCAATTGAGAATTTCACTGGCGGCATTTTCTTTCAGGACGTAGCCTTGAATACCCAGGTTCAACGCCTTGTTGAAAGCCGCTTCGTCCTTGAGCATCGTAAGGACAACGAGGTGGGTCCTCGATTTTTTAGACGGTAACGCCGCGGCCACTTCAAGGCCGTTCATTCCGGGAAGATTCAAGTCAAGTACAGCCACGTGGGGCTGCAGTTGTTTGATCATCTCCAGGGCGGCCGGACCGTTGTCAGTCTCACCAACCAGGTGGAAACGCGCGTCGGCGTCCACCGCCTGGCGCAATCCCTGGCGAAACAGCGGGTGGTCGTCCACGATTACAACCTCAATTGTTCCCGGCGGCGGCATGTTTTCTATGAGCTAATCAACACCCCCGTCAAAGTCGAGCGGAACCATCCGTTTTGTCCACGGTGGGTTCACCGGAACCGTCCGCCACGGGTAATTCAACCGTCAATTGTGTCCCCTGACCGGGGGCGCTTTGGAGGGTCAATGTACCACCGAGCATGTTCACCCGCTCTTTGATATTGCTCAGCCCCAACCCGCCTCGGGCCCGGGCGCCCCCAATGTCGAAACCGACGCCATCATCCGCCACACGCAACCGGACCGAACGCACGTCGCGTTCCAAGGTGACCGCAGCCTCCCGGGCCCGCGAATGTTTGATCAGGTTGTTGAGCGCCTCCTGCACAATGCGGTATACATTCGTGGCTGCACTGCCGGTAAAGAGGTCGTCCACGTTTTCCAGACGGCGGGCGAAATGGATATCACTCGATTGCGAAACCTCCCGAATCAGGACGCCGAGGGAATCGGTCAGGCCAGCCTGTTCCACGTGGAGGGGGCGCAGATTGTGGGCGAGGCTGCGGGTTTCCGCGATGGCCTCGGCGACGACCCGTTCGATCGCCTCCAGTTGACGGGCGGCGTCGGATGAAAGACCCGGATGTTGGAGGGCCAGCTGGGCGCGGTTCTTGATAACGGAAAGATTCTGGCCCAGGCTGTCGTGCAGTTCAGCGGCAATGCGCTGGCGTTCGGCCTCCTGCGATGCGATGAGTTGTTGCGTAAATTCCTGCCGCGCCTGTTGTTCCCGCAAGACGGCTTGATGCCGGTCGGTAATGTCCAACAATAGACTGACAAAATAATCCGGCGAACCATCCGGCCGGCGGATGCAACGCGCGGAAACAGTCCCGTGAATAATTTGTCCGTCCTTGCGCAGGAAACGCTTTTCCAGAGTGTAAGCATCCGTTTTACCGGCCATCACCAGATTGAACTTTTCGTCGTTTTCGAACAGGTCCTCCGGATGCGTGAGTTCCGCCCAGGTTTTCTGCAGAAGTTCTTCGCGCGAGTAACCAAGGATCCGGCAATACTCATCGTTGACGGCCAGGATGCGCCGGTCGCGGCCCGTGATGGAAAAACCCACGGCGGCCAGATCAAAATAACTGCGAAAACGCTGCTCGCTATCCCGCAACGCCTGCTCCGCGCGAATGCGGTCGGTGATGTCGTGAAGGACGGACACGAGGCATTGTTGCCCGCCGACTTCAATGGATTCGGCACTTAAAGAAATGATCCTGAGTTCCCCGGTGCGTGTCCGGGAGCGCATCTCGAGATCGCGCACTGCCCCGGTCGCTTTCAACTCGTGAACCATGATCTCGCGGTCCCCGGGATTCTCCCAGATGCCCAGTTCCAGGGAAGTATGTCCGAGCATCTGTTCCCGGGGGTGCCCGTAAAGCCGGCAGTATCCCTCGTTCACCTCGATGTACCGGCCCGTCTTCAGTTCCGAGATCGCCAGGCCATCCGGGCTGGCGCGAAAGGCTTTGGAAAACTTCTCTTCCGACTTCCGGATTACTTCCTCGGCTTCCTTGCGTTCCCGGAGCAGGGAACGGGCTTGTTCCAGCGCGCCCTTCACCGACCGGACCGCCAGGCGTTGCAGCACAATGACGATGGCGATAAATGTGACGAGGACGCACCATAACGACAGGCTGGTGTGGTTCACCTGGCTGGCCGGCAGCCATCCTTGCGCCTCCAGCAGGACGAGCGCCAGGCTGCTCAAGGCACAGACCAGCCCCATGGCAATCCCTGCGCGTTCTCCCAATAACAAGCCGGCCGCCAGGATGATACATAGGTAGGCCGTAATGCCCGGCGCCCGAATGCCCCCAGCGGTCAGCGCGTTCCCACTCGCCAATAGCCACAGTGTCGTCAACAATACAAAGCTGGCCAGATGCGTGCGGCCGAGATGGTTGAGTGACAGAGCGCTGAAACCGGCAAAAAAGGCCACGGCGGAAATCATGACCCAGCGGAGAGGCGTCGCGGGAAGCAAAATCATCAGGGACACCGTGTTCCCGGCAACAATCACCAGAAAACTCCATGCGACAATATGCAACACGCGGGCCTCGCGCGTGGTCTCGTCATCCGCAAAGACCGGTGCCGCCCGGAAGGCCCGCAGCCATCGCTTTCCCAACCCTTGAACGTTGTTTTTCGTGGCAGACATGGGTTTCTCCACCTCGCCCGATGATGAAAACCACCGGGTTGGTGAACTCTGACGTCGGATTTGACGTTTGCCCCGTCTCGGATCGTGCCCTGGCAAAGAGTACCATTTCAAAGTTCAGGCGTAAAGCACGGTGGACAGAGCGACTTGCGGGTTCCGACTCCGGGCTGGACGGGCGCCAGGGCTTATCTTATCCTGCCGGCATGTCAAAATCAGCCAGGGCCGAGGCGGGTAAAGGCGGGCTGCCGTTTGAAGATGCCTTGAAGAAGCTGGAAGGTCTCGTCGAGGCGATGGAGTCCGAAGATTTGCCGCTGGAAGCCTTGTTGGCCAAGTACGAGGAAGGCACCCGCCTGGTGAAAATCTGCCAGGAAAAACTGGCCGAGGCGGAATTGAAAATCCGGCAACTGGAGAAGAATGCCGCCGGCGAAATGAAGTTAAAGCCGTTTGAAACCGACGTTGAAACGTGAATCACGCATCACGTTTCACTTTTCACTTTAAAAACTATGAGCCGATATCTCGACATGGTGGACGGACCGGAGCACGTGAGGAAACTCACGCTGCCGCAACTGCAGGAACTGGCCGCTGAAATCCGGCAGGACCTTATCTCGGTGCTGGCCCGCAATGGCGGGCACCTCGGCCCCAACCTCGGCGTGGTCGAGCTGACTCTGGCTTTACACCGCGTTTTCAACACGCCCAAGGACAAGTTTGTCTGGGACGTAAGCCACCAGGTTTACGTTCATAAGTTGCTGACCGGCCGCAAGCACCGGTTCCCGGCGATCCGCCAGACGGGCGGCTTGAACGGGTTTGCCCTGCGGACGGAGAGCGAACACGATTGTTACGGGGCCGGTCACGCAGGCACGGCCTTGTCCGCCGCGCTCGGCATGGCGGCGGCGCGTGACAAGAGGGGAACCGACGAAAACGTCGTTTGCGTCTTTGGCGACGCCGCGTTGACCAATGGCATTTCCTACGAGGCGCTCAACAATATTGGCCACACGACGAAAAAGTTCATCGGCATCCTGAACGACAACGAATGGAGCATCGCCAAAAATGTCGGCGCAATTTCGAACTACCTCAATAAGCTCATTACGAACCCGCGTTACAACAAATTGGCCAACGACTTTCAGAATTTCCTGCGCCGGCTGCCGAAGGGCGAACTGGCGTTGAAACTGAAGCACAAGGCCGAGGAAGGTTTCAAGGGCGCCATCGCGGAGGTCGGCCTGCGCCAGACCGGCAGTCCGGTGGATGCAGACGGCCGTGGTGGTTACGGAAGCCCGATTATTTTCGAGGAATTGGGGCTGCGTTACCTGGGGCCGATTGACGGACACGATTTGCCGTTGCTCATCAGCACGTTGGAATTTGCCAGGACCTGCAATCATCCCCTCGTCATTCACATCCTCACGCAAAAGGGCAAGGGCTATGAGGCGGCCATCAAGTCTCCGGAAAAATTCCACGGCACGGGCCCTTACGACGTCAAAACGGGTGATTCCCTGCCGGCCAAAGCCGGCGCACCGCCGATGTACCAGGATGTCATGGGCCAGACGATGGTGAAACTTTGTCAGAAAAACAATACGCTCGTCGGCATCACCGCGGCCATGCCCAGCGGCACCGGTATGAAGCATTTGGAAAAGGCCATGCCCGACCGCTATTACGACGTCGGCATCGCCGAGGAACACGCCGTCATTTTTGCAGCCGGCATGGCCACGATGGGATTCCATCCCGTTTGCGCGATTTATTCGACCTTCCTGCAGCGCGCTTATGATTGCCTGCATCATGATATCTGCCTGCAGGATTTGCCGGTGATTTTTTGCATGGACCGCGCCGGCCTTTCCGCCAATGACGGCCCGACGCATCATGGTTTGTTTGATATCGCCTACCTGCGCTGTTTGCCGAACGTGATCGCCATGGCGCCAAGCAATGAGGATGAACTGGTGGACATGATGTTCACTGCCACGCACCAGAATCACCCCACGTTCATCCGTTACCCGCGCGGCGCGGCGGAGGGGGTGCCGATCAAGGAACAGCCGAAACTGCTGGAAATCGGCAAAGCGGAAGTCGTCCAGAACTTCTCCAGCCACGGCGGACGCAAAGTCGCCTTGTTTGGTCTGGGCCCGCTGAACACCCTGGCGCGCAAGGCGGCGGAGCAACTGGCGGCGGAAGGATTCGATTGCGCCGTGGTGAATCCGCGTTTTACCAAACCGCTGGACGCCGGTACCCACGAATTTTTCGGCAAGGCTGCCGATGTGG
>JBGPDH010000191.1:0-7636 GCA_041482195.1 Verrucomicrobiia bacterium
GAACCCGGCGGCAACGCCACCGGTTGTCTTTGGTTTCACCCAGCGAAAAACGTAAAGCATCGGGCTTAAGAAAACCCCGCCGCCGATCCCGGTCAAGCCCGCCAATAATCCGAGGATCGCGCCGATCAGCAACGCCAGGGGCAGAAAAAAATCATGGAGGGTGACATCGTCGGTTTGCCAGCGCGCGCGGAAGAACAAGGTCAACCCCGCAAGCGCGAGCACGGCGCCAAGAACAATTTTGTAAACCTGGGGACTGATGTGAATCCGGCTGCCCAGCCAGGCGCACGGCACCGAGACGACGGCGAACGACAGCAGCACCCGCCAATCAAAATGCCCGGCGCGCCAGAACTGTCCCCACGCAATGCCTGCCACGAGAACGTTCGCAATCAAAACCGCCACACGCGCCGAGGCGGGAGCGACCCCGAGCAATGCCAGCGCCGCGAGATAGCCGGTGGCGCCGCCGTGGCCGACGGACGAGTAAAAAAACGCGACTGTGAAAACAGCGGCGAGCAACAACACAATTTGGATTTCGGAAAGACCAATCATCTCCCGGTGGCACATGAAACCGTTTTCAAAATGACCTGTCAATTGGAACGACTTGTGGGCGATCTCCACCGGAGCGGTCGGAAACCTGTAATCAGGCCGGAATTTTCCGGAAATGGATTGCTGTTCGGGAGTCGATTGCCGTATTGAGTTCGCGTCTTTGATGCAGCTCGGACGAATCACCATATTTCCATCAAATCCTAGAAGCGGTTCCCCATAGAATTTGGAAAATAACTATATTATTGACCTACGACGGCTTGATCGTCGTGCTGTTTTCGAGCATCTACGCAAACAATTTCTGGCAACAGACGGGGAATTATTACAATGCTCCCAACCGCCAGTGGGGGTTCGATCTCAGCTTTACCAACCAGAGCCGACTGCCGCCCATGACCCCGCAGGTCCGGGCCGTCGTACGTCAATTCTGGCATTGGACCGCCAATTGATTCGGCCATTTACCAGGCCTCCAGGAACACAGTCGCAACGCAAATTGGGCTCTACGCTACCTGTATACGCTCAAGGTTGTATGACAAATTTGACCGGTGCGAAACGGTCGCTGTCCTTGACCGTCACCAACCCGTCCGCATACGACCAGCCTTTGGATGACCTGGTCAGATCGGCAGCGGTTAATTGTGGCAGCGTTTCGCCTTCGGCTGCGCCATTGGACTGTTCGGTCACGGTTGTTGGGGGTTTGTCCAGCCACGTTTCCAAAATCAAATCGCGTTTGGCCGACCGGTAGTCACCCTCCGGCGCGGAAATTTCAATCACTGTCGAGTGCTCATCGCGCGTCTGACGGAAACGGCGCTTCGCAAAATCACCTTTCCGATATTGCAGGCTCTCGCCGTCGTCTTCGTAGAATGAGGATTCGGACTCCGCCGCCGGCGCGACAAGCACGCGCAACGGGTTGCCGGGCATTTCACCGGTGTTTTGCACGACCGGCTGACGGAAAATGAAAGCGCCTCCGCGCACAAAAATGGGAATGGTATTCAAAGTCAAAGACACGTGGATGGTCGTATTGCCCGCGTAATACTTGCCGGTCCAGTAATCATACCAGTCGCCGGCAGGCAGATACACATCACGTTCGGTGGCGCCTTCCCACAACACCGGCGCCACGAGCAGGCCGGAGCCGAACAGGAATTCGTCGTCAATCGCGGCAGCGCGTTCGTCATCGGGAAACTCCAAAAACAGCGGACGCAACGCCGGCACGCCGATTTCGCTGGCCTGTTGCATCACATTGTAAATGTAAGGCAACAGTTCATAGCGCAGCTCGATGGCGCGCTTGTTGATCGCTTCGAACTGCCAGCCGAACGACCACGGTTCCTTGTCCGGCGTGGCGATCTCCGTGTGCATCCGCAGGAAAGGATAAAAGACACCGACCTGCAGCCAGCGCGTGCATAATTCCGCCGATGGCATTCGTACAAAACCGCCGATGTCACTGCCGACGAAGGGAAAACCGGAAACGCCCAGGCCCAGCAGCATGGCAACGGACTGTCGCAGCGATGACCAGTCTGCCGTGGCATCGCCGGTCCAGACTGCCGCGTAACGCTGGCCGCCGGCGAAACTGGACCGTGTCAGCACAAATGCGCGTTGATCCGGCTGCAGCCGGCTCAACCCTTCAAACGTTGAGCGGCTCATTAATTGGCCGTAAACATTATGGATTTCGAGACTTGTCGCCGGCTGGCCTTCGTTGTCAAAAATCGCGTCCGCTGGCATCGTCCCGCTTAAGGTGTCGAAGACCGACGGTTCATTCATGTCGTTCCAGATGCCGGCCACACCCGCGTCCAACAGACTTTTATACAGACCGCCCCACCATTCGCGCGTGGTCGGCCGGCTGAAATCCGGGAACACACTCGGTGCCGGATTTTTCTCCGCTTGTGACGGCCAGACCGGTCCCTCGTAAACTTTTCCGTCCGCTGATTTCACAAAATGGTCGCCGGCCATTCCGGAATCGTACGGCGCATAGCCTTTCAATGCCGGCGGATGCCCGTCAAGAATGGTGACCAGGTGGAACCCCTGGGTTCGTAAATCCGAAATCATTTTCTTCGGATCCGGAAAGCGGTCGTGATTCCAGGTAAAGGGCTTGTAACCGTCCAGGTAATGAATATCGAGCCAGAGACCGTCGGCGGGAATCTGTTTTTGGCGGAACGTGTCCGCCAGCAGGCGCACGCGGGACTCGGGGTAATAACTCCAGCGGCACTGGTTGTAACCGAGGGCCCAGAGCGGCGGCAGGGGCATCCGGCCGGTGAGTGCGGTGTAATGTTCGATGACTTTTTTCGGGTCCGGCCCGTTGATGAAATAGTAATCCAGGTCACCGCCATCCGCACCGAAGGTCAGCCGGTCCGGCTGTTCCCGGCCTACGTCAAAAAAGCTGCGCCTCGTGTTGTCGAGGTAAATCCCATGTGCCACCCCACGGCGGGTAACCATGAAAAACGGAACGGCGACATAGAGCGGGTCGGTGCTGGAATCATAGGCGGGCGTATCGGAATTCCACATCACGTAATTGTAACCGCCGAGTTTCCAGCCGCGCTTGTCCAACCGCCCGGTTTTCTCGCCAAAACCATAAATGTGCTCATCGTCGTGCAACTGTTTGGCGACGCGAAACTCGCTGCCGGCCAACGAAATCCCGCATCGCGGATCGTCGGCATCCAGGATCTCGCCGGCGGGGTTCGCAAAGGAAATTCGCATCGGCGCGTATTGGACCGTAACCTTGAGCGACGACGTGATGAGGGTAGCAGCAACTGACCCGATGTCGGTTTTTACTGCGGGCGTTCCGGGGTCACGTTTGATCACGGCGTAAGAGTGGTCGCGGGCGAACGCGGGTTGGGTGGTAAAACGGACGCGGACGACATCCTCTGACAGCGGCGTGACGGCCAACGTTCCTTGCGAGTTGTGAAACAAAAGAGTTTTGCCGTCCCACTTCGGAACCGGCATCGAACCCAGCGAGACCCAACCGCCGGCGGTGACTGAGCTTCGGGCTGAAGTCGAAAGCATTGGAGAAGATACCAGCACTAAACTGACAGACAATTGAAAAGCAAATCGGTAAAGCTTCAATTGAACGTCAGACAGCCGTCCGGGTGGCACCAACAATCTCACTTGGAAACAGTCCGGTGGTAAATACACCACTCATACCCGCCGAGGCTGAAATCGGGAAGTTGGGTATCAATCTCCGCGGTTGCGCCCGTGATTTTTACCGGCTCAAAGCCGTTACCTTCCGGCAATTTAACCGACCCGCTCGCATGGCAACCCGAAAGGTTGACCAGGACAAGGAACTCATCGTTTGCGTCATGCCGAAGGATACTGACCATTTCCGTCGGGGCAGTGTTCTCGAGCCAGACGACCTCTCCGTTGGAGAACGCAGGGTATTGTTTGCGAAGTTTGATCAGTTGCCGGTAGATGTCACGCAGCGGCGGGCGTCCGCCGGGATGCCAGAACACGGGCATCTTTTCAAACAAAGCCGGGTCCACGGATTCGGTGGCGTCACCCACTTCCATGCCGTTGTAAAACAGCGGCACGCCATCGAGCGTTAACATCAATACCTGGGCTGCGAGCGCGCCATCCACACCGTAACGCACCACCGCCCGGACTTCCTCGTGGCTGTCGGTAAAGCGCACGTGCAATGCACCCCGCGGAAACCGCTGATACTCGAATTGCCATTCGTTCTGAATGAAATTGGCGGGCATTTCGTTGCAGATCACATTGTTCAGCATGCCAACCGTTCCCCATGAGGAATCCAGGTCAAAGGCTTTGGAAAGCAGGGCCGGATTGTTGCCGGCGTCGGCCAGAATGATGACCTGGGGATTAACCTTTTCCAGTTCAACCCGGGCTGTTTCCCAGAAATCCAGGGGCACATTGGGCGCCACGTCGCAACGAAAACCGTCCACGCCGAAGTCCTGCAACCAGTATTTCATCATGTCAATCATGTACGCGCGCACCTTTGGATTTGCGTAATTCAACCCGGCCACATCCGTCCACCCGGGGTCCGGCGGTATAATCGCACCGTTCGTACCATGCAGATAAAAATCCGGCTGCGCCATAAGCACGCTGTCCCAGGAGGTCTGACCGGCAACAATATCGATGATCACCTTCATGTTGCGTTGGTGGGCCCCCTCCACCAACCGTTTAAAGTCGTTGGAGGTGCCGTAGTCGGGATTGATGGCGTAAAAGTCGCGCACCGCGAACGGGCTGCCGACGGTGCCTTTCTTCATCTTTTCGCCGATCGGTTGGACCGGCATCAGCCAAACAATGTCCACGCCCAAATCCTTCAATTCATCCAATCGGGCAGAAATGGCATTCAGGTTCCCTTCCAGGGAGAAATTCCGCGGAAAGACCTCGTACATGACCGCGCTCCGAAGCCAGTCGGGCGATTTGCGGGTGCTCAACGCAGAAGGATCGGCGGCAGCAACCAAAGTGGAATTGATCGCCAGCCAACCAACGAGAGCGGTCGCAGGCAGGTATCGCAGTGTTCGTTGCATTCTGTTCATAGCGTTTGAGATTTAAGGTTAATTTTCTGACGCGTGTTGTCCGGCTGCGTTCTCCAGTATAGGCGACCCCTCGTGCATGGCACAACACGCAAGTGACTCCTCCCGAATCCGACCCGCGCCGACCCGCCAGCCGGACTTTCGGTCGGGAACGCGCGCATACCGCCGAAAGGACGAGTGCGAAATCCGGCGCACCGGCAGTTCCGGGATGGCATGCCCCCTCGCGGGCCCGCCGGACATTCGTCGGCCTGCTCGCACGGCAACAGAGCACCGTGCCAGCGATTTTAGAATAATCATAATGTCAGAACGACGCGGCAATTATTGTCCGCCGCCGCGGCCACACCACGGCTTTATGGCTTGTACAAGCGGTAAAAAGTTTCGCCGGTCGGTGGATCAACATTGAATGAGACCGTGTTACCATTGGTCTGGTATTGCGAAACCGGAACCTGACTCCAATCCGACGGGCTGCCGCTTAAGGTTGAACTGCTCTCCAGCAACGACCCCGCGGGTGTTGTTGGCCAGGATACTGTCAGCGAATTGTTGCTCTGTGTGATGGCGAGCATGGGGACTGGAGGCACTTGCGACAGGATGAGGGCGCTATAAGGCCCAATCGTAATGTTGGCGGTGGGCGGACTGCCACTGGCCGTCACCATGGAACTGCCGATATTGGAATAATCCGGACCATAGCTGGTGGAGTCGCTGTTAAGCTGGACATACCAGGTGCCCGCCAGGGGAAAGGTCAGAGTATAATTGTTGAGGGTATTGCTGGTGAAATTACCGACCACGACCGCGCTCTGACCTGGGTTGGCGGAATTCCAGCGGTTAAACGCGACGACCTTGTTTAAGTTGTCCACGGCGAGAATGGTGCACCGGTTACCTTCCAACCCTGGCGTTAAACCCGCCAGGTTGCGGCGCGCGTTGATTAAATCGTGGTAAAACCGGACGATGTAACTGTACGTGTTCGTTTTGCTCCAATCCACATTCCGACCCGAAGCAAACTGCTGGTTCTCGAGCATCTCCTGTCCCTGAAAGATCATTGGAATACCAGGTGCCGTGAGTGTGACAGCGGCACCGAGGGTGGAGAGCTTCCGGGCCCGGTAACTGCTGGGCGTGACGGGATCAATCGCCGTCGGCAGCCGAACGTGGGTGGAACCATTCAAATCACCGACCACATCGTGCGATTCCAGATAGGCAACGCGCAACAGGCTGGCCGGTCCGCCGTAACTGAAATTGCTCTGCACGTCATAGGCAATCGTGTACATGTTGCGGTTCGCATCCACGGTGTTCGCGAGCACCGGGGTAAAGTTATACGGGTAACCGGTGTCCCATGAGCTGTTGAACCCCCAAGTATTATAAACATCCTCGGCGATGCTGATTTTGCCGGGATAATTGGCGTGAATCGTGGCGTTGATGGCGTTGACGAGATTGCCGGCAGTCGGAATGTAACTGTTGTCGTAGCCATGCGTCAGCGTGTAAACCGAGTCCCAGCGGAAACCGTCCACATGACATTCGCTCAACCACATGGTGAAGTTGTCCTGAATGAAGCTGGCCACCTGATTGCTGCTGACATTGGGCCGCGTAGCGCCCCACCCGGTGTTTTGAAGGTTGAAGTTGCCTTGATAGAAGTAAATGCCGCCGCCCCCGACCGAGTTGGTAGGGGTGCCCTGCGCCCAACCGTCAAAGTTCCACATGTCGAGAAGGCCTGTCCCGTAATGGTTGTGGACGACGTCCAGCAACACAGCGATGCCCCGGGCGTGGCAGGCCTGGACAAAGGTTTTCAGGGCATCCGGCCCGCCATATTGGGCGTTGTCCGCCGCGAACAACTGGGCCGGGTCGTACCCCCAACTGTTGCCGCCGTTGCCAAACTCCATGATCGGCATCAGTTCAACGACGTTGATGCCGAGATTTTTCAGGTAATCCAGCTTGTTCGTCGCGGCGACAAACCGGCTCGGCACGGTGCTCGAAGGAAAAGTGCCTATGTGCAGTTCGTAAATGAACAGGTCGTTCAACGCCGGGTTCGTGAAATTGTCCCCGTTCCAGTTGAAGGCGGTGGGATCGTAAATGATGTCGTTATTCCCGGCGCCGCCACCGGCATTAACCACCCAGCGCGACCGAGGATCGTGCTTATACATACCGTTGTTGCTGTTAGTGTAGATGTAGTATTTGTATTGTGAGAGATTGGTTGCTGTCGCCACATCCGCCGACCACACGCCGGACCAGACACTGTTGCTGATTTCCTGAGCCAGCGGCGTGGAACTGGTGTTCCAACCGTTAAACGAACCGGGGACAGTAACGTTGGTCGCGTTCGGCGCCCAGACCCGGAAGGTAACACCCGTGCCGGAAGCGTCATGATAGGGCGTGGAACCCCAGCCCGGACGGGAGGATTGCGCCCGTGTCGTTGCGGCGTACGCAAACCCGGCCAATAGCAGAATCGAAAGGACAAACCGTGTAATGGAGCCTGCGGAATATTGACATTTCGCCGGGCTCGGACTTCGTTGGGACATCGTCAAAGCATAATGCAATTCTATTGCTCCTTCCACCGCATGAATGTGTGATTTACACGCACCTGGTTACCGGATATCTGACTCCGGACCACCCCATGAACAAGTCTGAACCTC
>JBGPDH010000192.1:0-7630 GCA_041482195.1 Verrucomicrobiia bacterium
AGAGGGCGGGCGACAAGCTGGGCTTGAAATTGTGCTTTCGCGCTCGTTGCAGTCATGGCCATCAAAGCTGCCAGCATCAGGCTGGCTGGCAGAATTTTAATGAGGGATTTCATTTTCATAGTTGCGCGCTTTAGTTTTAAGAGTTCTCAGTCATGCAAATTGGGTTTGGGGTTGGAAAACAGACGGATGCAAAACCGCGTTGAGCGGGCACAAAGAGCGTCCGCCCGATTCGTAGATTCTTCCGCCGGTTGGGGCGATTTTGGCCATCGCCGTCGCCGTCCGTTCGGCGATGATAGTCTGGCAGCGGGCCAGCTCCTGTTCGCGGCATTTCGTGTTCTCGCGCACAATCGATTCCAGATCGTCAATATCGTAGAGAAACACGTTGTTTAATTCCTGCACCGCCGGGTCAATGTCCCGCGGCACGGCAATGTCCACGAGGAACAACGGGCGGTTGCGCCGGGCGGAAAGAACGGAAGCCACGTCTTCACGGTGCAAAATGGTGTGGGGTGAGCCGGTCGAACTGACCACAATGTCCGCCATCGCCAACGCCTGCCGACACTCCTCAAACTGCACCGCGCGACCGCCGAATTCTGCGGCCAGGTTTTGGGCGCGTTCGAAGGAGCGATTGGAAACCAGTACCGTGTGCGCGCCGCGCTTGGCGAGGTGGCGGATGCAGGCTTCACCCATCTTGCCAGCGCCTATGATCATCACGACTTTTTCGCTTAAGTCCCGGTCAAAAATCCGTTCCGCCAGCTCCACGGCCACGCTGCCCACCGAAGTGGCTCCGCGGCCGATGGCGGTCTTGCTGCGGATCTCTTTGGCGGTTTGCAGGGCGGTTTGAAAAACGCGGTTCAAGGTTTTACCGGTCAACCTGGCTTCCTGGGCGGAAAGATAAGCGTTCTTGACCTGCCCGGTGATTTCCGTTTCGCCGAGCACCATCGAATCCAATCCACTGGCAACCGAGAACAGATGCTGGATCGCTTCTTCCCCTTCCTTGAAGTAGAGGTACGGAGAAAAATCAAAGTCACTGCCGCTCAATTGTCGGAAAAGTCCGTTGATGTCTCCCTTTAGCCCCGACGTCACACCATAAATTTCCACCCGATTGCAGGTGGACAGCAACACGACTTCGGAAAGATTGCCGTGCAGTTTCAGCCGGCAGCCACAACAGAGCAATCGCGACCGGTGCACCGCAAGCTGTTCGCGTACTTCAACCGGCGTGGTCTTGTAACTTAAACCGGCGACAAAAATTTTCATGGTCCTGGCCTCCGGGTAGCGGGAATCCTGACCGGCGCCGGCACGGGTCGAACCAGGGACAAATCATTCAGAAAGCGGCGAGCCAGCCTCTGGATTTTAGCCATCAAGGCGACCCGCTTCATGATTCGGCACCGGCAGCTTTCTTTCATCGTCATTACCCTAGACCATGTCCCGATAACCGCTCGCCACCCCTTGCCAAACACTTTACCTATTTTGTCTTTATGATATAAAGATATGTTAATGTAAATACTGTAGTAAAATAAGATTTTATTAGCTTAATATTGCAGGAAAGCGGGAATTGTCCTTTAAAAATCAAAAGAAATGAAGAATCTGCCCAATCGGAGGCGGGAGAGGTGACATTCCGGCGTGTCCGGCTGGCGGGGTAGTGTCCGGTCGCCCGTTGCGGAAATGGGTCTAATTCAGAAACAAAAATATATTAGCCGCCTATATATAGCAGGCGCGGCAGGATCCATCAGGTTGGGCCTGCGCTTAAACCCGGCAGAAACGCCGGCACCGGCCCGTCGCGATTAACTCACCGCCATGCTCAACAGGAACTCGATGTTGCTCTTGGTCTTCTTGAGCTTGCCCAACAGCAGTTCCATGGCTTCGACCGGCGGTACCCCGGTGAGCGCACGGCGCAACAGGACGATGCGGCTGAGCTCGTCCGGATGGTAAAGCAATTCCTCTTTGCGCGTGCCGGACCGTTCGACGTTGATGGAGGGGAAAATACGGCGGTCCACCAGGGCGCGGTCCAGATGTACCTCCATGTTGCCGGTGCCTTTAAATTCTTCAAAAATTACTTCGTCCATGCGGCTGCCGGTGTCGACCAGCGCGGTGGCCATGATGGTGAGCGAGCCGCCTTCTTCGATGTTGCGTGCCGCACCAAAGAAGCGCTTCGGCTTGTGCAGCGCGTTGGCGTCCACACCGCCGGACAGAATCTTGCCTGAATGCGGCTGGATGGTGTTGTAGGCGCGGGCGAGCCGCGTGATGGAGTCGAGCAGAATCACCACATCACGCTTGTGCTCAATCATGCGCCGCGCTTTTTCGATGACCATTTCGGCCACCTGGACGTGGCGTTCCGGCGGCTCGTCGAACGTGGAGCTGATGACTTCCGCGCCTTTGCAGGTGCGTTCCATGTCCGTGACTTCCTCGGGCCGCTCGTCAATGAGCAGAATGAACAAATACGTTTCCGGATTGTTCTTCAAAATCGCGTTGGCGATTTTCTGCATGAGGACGGTTTTGCCCGTGCGCGGTGGCGCGACGATCAGGCCGCGCGTGCCTTTGCCAATCGGACAGACCAGGTCCAGCACCCGCGTATTGACCTCTTCCGGCGCTGTTTCGAGCAGGAACCGCCTGTCCGGAAACAACGGTGTGAGATTGTCGAAATGTGTTTTTTCCTTCGCCTTGTCCGGATCTTCGCCGTCCACGCCTTCGACCTTGAGCAGTGCGAAGAATTTCTCCTTTTCCTTGGGCGGCCGGATCTGGCCGGCAATCAAGTTGCCGGTCTGCAGGTCAAACCGGCGGATTTGTGACGGGGAGACATAGATGTCCTCTGGACACGGCAGGTAATTGAAACTCTGCGAGCGGAGAAAGCCGAAGCCTTCGGGCAGGATTTCCAGCACGCCTTCGGAAAACAGCACGCCGGCGCGCTCGGCGTTTTTCTGTAGGATATGGAAAATGACCTCGTGCTTGCGCATCGTGCCGAAGTTTTCCACACCGAGCTCCTTGGCCATTTGATTCAACTCGGTCATTTGCATCGCCTGCAACTTGGCGATGTTCAGCGACGCGGCGATCCGGTCGCGTTGTGGCCCGCGCCGTTCCTCCGCCCGGGGTTCGTCGTCGGTGGGTTCGATCGGTGTGGACGGCGGTTGCAATTCGGGGGCCGGTGGCGGTTCGATGACGGCGGTTTCCGGCGCCGGGCCACCGTTCAATTGCGGTGATTCCGCGGCGGCGGCTTCCTCCGTCTTCACTTTGGTCTTTTTGGTTGAGACTCTTGGCATAAATCAAATTGGTGAGTTGTTCACGGTTTCGATTGCCGACGGTCCTTGGCGCGTCGTGAATAGCAGTCACGCATTGGACGGCCGGCGACCGGAAAAGTTCAAAATGGATTTCTTAATCAGGCATTTAAGGCCACCAGGCCTTCAATACGGCAAGGGAAACTTTACAGTCAACTCGAAGCCACTGTGGCGCACTTTCGCCGCCGTGTCAAATCCGTTTTTTTTGGCCACGAATCTCACGAATTAACACGAATTTGTGTTTGGTTTGAATTGGTGCAAATCCGTGCAATTCGTGTCACTTTTTTCCTGTGCGATTTCCGCCCCGGCGGGTGCTATAAGTTGAACATGACACCGGATTCAGAGTTGCTGAGTCGTTATGCCAGAACCCGTTCCGAAGACGCCTTTGCCGAGCTGGTGCGGCGGCACGTCAATCTGGTCTACTCGGCGGCCGTGCGACAGGTCAATGGCGATACCCATCTGGCGCAGGATGTGGCCCAAACCGTGTTCGTCGATCTGGCCCGGAAAGCCGGTTCGCTGGCCCGACGTGAATCGGTGACCGGCTGGCTTTACACCAGCGCGCATTTCGCCGCCGCGAAAATGGCGCGCACGAACAGCCGCCGGCGCCACCGCGAGGACAACTTTATGCGCGAACCCATTGCTGAAACCGCGCCGGACGCCGACTGGGAGAAGATCCGTCCGACGCTCGACGATGCCATGCAAGAACTCCGCGAAACCGACCGCGAGGCGATTCTGTCGCGCTATTTTGAAAACCGGCCGTTTGCCGAAGTGGGCGCTAAACTTGGTCTCAACGAAAACACAGCGAGGATGCGGGTGGAACGGGCGCTGGAAAAACTCCGCGCAATTTTTGCCAAACGCGGCATTACTGCAGGGGCAGCCCTGGCGTCGGTGATATCCGCGAACGCCGTTCAAGTGGCGCCTGCTGGTTTGGCGGCAACGCTCACTGCCTCTTCGGTGACGGCTGTGGGAACTGGAACGACCCTTACCCTCTTGAAATTTATGACTGCAACTCAATTCAAATTCAGCGTTGGCGCGCTGGTGGTATCCGGCGCGGTAACGGCCTTGGTGATTCAATACCAGGCGCAGGATAAATTGCGTCTTGAAAATGAATCGTTGCACCGGCAAATCACGCAACTCCAATCCGACAACCTCAATCTTTCCCGGCACGAGGCGGTGGCGAAGCTCATGCTCCGCCTGCCCGCGCCGCAAATGCAGATGGCCACCGCGGCAGCGGCATTGCCAACGGCAGATTTGCCATTCACAAATCTTTGGGACCGACTCAAAGACAAGCAACCCAGGCTGACCCGTGAGCAGGTCGAGTCTTATCTCAAGGCAAATGGACGCAGTGCGGCAAATCTGCTGGCTGCATTTCGTACCAGCGGCGACCCGGCGTTGCTGAAGGAGGCGATGCAAGCATATCCGAACGATCCGCATGTCGCATTCGAGGCGGTCTTCGACAAGGACTTGTCACCCGAGGAACAGCGTCAATGGTTGAATACGTTTGAGCAGACTGCGCCTGACAATGCGCTGGCGAATTATCTTTCGGCGCTCAATTACTTCAGCTCTGGGCAGATTGATCAAGGCGTGCAGGAACTAACCGCGGCTTCCGACAAACCGATGGCCGATTACACGGTCAGCCGCGTTCAGGATGACGTGGAAGCCTACCTGGCGTCGGATTATTCATTGGCAGAAGCCAAACAGATGGCTGCGATGCAATTGATGCTGCCGCAACTTGCCCAATTCAAACAATTGGGACTGGACACCGTTGATTTGGCGAATGCCTATCGTCAGGCTGGCGATGCAACTTCCGCGCAGGCGGCACTACAGTTGGCCGCAAATCTGGGGCAACGCTATGCCAATCAATCTCCCGGTGAGGCGGAGATCAGCCAGCTGGTGGGGATATTCATCGAACGGAATGCCCTTCAGGCAATGAATCCTGCCAGTCCTTATGGCAGCAATGGCCAAACCGTGCAAGACCGACTTAATCAACTTGCCAGGGAAAAAGCCGCACTCACAGAACTCAATCAGCAGGCGACAGCTTTGTTTCCGGCATTGTCGGATCAGGATTGGATTATTTATAAAGATCGTTGGCTGATGTTCGGCGAGAACAACGCATTGCAATGGATCATCAGCAAGTACGGGCAGCACTGAACCATCAATACGGCAGTGGAAATTTCGCCGTCAACTCGCGCACGCGCTCCCGGACCTTGTGGGCGGCTTCGGCATTTTTGATGTCCATAAGCACCTCCGAAATCATGTCCGCAATTGCCGCCATTTCCGGTTCTTTCATGCCGCGCGTGGTCACTGCCGGCGTGCCCAGCCGGATACCGCTGGCCTGAAACGGTGAACGGGTCTCAAACGGAATGGTGTTTTTGTTGACGGTGATGCCGGCTTCGTCGAGCACAATCTGACATTCCTTGCCGGTCAGGTTTTTCACGCCCACGTCCACGAGCATCAAATGATTGTCCGTGCCGCCACTCACCAGCCGGTATCCGTTGCGTTTCATGCCTTCGGCCAGGGCTACGGCATTCTTCACGATCTGCACCTGATACGCTTTGAACGTCGGTTGCAGGGCTTCCTGAAAACACACCGCTTTGCCGGCGATGACATGTTCCAGTGGCCCGCCCTGGATGCCGGGGAAAACGGTGGAATCAATCTCCTTCGCAAACTTCTCCCGGCACATCACCAGCCCGCCGCGCGGCCCGCGCAAGGTTTTGTGCGTGGTGGTGGTCACAAAATCCGCGTGCGCCATCGGGCTGGGATGGATACCTGCCGCCACCATGCCGGCGATGTGCGCAATGTCCGCCAGCAGGTACGCGCCCACTTCGCGGGCGATTTCGCCCATGCGCTGAAAATCAATGGTTCGTGGATACGCGCTGGCGCCGACGGTGATCATGCGCGGCTTGTGTTCCCGCGCCATGGCGGCGAGCTGGTCGTAATCGATCCGTTCGTCGTCCTTGCGGACGCCGTAATGGACGATCTCAAAAAATTTGCCCGAGAAATTGGCCTTGTTGCCGTGAGTCAAATGCCCGCCGTGGCTCAAATCCATGGTGAGCATTTTGTCACCGGGCTTGAGCACGGCAAAATAGACGGCCATGTTCGCCTGGCTGCCGGAGTGCGGCTGGACGTTTACGTGTTCCGCGCCGAACAGTTTTTTTGCACGATCGATCGCCAATTGCTCAATCGTATCGATGTTTTCGCAACCGCCGTACCAGCGTTTCTTCGGCAGGCCCTCGGCATATTTGTTGGTCAGCACCGAGCCCTGCGCCTCGAGCACCGCCGGGCTGACAAAATTCTCGCTGGCAATCAACTCGATGTTTTCCTGCTGGCGCAGGCGCTCGTGCTCGATGGCCTCGGCCACAATGGAATCCACCACACGCAGGCGCAATTGCGGCGGGACGGAGCGCGCTTCGATTTTTTGAACCCGGCGTTCGTGGCGGCCGCCTTCCGGTTTTGCATTTAAAAACGCCTCGAGAATCTTCCGGCCCGATTCCGGCGTTATCGCCTTGCCGCCCAGGCAAAGAACATTCGCGCCATTGTGTTGCCGCGCCAGGGCGGCGGCCGATTCGTCGGTGACCAGCGCGGCGCGGACGCCGGGAACCTTGTTCGCGGTGATGCACATGCCGACGCCGCTGGTGCAGACCAACAGGCCGAGTTCCGCCTGGCCCGCCGCCACGGCTTCCGCGACCGGCTGGGCAAAATCAGGATAATCGTCGCCCGGGTCCTTCGATTTGGCCCCGAAATCCGCGACGCTCAGGCCGCGTTGCTGCAAATGCTGCTTCAAGGCCTCTTTTAATTCATAACCGCCGTGGTCTGCGCCCAGGGCGAATTTAACCGTTGCCACCGGTTTCGGGTTGTGCGCCGACAAAATTTTGTGTTGTTCCATAAATTTCAGCAATGATGCGATACCCTGCTCGATTTGTTGCCGGCAGTTCTGGTATACTTCGTAGGAACCGCCGATCGGGTCGCTGATGTCTTTTTCAAATTCTTCGAGCGAGTCGTCAAATTCACACAGCAGAAAGGTCTTGTCCGCCGCCTGCGGGTACAGGAGCACAATCGTGTCCACGTGACTGTGCGTCATCCCGAAAATATAATCCGCCTGCTGCACCAGCTCGGCGGTCAGGGCCCGGCTGCGGTGGGTGGAAATGTCCGTGCCCAGTTCGCGCATGGCCTGGACCGAATGCGGCGTGGGCGGCTGATCGTTCATCGCGCCCAGTCCGGCCGACAGCACCCGGAATTCCCCGCTCCCGCCCGTGGCCCGGCGCAGGAGTGCTTCCGCCATCGGGCTGCGACAGACGTTTCCGGTGCAGACAAAAAGGACGGTTTTCATTCAGCGCGGTCGTTCAAAGTGAGTGGTGAAC
>JBGPDH010000193.1:0-7580 GCA_041482195.1 Verrucomicrobiia bacterium
GGAAAGTCCCCGGAACCCGCAGGCTGGAAAGCCTGCGCTACGTAGCGCCGACATTCGTGTCGGCGGGTTCGGGCGACTTTCCAGTCGCCAGATGTTTCTGGCTCCTGTCTGCCCGCTAAGAACAGTGTCGAGATGCCCTCCCAATTCCTCGCCAGCAAAAATGGATTGTTCCCTGCTTCATTTCGCGGCAAGCTAGGCGCTCCTATGCAGCAGGTGAACCTGGGAATGATTGGCGGCGGCACCGTGGGCAGCGGCGTGTTTCACGCGCTCCAGCTCAACGGCGGGCTCATGGCCTCGCGCACTGGCGTCAAGGTCGCCCTCCGCAAGATTGCGGTGAAGGCGTTTGATGAACCGCGCCCGTACGAAATTCCCCGCGCCGTGATGACCACGGACTGGCAAAGCGTAGTCAACGATCCGGCTGTCCACGTCGTGGCCGAAATTGTCGGCGGCACAACACTCGCCCGGACGATTATTCTAACTGCGCTTAAACTCGGCAAACCGGTTATTACGGCCAACAAGGCACTGCTGTCCGCGCATGGGGAAGAACTTTTTACCGCGGCAAAGAACCACGGTACCAATCTCTATTACGAAGCCAGCGTTTGCGGTGGCATTCCCATCATCAAAGCGCTGCGCGAAGGGTTTGTCGGCAATCGTATCAACGCGCTGTATGGGATCGTTAACGGCACCTGCAATTACATCCTCACCCGGATGAAGCTGGAAGGCGCGGATTTTGACGCGGTGCTGGCGGAGGCGCAAAAGCAGGGTTATGCCGAGACGCCGCCGGACCTGGATATCGACGGTTGGGACGCCCAGCACAAGATCGGCATACTCGCCTCGCTCGCCCATGGCTTTTGGGTGAACCCGAAGGAAATTTACGTGGAAGGCATTCGCCACATCTCAGCGATAGACATCAAGTTTGCGGGCGATCTGGGTTATACCATCAAGTTGCTTGGCATCGTCAAACAAATTGCCGATGGCCAATTGCCGATGGCCGAATCGGGAAAACCTCGTAAATCGAAAATCGAAAATCATAAATGCCACATCCAGGTTTCCGTGTATCCGACCCTGATACCGAACGCGCACGTTTTGGCGGGCGTTAATCACGTCTTTAACGCCGTCTTTGTTCGCGGTGACATCGTCGGCGATACCCTGTTTTACGGTCGCGGCGCGGGCAAGGACGCCACCGCCAGCGCTGTCCTGAGTGATCTGGCGGACGCGGCGCTCGACCTGAAATTTGGCACCAAACACCGCGTGCCGCCGTTTGTGCCGCACGAATGCGCCGGCGCAGTGGTGCCGATTGAAGATGTGGTTTCGCAATATTTCGTACGCCTCGATGTAGTTGACCGACCGGGCGTGCTGGCCAAAATCGCGGCCATTTTCGGCCAGTCGAAAATCGGTATCTCCTCGGTGATTCAACCCGAAGGACACGAAGGGAAAAGCGTGCCGCTGATTTTCATGCTGCACTACGCGACCAACGGCGCGGTGATGAAGGCGCTGGCCAAAATCGGCAGCTTGCCGGTGGTCAAAAGTAAGCCGGTCATGATCCGGGTGGAAAGTTTCGAGTAGAATGCCGCCGCTTCTCTTTCGCAGCACCAACCGGCAATCGCCCGCCGTTGATTTGCGTGGCGCGTTTCATGCCGGACTGGCCCCGGACTGCGGGCTTTATTTGCCTGAAAAATTTCCGCGTCTTGCGCCGGAGGAGATTGTTGCATTCGCTGAATTGCCGTACCACGAGATTGCCTTTCGCATCCTGTCAAAATTTACCGGGGAAATGATTTCGGACCCTGACCTGGCGGCCATGTGCCGCGACGCCTACAACTTCCCCATCCCGCTCGAAAAAATCCACGACCGCGTATTCCTGATGCGGCTGGATCAAGGGCCGACGGCGTCGTTCAAGGATTTCGCCGCACAAATGATGGCGCGGATGTTCGGCCACTTTCTTCGCGATGACGGCAAGCAGGTGACCATCCTGACCGCCACGAGCGGCGACACCGGCTCGGCCGTGGCGCACGCGTTTCATGGCGTGCCGGGAGTCCGCGTCATCGTGTTGTTTCCTCTCGCTGAAGTCAGCGAGAGTCAGCGCAAACTGATGACCACCCTGCGCGATAACATCCGTACTATCGCGATTGACGGAAAATTCGATGATTGCCAGGCGATGGTCAAACGCGCCTTCGCCGATCCCGATTTGGAGCATATTCCATTGTCGTCCGCGAATTCCATCAATATTGGCCGGCTGCTGCCGCAAAGCGTTTATTATTTCTATGCTGCTTCCCGACTGGCAGTCGGGTCGTCGCGCTCTGACGACCGGACGGCGCAGCGCGTCGTCCCTGCCATTGAACCGATCGTTTTTTCCATACCCAGCGGCAATTTTGGCGATGCGATGGGCGCGGTCGTCGCGCGGGAGATGGGTTTGCCGGTGAAAAAACTGATTATGCCGGTGAACGACAACGATGCCTTCCCGCGTTTTCTCGCCAGGGGCGTTTATGAGAAAGTGGTGCCCTCGCGCAACTCGGTCTCCAACGCGATGAACGTCGGTCATCCCAGCAACCTGGCCCGGCTTGTGGCGATTTACGGGGGGCAGATGGATGAGACCGGCCGAATTCACCAGCAGCCCGACCTGGCTGCGATGCGCCGGGATTTGTTTTCCAGTTCGATTTCCGATGATCGGACGCGCGCAGCTTTGAAAAATTTCTGGGACAAATATCAGCTGTTATTGGAACCACACGGCGCGGTCGCGTGGCAGGGTTTCCTTGACTGGCAGGCCGTTGAGCCGCTCGGGGATGCGCCCGCTGTGATCGTCGAAACGGCCAATCCGGCGAAGTTCCCGGAAGAAATTCAAAAAATGATGAATTGGGAGCCGGACATCCCTCCGAAAATGGCGGCCGCCTTGAAATTGCCGGAGGACTTCGACCGCATGGACGCGGATTATGAAAAATTCAAGGCCTACCTGGTCCGGAAACATGCAGCGTGACTTACGGATCGGATGGGGGTTGACGCCATTTTCTGGAGAGCAATCTCCAGACAGCAAACGCCACCGGGATTAAGTTCCCAATCCGGCCGATCCTGCTTATGACCGTGCGCGGTTGGCTCAAAGTTTTTACCACAAGCGTTCCGGTCGCCGCCGCCAATCCGGCGAGCCACACCGGGTGTCGGCGCGCCAGGCCCAGGATTTCATCCAACCACGCTTCCGGGGACTGGAGCCGTTGCCAGTCGTTCTGCAAACGCTGCCGGTGGGCGTCGCTTTGTAACACCAATTGCTCCTTCCGCCGGTTCAGTTGGACTAAAGCTTTTCTTTGAAGCATGCCTGATCCTTCTTGATTTGTTCCAGCGTGGCGGCGAACGCGCGCCACCGCTTTAATCGGGAATACAATATCCCGAACGCCGTCACCGCCACACCGGTGTAGGCCAGTAGGAGCAACGCCAATACCAGCATCCGGTGGGTGTCCCAGAAAATGACCAGAACCACGAGCGTGGCTATGATCAGTGCCATCAACGCACATACGGTTCCCACCATCAACAGCCACAGCGTGTCCAGCATCCGCAACCGTTCCTCCTGCCACTCGACCAGGAACAGTTCGACGCGGTTTTCCGCCACGTCGCGCAGCGTTTTCAGCATGCGCCTGAGGGTGGACAACAGCCCACCCTCACCCTGAGACGTGTTGTCCATGACGCTACTTGCGCCCGGCCAGCACGCCGAGCAGCAGTCCCAGGCCAAAGGCCACGCCTGCCGCAACGCCGATGGATTCGTACGGATGTTCGCGGATCGTTTTGTCGGCGACCTTCGCACCCGCCACGGTTTTTTCGTGAATCCGATGGTACGTGGTTTTGGCCGAGTCGAGGGCCTTCGACAAACGATGACGCAACTCGCTCATTTTTTCCCCGGTCTGCCCGGCGGTGGCCTGCAACATCGCCTCCGCGTCACTCGACAACTCCCTCAGGTCCGAGCCGAGTTTTTCCATATTTGCTTCGTGGGTCATAACCTGTCCTTTCTTTTTATGGTTTCAATTTTTGGCAAACTTACTTTTGTGCAAGCGCCGTTCATTACTAAAACAACATAGTCCACCTTCGCTGGATGTGCTTGGAATTTTTATCCCATTACGAAACTTCCTGCCGACCCAATGGTGGAGGAGGTTCGGATGGGTTGCGGTGTCGAGCCTGTGGCCGAATAAATCGCGCCCGAAGGCGACCCGGCAACCCGAATCCATACATCGCGTTAATCATCCACACCTTGCCAATCACAGCATAAATGTTATTCTTCGCGACCGCTCAAACACAGAAAAATCGGCGGAAAATCAATACGGTGTGGTGAATTGAAACATGGCTTTGATTGTCCAAAAATACGGCGGCACGTCGGTCGGCAACACCGACCGGATCAAAAACGTCGCCCGACGCGTGGAGGAATACCGTTCGCGCGGCGACCGGGTTGTGGTTGTCGTCTCGGCGATGAGCGGCGTGACGGACGGTCTTATCAAGCTGGCCAAGGACATCGCGCCGCTGCCGAGCGAACGTGAAATGGACATGCTGCTGGCCACCGGCGAGCAGCAGACCATCGCGCTGACGGCCATCGCATTGCATACGCTGAACGTGCCGGCGGTTTCCATGACGGGCGCGCAGGCGGGCATCGTGACCGACGGCGTGCATACCAAGGCGAAGATTCACAACATCACGCCGAAACAGGTCCATGAAAAATTGGATGCGGGCAACGTGGTCATCGTCGCCGGGTTTCAAGGCGAGACGCCGGAGGGCCAGATCACCACGCTGGGCCGCGGTGGTTCGGATTTGACGGCGATCGCGCTTGCCGCCGCGCTCAAGGCCGATCTTTGCCAGATTTATACGGACGTGGACGGCGTTTACACCGCCGATCCACGCATTGTGAAGGACGCGAAGAAACTCGAGGAAATTTCCTATGACGAAATGCTCGAACTCGCCAGCCTGGGCGCTAAGGTGATGCAGTCGCGTTCGGTGGAATTTGCCAAAAAATTTGGAGTCGTTTTCGAAGTCCGTTCGAGTTTGAATGACAACCCCGGAACCATTGTGAAAGAAGAAACCAGGAACATGGAAGACGTCGTGGTACGCGGCGTTTCGCTCGACAAAAATCAGGCCAAAATCACGCTCGTCGGCGTGCCGGACAAACCCGGCGTGGCAGCGCGTATCTTCAAGGCCCTCGGCGACTCGACCGTAAACGTGGACATGATTGTGCAGAATATCAGCCACGGCAGTGGTGTGCCGGCGACCGATCTCTCATTCACTCTGGACAAGCCTGATTTACTCAAGGCGCAAAAGGTGATTGACGGTCTGAAAAGAGAGCTGGGTTTCCGGGACGTGATCGCCACCGAAAAAATCGGGAAACTGTCCATCGTGGGCGTCGGCATGAAGAGTCACACCGGTGTGGCCGGAAAACTGTTTGAAGTGCTGGCCAATGAGGGTGTGAACATCGACATGATTTCCACCAGCGAAATCAAAATTTCCGTGGTGATTGATCTGGCCAAGGGCGAATCGGCGATGAAGGCCGTCCACGCGGCGTTTATCGGTTGAGTAGTGGTGCGCTGGTGCCGCCGAACGTTTCCTGAAAATTTAGAGGGTGTGTACCCGCCAGCACCACTAATTCGCTCTTCAGCGGTCCAATTTATTCGCCTTTGAAATAGCCGGTGAATGGCTTGAGGATCCCCCATTTGACCAGGACGACAATGACGATGGTGTAAATTAATGAAACGGTTATGTCCGTCACCAATTCCCGGCGCGTACCAGCGGATGGTTCTTTCGAAAGCATTTGCCGCGCACCCTTATGCATGAGCACCAACCCGATCACGTTGGTCAGCCAGTAACCGATAATCAAACTGGCCACGAACGCCGGTTTGTAAATGCAGCTCACCAGCCAGGCGAAAAGCAATGCCAGCGGAATATTCACGAACGCGTCGTTCCACCAGGAGAGCGGTGAGAGCAGGAAACCAATTGTGGCCAGGATGCCACCGGAGATTTTGCGTTTCCAAGCCATGGACACCCAGTTTTCCGGCGATGACCAGAGGGAAGCAAGCGCGAAAATTTCGCCTGCAGCTTTCATCAGCGGGGTCGATTTCGGAAAAATCAAACCGCAGCGGTTGATTTCATTTAATCCATGGCTCGGCTTTCACTGTGGCCGGATTGCCGGTGTATTGCACTATCGCATCAGCAGACTCCGTCTCGGCGATGCCGTTGCCGTGTCCTTCGTCGACAAATACGATTCGGAAAGTTTGCTCATCAGCCATGCCGCGAAATTTTCCCTGGCGCGGTCCAATAGTCAGTGTTCCCGTTGCGTCGTTCCACGTCAGCGGAATGGTCGAGTGTTCTCCTTTTTCGTAATCGTAGTTGTCGCCTTCATCGTCATAGAGCGTGAACGCGCCATCCGCGCCGCGATAAACGCGGATTTCCAATGGCTTGCCCGATTGTTCAGCGGCGTATTGTACCACCGGTCCCATCGGCACAATCCCCCCGGCGCGCACAAACAGCGGCATCGAATCAATCGGCGCCGCTGCATCCACGCGATGGCCACCGGCGACGCGTTTGCCGGTCCAGAAATCATACCAGGTGCCTTTCCCCGGCAGATAAACGCTCCAGTTCGTCACTCCCGGTTGTGTGACTGGACAAACCATCAATGCCGGACCAAAGAGATACTGGTTGCCGATGTCGAGCGCCTGCGGATCGCTGGTAAAATCCATCATCAGTGGCCGCATCATCGTGCCGCCTTCGCTGGTAACCTCCCACGACTCGGAATAAATGTAAGGCAGCAACCGGTAGCGGAGGTCCACGAACGTCCCCCAGATTTTTTGCTTCGGCACGTCCCAGCGCCAGATTTCCTTGGGCGCATCGGTGCCATGGACGCGGAACATGGGGCAGAATGCGCCGAACTGGAACCAGCGCGTGAACAGCTCCTGGTATTTCGGGTCGTTGAGTTTCGCGCCAAAGAAGCCGCCGATGTCCGTGTTCCAATAAGGAATACCGCTGATCGAGAAATTCAGACCGGCGGGAATTTGTCTTGCGAAAACATCCCAGCGCCCGCGGATGTCGCCGGACCAGGTGATGGCGGCATTGCGTTGCTGCCCGGCCCAGGCCGAGCGCGTGAGGATGCAGACGCGCTTTTGGTCGGTCGCCGCGCGCTGGCCCTGATATATCGCGGTTGTGTGCATCAGCGGATAGGCGTTGAACACGTTTGAACCGGGACCGAGCGCCGTTTGGTACGTGCGGAATTCACCCCAGTGAATGCCTAATTCCGGCTCCGAGGCGTCGAGCCACCACCCATCAATACCCAGTCGGAACAGGCCGTTGGAAATTTGCCGCCAGTAAATCTGCCGGCCGACCGGATTGAACGGGTCGTAGTACTTATTCGTCTCGGTCGGATCGAAGAAGGAAAAACCGGGCAGCGCAGCTGCGTAAAGCGCGCCGGCGCGCTCCAACTCGTTGTAATTCGACGTGCCCACATCAAACTTCGCCCAGACGGAAATCATCGCATGCGCGTGCATCGCGTGGATGTCGCGAATCATATCCGCCGGATCCGGATAGCGTGCCGGATCGAATTGGTGCGAACCCCAGCCGTGCTTCGGCCA
>JBGPDH010000194.1:0-7558 GCA_041482195.1 Verrucomicrobiia bacterium
AGCGCCTTAGAAAATACATGGCCGTTTACCTGGTCAACGGGTTAAATGAGTTAAATCGGTTAAATCGTCAAGGGCGCTCAGAAGATTATCTTTGTTCCGCTCATTTACCTCATTTAACCGATTTAACCTTCCCGATATATTGCAAGGGATGGTCATCGAGGATGTTCTGGTAGAAACCCTCGATTTTGTTCGTGTCGAAATAATCCAGGCCAACGTAATAGTAAATCGGAATGATGGGCAGTTCATCGTGCACCAGCAACGATTCGGCCTGCTCCAGGAGCCTGGCACGTTTCTGCAAGTCCGTTTGCTCATTAGCCTCGTGGATCAGGGCATCATAACGCGCGTTCTTCCAACCGGTCCGGTTGTTGCCGTTGTTACCAAGAAAACAGTCGAGAAACGTGTTGGCGTCATCATAATCCCCCACCCAACTCGAGCGCGCGGTTTCATAGCCCAGATTCGAATACGAGCTCAAGAGGACCTTCCATTCGACCTGCCGCATATCCATTTGGATGCCCAGATTATCACGCCACATTTGCTGTAACTCGATGGCGATGTCCTGGTGAATTTTATCGCCGCCGCCCGCCGCCCCATTGAACATGTATTCGAATCTCGGAAAGCCCTTGCCGCCGGGATAGCCCGCCTCGGCCAGCAGCTTTCGGGCACGCGCCGGATTGTAGCCCAGACCTTCCGGCGAAGTGTAATTTGCGGTCCATGGCGGAACCAACGTCGCCGCCGGCTTTTCACCAGCCCGGGTGATTTTGGTTACGATCCGGTCCTTGTCAATCGCCAGCGCCAGTGCCCGGCGAACGCGCGGGTCATCAAACGGTTTTTTCGTCACGTTAATGCGAATGAAATAGCTGCCGAGATAATCGAATGAATGGAAATCAGGACGCTTCAGCAGCACATCCAGCAGTTCTCCGGGCACGAGCGTGCGGTCAAGGACGATGTCCGCCTGGCCGTTTTCATAAAGATTAAGCGCCGTGTCGGGCGAACCGACGGGCAGCATATCAATGATTTGTGATCGGGTGTTCGCGGCATCCCAGTATCGTGGATTTTTCAGGAGGCGGATCTTGTCGTTGGGCCGCCAATAGCCCAGCTCAAATGGACCGCAACTGGGCAAAGGTCTGGCCATCAGCCAGCGGGCGCCGTATTTCTCGATGGTCTGACGCGGCACCACGCTCATCACGGGCATCGTGCATAATTTGAGAAAAAAGGACGTCGGATGGTTCAATTCCACCCGGACGGTGTATTGGTCCGGAGCGTGAACACCCACGAGCGACGGGTCCTTGAGCTTGCCGGTGACAAAATCCTCGCCGTTTTTCAAATAAAAAAAATCTCCGGCATAATCCGACGCCGTGGCCGGGTTCGCCGCGCGCAACCAGGAGTAAACCACGTCGTCTGCCGTCACCGGCCCGCCGGTGGACCAGACCAGGTTGGTCCGCAAATGAAACGTGTAGGTGCAGCCGTCCGGCGATAGGTCGCAGCTTTCGGCCAGGCCGGGAATCGGTTTCGCGGTTTTCGGGTCAAGTCGCATCAATCCTTCGAACAGACCGAGCATGATGCGAAATTCCGGCAGGCCGGTTATGATGGCGGGGTCGAGCGATTCCGGTTCGGCGTTATTGATGATGGTAACGTCGGCGGGCGGCTCACGGCGAATACAGCCACAGAGAAATGACGAATGAAGAATGAAGAATGAAGAAATAACAACTGCGCCAGCTGACTTCAAAAAACTTCTGCATTCTTCATTCTGCATTCTTCATTTATTTTTGCGGCGTGGCGGGCGGGTTGCTGGGCGCCGTGGCAGGTGCGTTGCCCGGTGTGGTCAACGGCACGGAAAGCAAATTGTTTGTTCCGGGCGGTGCCGCCGTCGGTGCGGGGGCCGCCGGCACGGAAGGAATCGGCGCAGCCGGCGTTTCGGTTTGTTTTTGTTGCACTTGCTTTTCGAATTCCGAGGCGCTGCTTTTATTGTGTAACTGGTCCTCCAGATAACCAAGAAACAGGGCCATCACGAAGAAAATGACCGTAGCCCATTTGGTAATCTTGGTCAGCGCGTTGCCCGAACCCGCACCAAACAGCGCATCGGCCGCGCCGCCGCCAAAGGCCATGCCCGCCCCGGCGTCCTTTTTGGGCAGCTGAATCAGCACCAGCAAAATCAGCACCAGGCAGTTGAGCACGAGCAACGCCGTCAAAAGTCCTGCAAGAAAAGCCATAACCAAGTCTATATTGAATTTTTGACGATGTCAGCAAAACTTCGCGTTTCGAGTGACGCACCCCCAACGAGGGCGCCATCCACGTCAGGCTGGCTCATCAACTCACGTGCGTTCGCCGGTTTCACGCTGCCGCCATATTGAATCCGCACTTTTTTGGCCACGGCTTCACTGAACAGTTTCACTAGTAATCCGCGGATGAACGCATGCGCCTCCTGGGCCTGCTGGGTCGTCGCTGTTTTACCCGTGCCGATGGCCCAGACCGGTTCGTAGGCAACAATCGTTTCGACCATCTGTTCCTTGGTCAGGCCAGCCAAACTGCCCCGCGCCTGGGTCTCCAGGACCGGCTGCATCTGCCCGGCTTCCCGTTCGGCCAGAGTTTCTCCGACACAGACAATCGGCTTGAGGCTGGCCGCGTGCGCTGCCGCCGCCTTTTTGGCAATCAGCGCGTCGGACTCTTTTTGAAACTGCCGCCGTTCGGAATGGCCGAGGATGACGTAACGCACGGAAAATTCCTTCAACATTCCGGCGCAAATTTCGCCGGTGAACGCGCCGAAATTGTTTTCGCACATGTTTTGTGCGCCCAGACGGATGTTGGAGTCGTCGATGATGGCCCGGGACACCGATTCCAGGGCCGTAAACGGCGGGCACACCACGATGTCCACCTCGCGGATGTTGGCCAATTCCAATTTCAAGTCGCCGACCAAAGCGAGCGCCTCGGCCACGGTTTTATTCATCTTCCAGTTGCCCGCGATGATTAATTTTCGGTCTTTATTCATGTGTTCAAATCGTAATCGTTTTCGTTCCCGTCCTTCCTCCTCGAAGACTAGATCACGAGAACGAAGACGACGACGAGGAAAATTTATTTGTCCGTCAGTGCCGCCACGCCCGGCAGGACGACGCCTTCCAGAAACTCCAGGCTTGCGCCGCCGCCGGTGCTCATGAAAGTCACTTTGTCCCCCAGTTTGGCCTTCTTCAACGCCTTCACACTGTCGCCGCCGCCGATGATGCTTTTCGCCCCGTTCTTCTGCGTGGCGTCGGCCACAGCCTGCGCGACCGTATTGGTACTGGCGGCAAACCGTGAATCCTCGAACATGCCCAACGGCCCGTTCCACAAAATGGTTTTGGCGCCCTTGATGATTTCAGCGTAACGGGCGGCAGTTTTCTCGCCGGCACCAAACCCTTCCGCGTCATCAGGAATATCGCCGCTAACCGTTCGGATGTTCCTGAAATCAAACACCGGTTTACCCTTTTTGTTGAGCTTGCCCGTGTCCACCGGAGTGGCTACTACCACGTCCACCGGCAGTTCAAGATTCACTTTGAGCTTGATCGCCTTGGCCTCGGCATCCAGCGCCGTCTGTTTGTGGTCGGGCTCGACCAGTGATTTGCCGATTTTTTCGCCGTGAGCCAGCTTGAACGTGTACGCCATGGCACCGCCAATCAAAATCGTGTTCGCTTTCTCCAGCAAACGGTCGATGACCTTGATTTTGTCCGAGACCTTCGCGCCGCCGAGAATGACGACAAAGGGGCGCGCCGGATTTTCCAGTTCTTCGCCGAGGAATTTCAATTCGCGTTCCATGAGCAGTCCTGCCGCGCATTTGCCGCCGCGTTTGGCCACCACCCGGGCAACCCCTTCCGTCGAGGCATGCGCGCGATGAGCTGCGCCAAATGCATCATTGACATAGACATCGGCATCTTTGGCCAGCTTCTCGGCGAATGCCGGGTCGTTCTTTTCCTCCTCCTTGTAATAGCGGACATTTTCGAGCAGCACCACGTCGCCCTCTTTCATGGAGGCTGCCGCTTTTTCCACCTTTTCGCCGATGCAATCGTCCACGAAAGTCACGGGTTTACCGAGCAGTTCGGTCAATTTCAACGCGACCGGCTGCAGGGACATGGTGGCGTCGCGTTTTCCCTTGGGGCGGCCGAGATGCGCAGTCAGGATCAGTTTGCCGCCATTTTCGATCAAAAGCTTGAGCGTCGGCAGTGTTTCGACAATGCGAGTGGCGTCGGTGATGACCATTTTGCCGTCTTTTTCCTCCAGGGGCACGTTGTAGTCCACGCGCATAAAAACGCGTTTGCCGCGGACATCCAGATCGCGAACCGTTAACTTGGCCATAAATTTGTCCTGATTTCCAAAAAATTCAGAACCGTGAGGATAACCGGGGAAGACCTCAAGTAAAGTGAATTCAGCGTGGAACAAGCTTGTCTAAAGGTCCGAATCAGACGATTGGCGAGCTGGCCTACACGTAGAGGGCGCTTTGCAGATCGCGCACCAGGACGCTCATGAAGGGATAACGCTTTTCCGGCTCGCGCGCGATGCACCGGAGAATGACTTTTTCCAGTGCGGGCGGAATGTCGCCGTTGTGTTCCCGGGGCGGCAGCGGGCCGGAAAGGTCCAGTTGCCGGGCCAGAATTTCACCGGGGCTCTCGCCCGGGAAAGGCTTCTGATTCGTCAACAGTTCGTAGGCGGCGACGCCATAGGCAAAAATATCGGCGCGCGGATCAATCGGTTGTCGCTGTAATTGTTCCGGCGCCATGTATGCGGGCGTGCCCGGATTTTTCGACATTTTCTTCGGCTTCTCCGGAATGGGCTGGGCCAGATCAAAGTCAATGATCTGCACGTTGGCGTTGCGCGTGACGAGAACGTTTTCCGGCTTGAAATCGAGGTGCATAAACCCGCTTTCATGCACATGGCTCAGGCCCACGGCCATATCAATGAGGATCTGCGCCACGTTTTCGAGGAACACCGGATCCTGTCGCCCGAACAATTCCTTCAAATTTGCCGCTTCCACGTAATCCATGACGAGATAAGGAAGTCCTTCGGCTTTGCCATGTTCAACGTAACCAACTATATAATCGCTTTGATTCAGCTGCGAGAGCACCCGGCAACCGTGTTGAAAACGCCGGCGGGCCAGAAAGTTAAATCGCAGTTCGGCGCGCAGTTTTCTCAGCGCAAACGGCCGGCTGCGTCCGTCTGTCACCAGCCAGATCTCAGCCATGCCGCCGTTATTCAGCAGTTCCTGGAGATAATACTTTCCAAACTGCTTTTGTACCGACTCCAGGCCGGCCATTGCTTCCAGTTTGCTCGCCATGCCACTCACTTAGTAACACGACGCTCCCCGGCGCGCGAATAAAATATGTTCCTCACACTTTTCTTAGACGCTTTCCGGCAAAAATCGTTAGCAGAAATTTAACCAAAAAATTCCAATGCGGATTCTCCGTCATCTTTCACCGCTTTTCTGGACAATCGACAGGCACGTCTGAAGTGGTGACCGGTTCCGGGACGGCATACCGTCTCACTCCGGTTGAGCGGTAAATTAGCGCTTGGCAGGTGGCGTTGGCGGATTTATCGTCAAAGACATGCGGCCTCTGCGGGCGCTGATTCTCTACATCGTGGTTGTGTTTGTCGGCGGCGCATTATTGGCGCCGTGGCTTTACTGGCTGGCCCATACCTTCGTCCATGAGTTTCCCAAAACAGCCGCTCAGCCGTTCCACCGGTTTGTGGATCGTTCCCTGCTCATCCTGGCACTGGCCGGGCTGTGGCCGCTGCTGCGTGCGCTGGGTGTCACTCACTGGCGCGAAACGGGCCTGGTGGCGCCCTACGGTCAGTTGAAAAGATTATCCGGCGGCCTTCTGGTCGGGTTTCTTTCGCTGGCCGTGCTGGCTGGAATGGCCTTGTTTTTTGGCAATCGCATTCCCGCTCAGAGCCATAACGCGCACGAGATGGTGGCAACCGGTTTTAACATCATAGTCACGGCGGTTGTCGTTAGCGTTCTGGAAGAGTTTTTATTTCGAGGTGGCATTTTTGGCGGCTTGCGAAAATTCTTTTATTGGCCGCTGGCACTCATCATCAGCAGCGTGATTTACGCTTTCGTCCACTTTCTGCGGCGGGCGGATTTTACCGGCGAGGTTGGCTGGCAATCCGGTCTGGTTCTGCTTCCGCGGATGTTGGGCGGGTTTGCGGATTTACAGACGCTGATGCCTGAATTTTTAAATCTGACCATCGCGGGCCTTTTGCTGGGTCTGGCCTACCAGCGCACCGGTAATCTTTACTTCTCGATGGGACTGCACGCCGGTTGGACTTTCTGCTTGAAAACGTACGGGGCGTTCACTACTGCGGCGCCGCATGCGGCCACGTGGTTCTGGGGCACCGGCAAAATGTTCGACGGCTGGCTTGCGCTGGTCGTCCTGGTCCTGGTCCTCGTTCTGTTTTACCTCCTGTTCCCACGCCCCCGGAGCGAACCGTTCAGCATCCCCCGATGAATGCGCTGGCTGGGTCAGTGCAAAAGCGCCTGGAAATCGGCCTGGCCTTTTTCTACCCGGAAACCTGCCAGCTATGTCGTGCCGAACGCGCCACGGCTGGAGAAGGCTACGTTTGTACTCATTGCCGCGCCCAGGTCCATTTCATCGAACGGCCATTCTGCGAACGCTGTGGCCTACCCTGTCCGGGCGCGATTACCGCGCCGTTTGAATGCTCGAACTGCCGCGAAATGGAACTGCATTTCACTTCGGCGCGCTCCGCGGTGATCGCGCACAACGCGGTGCGGGAGGTGATTCATCGTTACAAATATCAACGCGCTCTGTGGTTTGAACCGTTTCTGACCCGGCTGTTCCTAGAGCGGGCCTCTCCGGCCTTGTGCGGGCAGGGTTGGGATCGCATTCTGCCGGTCCCGCTGTATCCGGTGAAACAGCGTGAGCGTGAATTCAACCAGGCGGAACGACTGGCCGCCGCATTGAGTGCGGCCACCGGAATTGCTTTGAACTCAGGATTGCTCCGGCGAACCAGGCCCACCGCAACCCAGACATTACTCACCCGACAACAGCGCGCGGCCAATATGCGCGGTGCCTTTTCGGTTCGCCCCCGGGTGCGATTACACGGTGAACGTGTGGTTCTGGTGGACGATGTCTTCACCACCGGCGCCACGACGAGCGCCTGTGCGCAGGCTTTGCGGGCCGCCGGGGCGGGTGACGTTTGTGTCTGGACAGTGGCGCGGGGACTTTAGTATAATCCAAATGTTAATGGCCACGACTACTTTTACAAAAAAATCACTTGGCTTGGAGACGGGCGAGCCGGGATTGACCCCGCCCCCTGCCAAAGGCGGCCAGACAAATTTTGCCAAAAAACCCAAGCTCGGGTCCGGCAAGTCCAAAAAGCGGGACATTCCGGAAGGACTTTGGACCAAATGCGAGAATTGCGAAACGATGGTTTTTGACAAGGAGCTGGATGAAAACCTGAAGGTCTGTCCGAAATGCGACTTTCATTTTCCCATCGGCGCGCGCGAACGCATTCATTCCCTGGTGGAAACGTGCACGTTTGAAGAAATGGACGCGGACATGACCAGCGTGGACCC
>JBGPDH010000195.1:0-7485 GCA_041482195.1 Verrucomicrobiia bacterium
AGACCGCATGCGAGTACGGCGGGTAAGCCCAATAACCGGCCCTCCAAACCCAACCGCCGTTCCAGATCCACTCGCCGCCAATCCACACATAGCCGGGTCCAGGGGACACGACCAGTGTCTGAACCAGCGGTGGCGGCGGCGCTTGAGCCACGACCGGACCGGCCGGAACATTTGAATCGTTTACCACCTGGCTTGGCGTGCTGATCATGAAATTGATGACGGTGTCGCTGACACGGGAATTATGAAGGTCGATGATGTCGGTACTGCTGAGATGATAAACGGTATGTGAATTGCGAATCTGATTGATAATGACGTCATCGCTCACTCTGGCCGCAGCCAGGGCCTTGACATCCGACACAGTCAACGGTTGTCCTTCCTGAACGCGTACGTAGGTTTGAGGCGCCTGCGCACGAAGGGCCGCTGCCTGCTGCTGGTCCATCACGTTGCCGATGATGCCTCCGGCCAGCGCTCCCGCCGCCGCGCCCATCAGTGCTTCGGGTCCTGCATTATTATGCGGGCCGCCGATGGCTGCGCCGGTCATGGCGCCTGCCGCGCCGCCTGCCAAAGCACCAGTCGCCGTGTTGTTCGGTTCCCCATCAGGATATTGACAACCGGTCAAAGCCACTGCCGCCACCGCCGTGGCCAGAGATAAAAATGTCGGTTTAACGTTCATGTTCATCGGCTTTAAGCGTTTATAACCGCCCGGTTACTTAGACCGGCAACCCGGACGCTCATTCAAGAATTTTCAATCCGCCAGGGTCATGCTCAAGCGCGGGGATGCGCTGCGTCGTAGGCTTTCTTCAGGCGTTCGGTGGTCACGTGGGTATAGACCTGCGTCGTAACCAGGTGGGCATGACCCAACAGCTCCTGCACACTCCGCAAGTCCGCCCCGGCGTCCAGCAGATGCGTGGCGTAACTGTGCCGGAGCTTGTGCGGCGTGAGGCCGGGATCAAGGCCGGCGACGACCAGGTATTGTTTCAGGCGGCGGGACAATTGCAGCGGTCTGAGCGGCGTGAGCTTTTGGGTTTCGGCAAAAAAAACCGGTGATGGGCCGGACGGCGGGTGTTTCAACACGGCCCAATAATTTTGAATCGCCTTCCACGCCGGTTCGCCGATGGGCACAAGTCGTTCCTTTTTGCCCTTGCCGCGGACGCGGACGAGCCGTTCGCTCCAATCAATGTCCTCCGCGCGCAGGCCGCACAATTCGCTGATGCGCAGGCCGCATGAGTAAATGGTTTCCAGGACGGCTACATCACGCAGGCAGGCGGTGGCAGACAAAGGGCGGCCCGGGCCTTTCTTTTGGCCCCGGCGCTCCAGCAACTGCGCCGGTGCCGCCAACAAATCTTTCATCTGCTGGATCGTCAGGAATTTCGGCAGGCGCCGGCCCTGTTTAGGGAGTGCGAGATTTTTAATCGGCAAAGTTTCCACCACACCGTGCCGCATGAGAAATTTGAAGAAGGTTCTTAACGCGGAAAACCGGAGTTGGGTCGCCGCGCGGCTCAAATTGTGGCGCCCCAGGTGCCGCAGATAATTCCGGAAATCATCGCGCTGCAACCTGTCCCAGACCGGCAGTGACTGGCGTTCGGCCAGATGCCAGCGCGAAAATTCCGTCAATGCCTGCCGATAATTCCGCTGGGTATAAGCGGAAGCTCCTCGATCCGTCGCCAGATGGATAACGAATTTATCCAGCCACTTATCGCGGACTTCCAGTGATTCGCCAGTTCGTTTTTTGGCCCAGGATTCGTTCATGTTGCACGCCGTTGGAAATGCGATGTTCTGTCTTGCATCCTAAAATAGCAGGACCTGCCAGGGTTTGTTTCAATAGGTCATGACCAGCGCCACGGCGTCCTGCGCTTCCTGGACCACGTCTTCGAACCGGCGGACCTTGAACGGATGCGGCGGCTTCAGCCTGGCCGCCAGATCCGGAAATCCCTCCAACAAGGTCCGGGCGCGGGAACTTTTCACCGCGTAATTCACCTCCTGCGCCGTCATCCCGGAGGTGGCCAGCGCCGCCTGGTCGGAAAGCCTGGCAGCCACGATCCCGGCCACATTGCCGTATTCGTCCACCACCGCGCCTCCGGAATTTCCGGGCTGCACCGGCACGCTGATCTGGTATTCGCCGGGATTGTCCTGCACGCCAGCGAGACTGCTGATTTCTCCGCGTGTCAGCTTGGGTTGCAGTCCCTGCATACCGGGGTTGGGAAAGCCGACCGTAAACACGGATTCCCCCAACTTTTCGCTGTTATGTGCAGCAAGCGGCAACGGGAAAAACGTGCCATCCACCTTGAGCAGGGCGATGTCATTGGCCGCGTCGGACTGGATGAGCTCGGCCGGGAACACTCCCTGTTTGGCACCCACCATGATGCGGGTGGCATTGGTTACCACATGATAACAGGTGAGCAGATAGCCGTCGCTCGTGATAAAGAACCCCGTGCCACTCGCCCGGGCGTCGCTCCAGGCATCGGACAAATCATCCGCCAGGCGCCGGGTTTCGGTGATCTTGTCGGCGGCGATCAATTGTGCCCGCAAACGGCTGGCGCTTTGCCGCTCCGCCTTTTCAAACGCGGCCGCGTTGGTGGCATTGTATCCGTAACGCCGCTGCACATCGCCCGGCAAATCATCGAATTTAAGTTTCGAAACACCGACGCCACCGGCTTCCGGAGTGTAGGAAATCAACAAGCCGTCGGGGGCCACGCTTTGCACCTGCACATTTTTGTAGGCCTTCCCGTCACGGGTCACAATCACGAGTCCAGCCGGATTAAGACCGGCGCGTGCAGCGGTTGTGGCAGGAATGGCAGACGATTGAGCGGCTGTCGAAGCCACCCATCCCCAGATCAGCACCAGCGTCCAAACGAAATGACTTGCCTTCATAACGACAGGGTAACCGGTGTCCGCACGACAAAGGTCACCGTTTCATTCGGGGCGCGGCGGAAAATCAAACGTCACCTTGCCTTTGTCATCCATCACCAGATACGCCGGGAACGGTTTGCCGGCCTTGGAAATGAATTTGTCCAGCAAATCGGTCTTGCGTGAATTCAGCAGTTTTTGTGCCTGCACCGGGTCAATCGGCTGCTGCAGAATTTCACGGTTGATCTTGAACTTGCACGGTTTCTTGTCCGCTTGCGATCTTTCGCAGAGATAACCCGACTCCGTATCAAACACCCGTCCCCCGCACCGGGGACATTTGCCGATTTCGGTTTTGCCGGTGAAATCAATCTTCGGCACCGGTTCTTTCGGTTTTTTCTCCCCGCCTGCCCTGCCCTTGCCTTCGCGCGGCGGAAATTCAAACCCCACTTTGCCATCCTTCCCGGTCGCCAGGAACGCCTTGAAGGTGCGGCCATTTCGTTTAGAAATAAATTTCGTCAGCACATCGGTTTTGCCCGTCTCGAGCAGTTTCTTCATCTGCTCGGGAGCAATTTCCTGCTGCAGGATGATCTTGCCGGAACGGAAATCGCACGTTTTGTCCGGACCGGTCGCCTTCTCGCACAGGTAATTCATGCCGGCATCAAAAACCCGCGCGCCGCACTTCGGACATTTGCCCAGCGGTTCCTTGCCGGTGAAATCCACCGGGGCGGCGGCTTCGCCGTTTCCGTTTCTCTGATCGTTGCCGAAATCAAATTCCACCTTGAACTCGCCGTTCATTTTCAACACGGCGGCAAACGGTTTGCCCAGCTTGCTGCGGAATCCCTGCAACGGCCCGATTTGTCTCTCCGTAATGAGCTGTTCCACTTCCTCAATCTCAAACATGCGGCCGGCCACGGTCTTCCAGAGGGCAAACTCGCATTTTTCGCACTGGAACTGTTTGTATTTCTCGTGGACCTCGGCGCCACACTTGGGACAGGGAGTCTTCAGAATGCCGAAATCTCCAGGAATTGTGTCGTGTTCGTATTTTTTGGCGCACTCCACAATGTGCCGGGTCATGTCGGCAATTTCGGACATAAACTCGTCACGACTCTTTTGCCGTCGCTGAATCTGGTGCAACTTGAACTCCCAATCGCCGGTCAATTCCGGTTTGGTCAGTTCGGCGACCCCGAGGCCGTTGAGCAATTCCATTAGTGAAAACGCCTTGGCCGTGGCCTGCAGTTCGCGCCCGTTGCGATGCAGGTACTGTTCGTAAATCAAGCCTTCGATAATGGCCGCGCGCGTGGCCGGGGTGCCCAGACCTTTCTCGCGCATCGCCTCGCGCAATTCGTCGTCCTCCACCAGCTTGCCCGCACCTTCCATGGCCGAAAGCAACGTCGCTTCGGTGTACCGCGGCGGCGGTTTGGTCACATTCGGCTTTACCTCGACGGCGCTGGTCTTGACCGTTTCGTTCGGCTGTACCGGCGTCAGGTTCGCGGCATCCTCCTCCTGTGCTTCCTTGCCGTAAACCGCCAGCCACCCGGGAGTCACCAGCACTTTGCCCGTGCTTTTAAACGGTTCACCCTCGACGCGCGTGATGCGTGTGGTTTCCAGAAATTCGGCGGCGGGATAAAAAATCGCCAGAAACCGCTTTGTCACCATGTCATAAAGTTTCTGCTCCGGTTCCGACAGGCCTTTCGGCGTTTGCGTGGTGGGAATGATGGCAAAATGGTCCGAAACTTTTGCGTTGTTAAAGATGCGCTTGTTCGGACGTACCCAATCCTTCTCCAGAATGTGAGAGGCGAATGCTGAAAAACGGCTTAAAAACGCGGTCCCGGCGCCGGGCGTACGGCCGGACAGCATCTCCAAAGTCGTCTTCACTGTGCCCACATAATCCTCCGGCAACGCGCGCGAATCGGTTCGTGGATAAGTGAGGACCTTGTGCCTTTCGTAAAGCGCCTGGGCGAGCCCGAGCGTGTTCTTGGCGCTGAACCCGAACCGCGAGTTCGCGTCACGTTGCAGACTGGTCAGATCGTAAAGCAACGGTGACAGCGACGTGCTGGGCTTGCTTTCCTCGGTGACGATGCCGGGTTTGCCCAGGCACTTGTCACGAATGGCCTCCGCTTGCGACTTTTCCCAAAAACGTTCGGGCTTGAGCTGATCGTCTCCGTCTTTATCGGCTTTGACGAATTTTTCATCGTACCAACGCCCGGTATATTGCCCCGCCGCCGCGTCAAACGTGCCGATGACTTCCCAGAAATCGCGCGGGACGAATTTGCGGATTTTCGCTTCCCGCTCGACCATGATGGCCAGCGTGGGCGTCTGCACCCGGCCCACGGTGGTTTTGTAAAAACCGCCCGACTTCGAGTTAAAGGCCGTCATGGCGCGGGTGCCGTTGATGCCAACCAGCCAGTCGGCCTCCGACCGGCTGAACGCCGCGTCGGCCAGCGGCAGCATGGCGTCATCCTCGCGCAACCTCTCAAAGCCCTCGCGAATCGCCGCCGGGGTCATGGATTGCAGCCAGAGGCGCTTAATGGGCTGCTTCGCCTTCGTGAACTTGACGATGTTGCGGAAAATTAGTTCGCCCTCACGCCCGGCGTCACAAGCATTGATGAGCGCGTCAACGTCGGCGCGTTTGATCAGCTTCTTCAGGACCTTCAACCGCGGCTCGCTTTTCTCAATCGGCAGCAGGTCAAAATGCGGCGGAATCACCGGCAGGCATTTGAAGGTCCATTTGCCGCGCGCGGCTTCGACGCCTTCGGGTGGAACGATGGTGAGCAGATGGCCGACGGCCGACGAGACGACATATTTGTCACTCTCGTAGAAATCTTCGACTTTCTTGAAACCGCCGAGCGCCTTGGCAATGTCGCCGGCCACCGACGGTTTTTCTGCAATGATAAGTGTCTTGCCCATTTGCTGCGCGGGGAAACTCGCGGAGAATATCTCCTTTGTCAACATCCGCGCGATTGGCACCGTCGAAAAATGGGACAGACACTCCCCTGCGCATGACTCGCTGAAGACGTCTTCAAGCTTCATCACCACAATTGACAGGAACAATAAGTTTTGCCGACAATGGCAAAAATCCAACGATACCTGACGATGTCCACTCCAGCTATTTCGACTGATTCGTTGCTTCAGGAAAGCCGCACTTTCCCGCCGCCACCGGATAGGTTGCGGCGTGTGCATCTCAACGCCGCGCAATACAATGCAATGTACGAACGTTCCGTCCACGAGCCCGACGCCTTCTGGTTGGAGCAGGCAGGTACGCTGGATTGGTTCAGGAAACCTGCCGTCGCACGCAAATTCACCTGGGACACCGACGCCCGGATCATCCGCCACACCTGGTTTGAGGATGGCCAGCTGAATGTGACCGTCAATTGCCTCGATCGCCATCTGAAAACCGGGACGCGCGACAAGGTCGCCATCGTCTGGCAGGGAGAACCGGAAGAGGAAGTCAGAAAAATCACCTATGCGGAATTGCATGCGGAGGTTTGCATGTTTGCCAATGTCCTGAAAACACTGGGTATCCGGAAAGGTGATCGGGTGGCGATTTACATGCCGATGGTCCCCGAAGCCGCCGTTGCCCTGCTCGCTTGCGCGCGCCTTGGCGCCATCCATTCGGTGGTCTTCGGCGGGTTCAGCGCCGATTCGTTGGCCGATCGCATCAACGATTCCACCTGCAAAGCACTCATCACGGCCAACGTGTCGCTGCGCGGCGGCAAAAGCATTCCCCTCAAGGCCATAGCCGACGACGCCTTAAAGAAGACGCCGAGCATCGAAAAAGTCGTGGTGATCAAACGCAACAATGAGCCGTGCCATTTCGAGGCCGGCCGTGATGTGTGGTATCACGAGTTGATGGCGAAAGCCTCGATGGATTGCCCGCCGGAGAAAATGGACGCTGAAGATTTCCTGTTCATCCTTTATACCTCGGGTTCGACCGGTAAACCCAAAGGTGTCGTCCATAGCACTGCGGGTTACCTGTTGTGGACGGCGTTGACGCATAAATACGTTTTCGATATTCACGACGACGATATTTTCTTCTGCACGGCAGACATCGGCTGGGTGACGGGCCACAGTTATGTGGTATACGGCCCGCTCTGCAATGGGGCGACGACATTGATGTTCGAAGGCGTACCAACCTGGCCGGATGCCGGGCGCTTCTGGAAAATCGTGGAGAAATTCAAAGTCACCGCGTTTTACACCGCGCCGACGGCCATCCGCGCGCTCATCCGGCTCGGTGATGAATGGCCGAACCAGTACGATTTGAGTTCGTTACGCGTGCTGGGCTCCGTCGGTGAACCCATCAACCCTGAAGCCTGGATGTGGTATCATCGCGTCATCGGCAAAGGCCAGCGTCCGATCATGGATACCTGGTGGCAGACCGAGACCGGCGGATTCATGATCACTCCCCTGCCCGGCGTGCACACACTCAAACCCGGCAGCGCGAGCCGCCCCTTCCCCGGTGTCGAACCGGTGGTCTTGCGCGATGACAGTACGGAATGCGCACCCAACGAAGGCGGCAAGTTGTGCATCAAAAAACCGTGGCCCGGCATGATGCGCACCACCTGGGGCGACCACGACCGTTTCATCAACACCTATTTCACCACCTACAAGAACATGTATTTCACCGGCGACGGCTGCCGG
>JBGPDH010000196.1:0-7480 GCA_041482195.1 Verrucomicrobiia bacterium
CGACTTGGTGGCACAACCGGCGATGAGGACCGGGAGCAGCACGCAGAGGATGACGGCGTGCGCGGAGTGACGCGCCCAACCACGGGCTGAAGCCGGATCAATCAACATCTTCTTTTGTTGCATACGCGCCTCAGTGAAGTTTGAGGATGAACCAGTCGAGCTTGGCGCTGACGCGGACCAGGATCTTCCGGAGGATCTGTATTGGCTCAAAGCTGTCGGTATAGACCGCCCCGGCACCGTGCGCGCCGGCAGCCAGGAAAATGTCCTTGTCCCTGCCTTCCGGCACCAGACGGACGGCGAGGCAATTCGGCGGGACCGGGGCCACGCCACCGGCAACATTCATGGTACCGATGGGCAACTGCCCTTGAGCGGTGGCCCACATGATCGAGTCCACTTTGCACTTCACAATTCGACCCGGATACATCTTGAAAGCGACTTCGGCTTCCTGCCCCGGTTTGATTTTCCGCACTTCGTTTTGTTGATAAATGGCAAGAACCCATTGCTCGTCCTCGATGAAATTCATGGCGGGATTCATGGGCATCGGAACCGCCATGGCGCCCGGTCGCAGTGTGAGGGCAACCACGGTGCCATCAGCCGGTGCATAGCACGTGGTCTGGCTGAGCTGCCATCTCGCGTCGGCGAGCTGGGCTTCGGCGCCGGCGATCTGCGCCCGTATCATGTCTTCGTTGGCGCTGGACGCGGCGAGTTCGCTTTCCAGACTCAGCACGTCGGCTTCGGCCTGTTCCTGATCGAACTTGTTGCCTGCGCCCGCCCCGGCCAGCTCCGTGAACTGGCCCAGCCGCTTGCGCGCGAGAGCGAGTTTGGTGGCGGTGATCGCGTTGCCGGCCTGCGTGCTTTTCAATTGTTCATGGAGGCTGAGGACATTCGCCTCGCCGTTTGTGACCGCGATCGCAAAAGGCGTCGGGTCAATTTTGAACAGCACGTCGCCCTTCTTGAGCGGGCGGTTCGGCTCGATGGGCACCTCGGTGACCAGGCCGCGCACGGGCGTATTGATGGGAACGACGTAATTGATCACCCGAATGTCATGCGAGGAGGGCGCCGCAATGTTCAGCAGGAGAATCAACGCGGTCAACCCGAGGATCGGAAGGGTGATGGTGATGACCTGAGTGGTGATGTTCCAGGGGAGCCACTTGAACTTGAAGAAAATCAGCCAGGCGAAAAAGCCGTAGATGCCGAGTAACAGGATTTCCATAGGTCAGGCCTTTCCTCCTTCGGCCCCGGATGCACCGGCCAGCCTGGCTTCGAGTTCGGCGACGCGTTGGCGAAGCTGTCGGAGTTCGTGTGCCTCGTCCGGGTGCGGCTTTGGCGGCGTGTCATCCTCGCCATGGGCCACCTTGTCCGTGCCGTAAGCGAGTTTATACAAGACCGGTTTGGAAAACGCCCAGAGCCAGGCCAGGGGCCAGAGCAGGCCGCCGAATACCAGCGAGAGCAGGCACAAACACTGGATGGCCTTGGCCTGCGGGTGCTGTCTTTTTTCGGCGATCTTTTCCGGCAGGATATGAACGAGCAGGAAGAGGACGATGCCCACGATTGGCGCCACGATCAGCACAACCCAGGTCATCACGTCAGCGACCTTGTCGAGCATCTCGCCTTTGAAAAGTGAGGCGTGAGCGGACGAGGGCAGGAACATCAGCAGCGCCAGCAGCGTGCCGGTCAGCCACCGGGTGGCGGTGAGCCGTCTTCCGTGCGGAGAGAATCTCATTATTGGTTTCATACAAGATCGGATTGCGGGCACCGGCGAATCGGAAATGCAAATGGGATCGGGTTTCGTCAGAGTCATATATTGTATTAATTCGATTGGTTTCGATTCACGTGGACGGAGGGTTGGCGGGCGGCTCCTGCCAGAGGGAAGACGACTTCCAATTGAACTGGATCGCCAATACCCGAAAGACGAAGGTAGCGCCAATGGCGATGCCGGCGGCCGTGGTGGCCTCCATTTTGAATTGCAGGGCGAGCAACGCAAACAGCAGGCAGCCTGCGAAGGCGGCCAGGACATAAAACTGGCCCGGCTTGAACATCAGGGGTTCGTCGCGCACCAACACGTCGCGCAGCAAGCCGCCGCCCGCCGCGTTGATGACGCCCACCAGGATCGCCGCCGCCACACTCAATCCCGCGTACAATGATTTCTGCACGCCCACGACAGCGTAGGCGCCCAGGCCCAATGCGTCGAGCCACGCGATGACCTTGTTGAAACGAACGACCCGGGTCCGGAAGAAGTGGGCGCCCACGCCCAATCTGTCGAGCCAGGCAATCATCCGGTTATCTCCTATGACCCGGGTCCGGAACAGGAACGCTACAAAACCTGCCAGCAAGATCATCAGAATATATCGTGAATCCGTGGTGACCGCCGGAGGACCTTGCTGGATGAACAGCCCATCACGAAGCAAGCCACCGCCCACCCCCGTGACAAAGGCCAGGGCGAACAGCCCAATCACATCGTAGCCGCGCTTGAGCGCGACCAGGCTGCCCGTAAGACCGAATAGAAACGTGGCGGCCAGATCGATTTGTATCGGCAGGATGAATTGACCTTTAAGCATGGCGCAGAGTTAAACGGGTCTTTGAGTTCAGTGGTCGTTGGGATTCAGAATCATGCCTGAGATGGCCGGGGGCGCGCAAGCATCCAACGCACGTCCCCGGCGGGATTCCATTGTCAGAACAATGAGTAAACCAAACCGGTTTGGATTCTCCAGACGTCGCCGTAAAAGCCGTTCTTCTGGTCCTTGTATCCGTACAAGCCTTCCAGTCCGACGCTCAGGCGTTTACGGATCTGCCAGACGACGTTCAGGCTTGTATAATAAGTTTCGTGGTACGCTACCGCGCTTTCGTCCGGTTCATTGCTTAGATTCACGTAGCCGAAGGTCGCCGTGGAACGCCACTGGTCGCTCCATTGATGGGTGTACCCCACCATGGGCGCCACGTATACCATGGCCCGCAATTGTCCGGCACTGTTGTACGAGGCATCACCGCCGTTGAAACTACCGAATCCGCCGGGAACCGTGTAGGTGAAATTATCGTTGCAGAAGGCAAAGATACCCTTGCCGCCGGTGACCTGTGCCTGGACCGAGTCATGTCCAAAAACATTGATACTACTGGAGAGGTTAAAACCCCAGCCCAGGACGTTTTGATTACCGGCTGCCGGATTGGAATTCTGCGCGCCAATATCACGAAGAATGGTTGCCAATTGCACATGCCCCCACTTGGAGTTCTCCCAGCGGATGTTCATTCCGCCGTCGGGTAGATGATTATCCGGCGTTGCCGTTGCGCCGAACACCGTGCCGCCGGTGTCAATTTGCGACGACGGTTGTTGCACGCCGAAATTCAACTGCCACGCGTCACCTAGCGGCAGCATGTAGCGCACCGTGGCCTGACGGGCGAAGATGGCGGAATTTGGACCCTCGTAATCCACGGTGTCCGGCCAGACGTCCGGATCTTCAAAGATACTGTAAGTAAATCCGGCCGTAACATTGTAGAACTCGCCGTACAGTTGTTTGAGGCGATAGTTCATTGCGGCGCTGCCGCTTCCGAAAAAGTCGTTGTTGTAGTAAAAACGGAAGTTTCCCGGCATGTTGGGTGCACGCACGTCCACGCTCAACTGTGAGCCTTTGGCGTTCATGTTGAACTGCGCGCCGCCGCCATAGCCATTTCCCGGCTCGCCTTTCACCGGGATGGTCGCCGTCACAAACCGGTCTCCATTGCCGGAATTCCGATTGTCCTCCATCATGTCCACGCGCGGTTTGGCGTTGAACATAACGATGGCCGGCGTGTTGGGGATGGGAAAGTATCCCCGATACTTGGGGTCAAGCGTCTCATTGCCTGGCCGGGGTGCTGCTTCTTGCTGGTCATTCAAGTTGTCACGGGGAGTTACCGGACTGGCATTGCCCTCGATGGGTTCCGTAGGCACGGTAAAAACGACTCCGGAACCGGCGTTGGTGCCGGTGGCGACCGCCTCCGGCTTTTCACTTTCGAGTCCGGCGGTATTTGTACTCTGTGCCATCGTCGCAATGCCGTTCATCGCGCAAACCATGGCGCCGAACAGCAGTGATTTCGCAATTAATGTTTTCATAATCAGTTTTCAGGTTGGGGGTTACTTGAAGGATCCGAACAGGTCCAGGTCGAGTGCATTGACGATGTAATCGATGGCCTCGGTGGCGCGCACACTGTTGCCGGCGTCGTTGACCGGCGGGGAGAATCCGACGATGGCCATTTTGCCCGGCACGACCGCGACGATGCCGCCGCCGACACCGGTCTTGGCGGGCAGCCCGGCGTTATAAGCCCAGGCTCCTGACTCATCATAGAAACCCGCCATCATCATTACGGCGAGGACGCGCGGGACATACTTGGATTCGAGGCACCGTTCCTTGGTAATGGGATTCACACCGCGGTCGGCGAGGGTAGCACCCATAATCGCCAATTCCCTGGCCGTCACTCCGATCGAACATTGTTTGGTGTAAACGTCAGTCGCTTCCGGTGGGTCGCAGAAGAGATTGCCGTTGTTGTAGAGGATCCAGGCGATGCCACGATTACGAAAATTCGAGTCCGCCTCCGATTTGTAGACCTCGTCAATCAGCTTGAGCGGTTCACCGGCGAACTTGCTCTGGTAGGCGAGAATTTTTTCCCAGCGCTGGTCGGCGTTGGTTGCCTGGACGAGGCTGACGGCCGCCATCGCGCCGGCGTTGACCAGGGGATTGATCGCCTTGTTGTTGTGCATGCCGAGGGCGGTCACCGAATTGAACGGCATGCCCGTCGGTTCGACGCCGATTTTTTCAAAGACCGCTTTTTCACCGGACTCTTCCAGGACCTGGGCAAGGGTAAACACCTTCGAGCAGGACTGGATGGAGAAGGCGTAGTTGGTGTCGCCCGCGCTAAACACTTCGCCGTTAACGGTGACGATAACCACGGCAAACAGGTTGGACGGAACGCTGGCAAGATACGGAATATAATCGGCATTCTTGCCGGTGGTGTCGCCTTTGAATTTCTCATATGCCTCGTTCACCACCCGTTGCAGGTCACTGTCCGTGATGGGGACCGTACCGGAGACCGGCGCGATGGAATCGGCTGTGTTGACTGGCGTCATGGCTGGTTTGGCGGTGGCTTCTTTGGCGGCGGGCACCTGGGCACAGCCGGTGAACGCAGACAGCGAAACACCCAACATGATGGCGCACCAGTGGCGGAACCAAGGGTTTGTGATATTCGTTTTCATAGGTCTATTGTATCCTTTCGTTGTTTTCATGATTTGTCATCGATTGAACGACCGGCTTAGTACTCCATGAAATACTCTTGCAGTTTCGCGGGATCGCTGGTTTTGGTGAGTCCCAGCATCAGGAGTATGCGGGCCTTCTGCGGATTCAATTCCATCGAGGCGATAAACCCGAGTTTATCGTCATTCACTTCCACGTTGCGAACGACCAGACCGCTGCCGGTTCGCGTGGCACGCACGACGGCAACGCCCTTTTTGGCGGCATCGGAAAGCGCGGCAATCATCGCATCAGTGCTGTTTCCGTCGCCCACGCCGGCCAGGACGATGCCCTTCACGCCCTGTTTGACGAGGAAGTTAACAACCTCGGGCCCGACATTGGCGTAGGAATAAACGACTTCCACTCGCGGAAGATCGCTCACTCCCATGCCGTTCACCGAGAACTCACTGTTGGTCCCCAGGCGGGTATCGTTCTTCCAGAAGAAATGCGCGTTGCCCACGTTCATGACGCCGGCGCGGCCGCGGTTTGGTGAATGGAACGTGTTCAGTTCCGTGCTGTTCATCTTCTGCGCCTCTCGGGCGTAATGGATTTCGTCGTTGAGCACGACGACCGGGCCCAGGCCGCGGGCTTCAGGATTGGCGGCCAGCGCGACGGCATTGTAAAGGTTCGCCGGGCCGTCGGCGCTGATGGCCGTGGCGGGACGCATGGATCCGACCAGTACTACCGGCTTATCGCTATGCACCACGAGGCTGAGGAAGTAAGCGGTTTCCTCCATCGTGTCGGTGCCGTGGGTAATGACGACGCCGTCAACATCCTTTTCCGCGAGGACTTCGTTGACCCGTTTGGCGAGTTTGAGCCACACCTCGTGGTTCATGGTCTGGCTGCCGATGTTCGCCACCTGTTCGCCGCTCAAGTCGGCAACGTCCTTCAGCTGGGGGACGGCGTTGATGAGGTCGTCCACCGAGAAGCTGCCGGATTTGTAACCGACCTCCGACTTGCTGGTTTGCGCGCCGGCAATGGTGCCGCCGGTGGCCAGGATTACAATTTTGGGCTTGGCCTGGGCGGCGATGGAAAACATCAAAGCCATCACCGTCACAATGCAGAACAGGTATCTGGTTGTTTTCATATTCATTTTATGGGTTTTTGGTTTGGAATTTGTTTTTACCATTTGGTTTACGATTGAATCAGTTGAATTTCAGTCGGCCCGGGTTTTCTTCGTGGCTTGCCACTCTTTCACGTAGGCTTGCGCCGTTTCCCGCAGGTACTGGCCGATTTTCGGGTAGGTATCCTCGGCCAGGTTGGCGAGCGAGACGCGCACGGACCAATCCGGTCCACCAAAGCCGCCACCGGGCATGAGCACGATGCCGCTATGCTCGGCCAGGCGGAAAAGCACATCGATGCACTCGTAATTCTTCCGGAGGAACCTGGCGAAATCCGGCCCGTAGGTCTTTTCGGCCCACACCATCAGATCCAGCTCCACGTAATAAAAGGCCCGGCTGCTGTCTTCGGGCAACGTCAGTCCGAGCCCGTCAAACAGCGCATGCCATCGGCGGCGACAAATAAGCCGGCAGAGGTTCTTGTAGCTGTCTGACCTGTCCAGCAGCGTGAAGGACGAGAACAGCATCATCTGGATTTGCGACGGCAGTGACAGCCCCGCCGTGTGGTTCAACGCCACCATCCGGCTGTCCGCCACCATCCGGTCAATGAACTTCACCTTCGCCGGCTCCAGCGTGATCGGACTGTAACGGTGGTTCAAAGCGGCGCGGGTTTTAGCGGGCAGCTTCGCGATCATCTTGTCGAAAATGTTGTTCTGGTGGACCGCCACCACACCCAGGCGCCAGCCCGTGCAGCCGAAGTGCTTCGAGTAGGAATAGACGCAAATCGTGTTCTGCGGCAGTTCGGCCATCGCCGAGCGGAAGCCGGGCACGAACGTGCCATAGACGTCGTCGGTGATGATGATGAGGTCGGGCCGCTTGCTCTTCACCAGCTGCACCAGCCGCCGCATAGACCTGCCGCTCACGGCAACGGAAGGCGGGTTGCTGGGATTCACGAGGAAGAACGCCTTGATACGCTTGTCCTTCAACTTGTCAATTTCCGCATCTGAATACTGCCAGGTGTGGGTTCCGTCCTTCCGGTATTCCATGGCTGCATCGACGTGGACCACTTTGAAGGCAAAGCGGTCCATGTGGGCGATCTCGATGTACGGCGTGAACGTCGGCACCGCCAGGGCGATGGTGTCGCCGCGATGGATCAGCCCGTTCTGC
>JBGPDH010000197.1:0-7471 GCA_041482195.1 Verrucomicrobiia bacterium
AGAGACGCCGGGCGAGATCACCGCCCCGATGAACCAGTTCGCCGTCATGTCCAGATTCCCAGACGCCTCCTTCCGGGCGGTGCCGCGCACCGGCCTCGACACGCTGTTCGCGACGGCATGGGCGGACCTCGGTCCGGAACCGCTCGTGCTCTCGGTGCCGGACACGGGCGGGCGCTATTATGTGATCGCCCTCTTCGACTACTGGAGCAATGTCTTCGCTTCCATCGGCAAGCGGACCACCGGGACCGGAGCGAAACACTTTCTCATCGTGGGACCGGGTTGGGCCGGCGCCACGCCGGCCGGCTTGGACGGTGTTTACCGCTCCCCTACGCGCATCGTTTGGGTCAACGGCCAGATGCAGGCGGATGGTCCGCAGGAATGCGCGGCCGTTACGGCGCTGCAAAAGCAATACAAACTGACGCCGCTCAGCGCCTGGGGGCAGCCCTACACGCCGCCTGCCCGCGTGCCAGTTCCGGCCGGCCTGGACACCGGGATGCCGCCCGTCCAGCGGATTCAGAAGATGGACGCCGGCGACTTCTTTGGACGCCTGGCCCGGTTGATGAAGGATAATCCACCTGCAGCTGCCGACGGGCCGATGCTCAAAAAACTGGCGCGTCTCGGCCTCGAACCCGGAAAGGATTTCGAAATCGTCCAAGCGGATCCACGCATCGCCCGCGCGCTGAATCGGTCTATGGCCGCCTTCAAGCTGCTGGAAAAGGGCGTGCAAAAGCTGAAAACCAAGGATGGCTGGATCGTCATCCCGAAAGACTTTGCCAACTACGGTACGGACTATCTCACGCGCGCCGGCATCGCCATGATCGGACTGGGTGGCATCCAGCCACCGGATGTGGTTTACCCGACCGCGTTCCTGGATGCGCACGACAAGTCGCTCGATGCCGCCAACCGCTACGTGCTGCATTTTGGGAAGGATCAGTTGCCGCCCACCCAGGCCACCTGGTCAGTGTCCATGTACGATCCGGACGGCTACTACGTTTCCAACGCCATCAACCGCTACGCCCTCTCGGCCTGGATGCCGCTCAAGTACAACGCCGACGGCTCGCTGGATATCTACCTCCAGACGGATTCGCCCGGCGCAGACAAGGAAGCCAACTGGCTGCCGGCGCCAAAGCAAGGCCCCTTCAATCTGACCATACGGGTCTATTGGCCCAAGCCGGAGGTCCTGGACGGCACCTGGAACCCGCCGGGAGTAAAGGCCACACTGTAGTCATCAACCAAAACGAAAACACACCAGCAACACAAAACAAATACCAGGAACCCAAAATGAAAATCATGAAATCCATCAAAACAAAAATCGGCCGGGCCAGTCCGCTCCTGTTGGTCCCGCTCTGCGCGGCACTGCTGACCGGCTGCGCGACTCTGCCGGATGACGGCGCAGGCGCGAAACTGAACACGTTCAAGGGAACTTACGGGCACCGCTACACCGAGATGTTCCTCATCGGCGGCAACGGGATCACGAAGAATCTGGAGGCGAACGTCTACAACACTTGGGGTCTGAACGGCAGCGACACCACCGGGGATTCTTGTCCCGCGGCGCTGCTCGACAAGATCGAAGTCAAGAAGATCGCGAAGGAATACCACATGCTTGCCGCGTTCAAGAACGGTCCCCGCATCTGGACGCTGGACTGGATCGAGGTCGAGATGGGCAAGGAACTGGACTTCGGCGGCATGAAAGCACGCTGGGTGAACTGGTTGGATTTGAAGGGCCTCAGCACGAAACCCGGTGCGGCCGACTACAAGTTCATCACCGTCACACGCCATACCAAATTCGGCTTCAACAAGGGCACGCGGATATCCGTCCTGGATGACCCTGATGGCAACTCGTGGGTCATGAAGTCATTCAGCCTCATCACCTTCCCGGATCAGAATTTCGACGAGATCAGCACCCTTGGCAGTCGCTTGAAGCTTCCGCCGGGCTGGAAGTTCCGGTCAGTGGTGCTCGAGCAGGATCTGATCCTCACCCCGGACAAGACCGGCACCGCGCACATCACGCAGGACAACTTTGGCAACACCTACGACCGCGTGGGCGGCGAGTACAGCAACTTCAAGCCGTAACCTTAAAATCCCTGGTGCGTCACCTCGTGAATGCGAGTTTCACATCAATCAACTGACAAACAAATATGAAAAACAAAGAGCCAACAAGATCACTCAAGACGATCAAACTTCTGGCCGCGTGCGGTCTGGCATTGTGGTCCCAACCGTTGCTCAAGGCCGACGTCGTCGTCCTTCAAAGTGGGGATGTGTTAACCGGAAAAATCCTGCAAAAGGATGCCGGCGGCGTCCTCCTCCAAATGGATTCCGGCACCTACCGTTATCCGCAGTCCATGATCAGGGACGTGAAGCAAGAAGCGGCGACGGCCCCCCACGTATCCAACAACGGTCAGCGAATTCCCGATTGGGCCCAGATTGTCAGTTTGCTGGCGAACAATGGTTGGGCGACGGAAATAAAACAGGTTCCGGCTACCGTCATTAACTACGGAAAATTTAACAATGTTCCCTACGTCTCCTTCCGCTGTGCTACTGGCGGCTACGAAATCAACATCTTCGGCGACCTGAATAATCCTGCCGCTGTCGAAATCGGGGCCATGACTTATTTGAAGGACAGCGCCCCGGCCAAAAGCAACTGCATTAATCTCATCTGTTCCGTGCTGGCGAACGCCGACGACCGGAAAATGGTCCGCGGCTTGAACTGGAACCAGAAGGACGTGGAGCAAAACGGCGGCATGTCGTTTGAAACCCTGCTGCCGGGTGAATGGGGTTCGTATGGTGGTTGGTGGGTGATGGTTTTTGATCGGACCGCACTCGCAAATGCTGCGGCTTCGGAAACGGAACTGCTCGCCATCACCCAACCGCGGGTGGCGACCCCACAGCCCGTGGTGGCGACCGCTCAGCCGGCAACTGCCGGTCAGCCAACCGCAACAACCACTGGTGCGGTTGACCAGTCGGCCGCTGCCCCTCCGCCACAGGCAGCGACGACAACCCAGCCGCAGCAGCCAGCCACGACCACGACCACAACCACAACTTATGCAACGCCAACCTGGTCGGAGGAGGAAATGGCCCAAGCCCGTCCGGTCACTGCTGCTGCTGTTGCCACTCCGGCTGCTAATCCCGTAGCCACCGCCGACAAGGTATATCCGCGCACCTATAACCGTGCGGGTGGAACCTATGGTGTGCCCCGGCGGTAAGGCTGGCCGCCCAACTCATTGGCGAGATTGATAACCGTGGAATTCCACTCCGGCCGCGTTTACGATCATCCCGGCGTTTCGTATTCCGTCTATCGGGAATTTATGAATGCCTCGTCCATGGGTGCGTACTACAACGCCTACATTCGTGGGCAGTATCGGTAAGCCTATGCGCAAAACGATGTCGCTAAAACAACTCACCGCCAATCGGCGGAACGCCCAAAAATCCACCGGCCCCAAAACGCCCAATGGTAAGGCCATCGCTAAAATGAACGCGCTCAAACACGGCGTGCTGGCGCAAACCGTCGTGGTGCGTAGTCACAAACTGAAGGAATCAACGAATGAATTCAAAAAACTGTGCCAGGCTTACTATTTGGATCTCGCGCCAGTCGGGCCGTTGGAGGAAATGCTGGTTGATCAGATCGTGCAGGCGTCCTGGCGGCTGCGCCGCGCCCGCATGTCGGAATCCGGTGAGATCGCCTTGACCGTGGACACCGGCTGGTGGCAGCGGAAAAATCACAATCCGCTGCGGATGATACTGAGCATGCCGCAGACGCCGTTTTCCGATTCCTTGGTTACGCAATTGGAGCGTTCGGTGTGGGGCTACCGCTACCTGCACCATTGCCTTCGTGACGTGCGTGAGGATGTGGAGCGGAACGGCGAACTGACCGAGGCGACTCTGAAAGATTTCAAGTGGGGTTTGCGCGACCAGCCGGATGCCACGGTCAAAAAACTCGAGGAGTTCCGCGCCTGGCTGGTATCCAATCCCGAAAAACTGGAGCCGGAGGCGTTGCGAACCCGGCACAAGACGGGAGTCCTGAAATATCTGGACCAACGAATTCGCGACATTGAATTCTGGATGGACCGGCTCGAGGAACGGGAGAATGCGGAGGAGCGGGCGCGGCAGTCTGCGGCGGTGCTGCCTTCGGCGGACGTTTTGGAAAAGATTCTGCGCTACGAAACGGCTTTGGAGCGGCAGTTGTTCCGCGCGATGAACCAGTTGGAACGCCTGCAACGAAGACGGCTGGGTGAGGTGGTGCCGCCACCAATGTCAATGGTGGTTTAGGATAGACCCTGAATGAAAGAATCCATTTTTACCAAACGAACCCATCTTCAAAGCCACGAATGCACTTCAATCAAACCAAATCAAACCGCATGAAAATACCAACATCCAGCGACTTCCGCTGTGTGATTACCAATTACTCGCCCCGTGCCCTTTGCCACCCGCCACTGCGTATTGGCCCAAAGTCCAATATCCAACCGCCGCAGGTTTCTGACATTGTTCCCTTTGTACGACCCAACCGCGACTACTTCTTGAGTCGCGGACGACGAGATGCCGCTCGACGCCATTCAATTGGCATTGACCCACACCCCGCCGCGCAAAGCATGCCGCACAACAACAAAGCCGTATCAATTGAAACACGAGCAAATCGAACGTAAGAAAAAGTATGAAAAGAAAGAACCTCATTAAATACGGTCTGACCGCGCTGGCCGCTTCGACGGCGGTCGGTTTGACCTCCTGCGCTACGGCGCAACCTGCCAGCGCCAGCGGCGACGCCAAGAAACCAAACGTCGTGTTTATCCTGGCCGATAACGTCGGCTACGGTGATATGGGCCCCTACGGCGGAGGCGAGTTGCGCGGCATGCCCACGCCACGCACGGACCAGCTGGCCCGTGAAGGGCTTCGCTTCACTCAATACCTCGTCGAGCCCGCCTGTACCCCGTCGCGCGCCGCCCTCATGACGGGGCAATACTCGATCCGCAACGGGCTGTCGCTCCTCGCCCTGAAGGGCGGGCCCAACCAGCTGCCGGCCACTGCGTACACGATGGGACAGTTGTTCAAGGACGCGGGCTACGCGACGGCCATATTCGGCAAGTGGCACCTCGGCGGCGATGCGCATGCCCTGCCGGGTGCGCACGGGTTCGATACGTTCTATGGCATCCCGCCGGACACCTCGTGGGACGCCGCCGCGGACATTCCGCAGATCATGCAAACGCACAGCGCGGGCGACATCCCCGAGAAGGACCTGATCGAAAGGGGGGTGTGGATCAGTCAGCAGAAGGGGAACGGGCCGCTGGAGCGCGTCAAGCCGTTCACACTCGCGGTGCGCGCGGAGATCGACAACGACCTGACCGACCGCGCCATCGCGTTCATGAAGGAGCAGAATGCGGAGGGCAAGCCGTTCTTCCTCTATCTGCCGTTCTCGATGGGGCACGGGCCGAATATCCCGTCCAAGCAGTTCGCCGGCAAATCGCGCATCGGGCAGTACGGCGACAAAATGATGGAAGGCGATTACCACGTCGGCCAGATTCTTGATACGTTGAAGGAACTTGGCCTGGATGACAATACCATCGTCGTCTTCGCTTCGGACAACGGTGGGACAGGCCAATACTTCAAAGAGTGGGACTCCACGGGCCTGGGAGCGCCGGACATGGGCAACAACGGCCCCTTCCGCGGCGACCTGGGCGAGGTGACCGAGGGCTCAATCCGGACCTTCTGCTTCATCCGCTGGCCCGGGCACGTCAAGCCCGACACCAGTACCTACGCGATGTTCTCGACCATGGACTGGCTGCCGACCTTCGCGGCCATTCTCGGTGCCAAGCTGCCCGCGGATCGTGCGATTGACGGCGTGGACCAGACGGACGTGCTCACCGGCAAGAGCGCCATGGGCCACCGCGAAACGCTGCTCACCTTCATTGGGCCGGACCTCGTGGCGGCGCGCTGGAAGCAATGGCGACTGTATTTCAAGGACATCGCCCCGACCGGCACACCGGGCCAGCAAATGATCGGCGGGATGTGGACCAGCATGTCGCCAATGAATTACCCAAAGATCTACAATATCGAGATGGATCCGCACGAGGATTTGCAGCTTCCTCACTACTTGTGGGCGGGAGGGGTTGCCATGAAAGCGATTGCTGAGTACGAGGAGTCGGTCAAGAAGTATCCGAACCCGCCGTCCGGCAACCTGACGAACTTCAGAGGAAACTGAGAGCTGACTGGACTGGTCGGAAAAGCTCGCCGCGGGGGGCCATCCCTCCCGCGGCCGACCCCGCAAAGTTCTGAATCAAAGAAAGCAATTTATGAGATCGATACGTCGTCGCTTCGCGGGCTTCCTGCTTCTGACTTTCTGTAAGACCCGCTGCTGGGAGCCCTGAGCGAACCAAACTCATCACGTTATGAAAAACAAGATCCTCATCACGATAACCGTATGCCTCCTGTCACTGACCTCCACTGTCCGTGCGTCAGAAGGCGGCACAACGCATTACATATCGGGCTCGTATTCTGACTTCTGCGGCATGCCGCCTTCCCAACCGGGTCTTTATCTGGCCAATTATTTTTTGGATTACGGCAACGGCGAAGTCAATGCCAGCAAACAATTGCCTTTGGGAGGTATCTTCGCCGCCGGCGTCACCGCCAACAGCCAGGCCGAGGCACCCATGGCGATCTATGCCTACCCGTTCAGCCTTGATGACATCACGTTCTCCTCCGGAATTTCCGTTCCCTATCTCTGGCTAGACGTCAAGGTGACGGCAAGCTTTGATCGTAACGGCAACCAGATTTCGGGTGCCAGAGAACAATCGGTCAACGGCCTGAGTGATATCCAATTGATGCCCATCATGGCTTCCTGGACCAACGGCGATTTCACCGTCGGCGGCATATTCAACGTGTGGGCGCCCAGCGGTGATTTCGACACCGGCCAACTGGCCAATCCCGGATTAGGCTACTGGACGTTTGAGCCGATGCTGGCCTTCAGTTGGCTCAGCAGTAAATTGGGCACTGAGCTTTCTGTCTTTACGGGTGTGGATTTCAACACGGAGAACACAACGACGGATTATCAATCTGGCGACATTTTTCATGTGGACGCCACTCTGGCCGAGCATTTGCCGTTGTTCGGCGGTTTCGTGGGAGCGGGCGCTTCGGCCTTTTACCTGAAGCAATTCACCGGCGACAGCGGCTCTGGAGCCCGGCTGGGCAGTTTCGAGACCGAATCCGTTGGTGTGGGTCCAACGGTTTCCTATGTACATAAAATCGGCAAGATGAACTTGATTGTGGACGGGTCATGGCTGCCGCAGCTGCATACCGTCAACACCACCCAGGGCAACTATTTCTGGGCCAAGATCACGCTGGTATTTTAAATCCCAGCATACCAGTTGCCTCCGGCTGCTGCCGGCGAGGAAGCGGCAGGACGTATGAGCCCTGGATAGTTTATTTGACCAATATGTTTTTTAAAGATTCAGTGAACAACTCTTCTGGTCAGCGACTTCAGCCC
>JBGPDH010000198.1:0-7405 GCA_041482195.1 Verrucomicrobiia bacterium
ACCAGGGCCACGGTTGCGCCCGCCGCCGCCAGGCCCTCCGCAATCGCACCACACAATTCGCCCGTGCCGCCAATGACGACGGCGGTTTTGCCTTTAAGTGAAAATAATTCCGTTGGTGTTTTCATGTTCGTAATTCGTAACTCGTGATTTGTTAAATGACTAAAGTACTGCGCTTCGACGACTCACCCGTTTAACCATTTAACCAATCACTCATTTAACCTGGTTCATCGCTGCACGCGGGCGCTGCCGCCCTTCATCAGTTTCTCCACCTCAGCCTTCGACGCCATACTGGTGTCGCCGGGTGTCGTCATGGCCAGCGCACCGTGGGCCGCACCGTAATCCACCGCTTTCTGCGGATCGCCCGTCGTGATTAAACCATAAATCAGACCGCTGGCAAAGCTGTCGCCACCGCCGACACGGTCGAGAATTTCGAGATCCGGATATTTCTTGGACTCATAAAATTTCCCGTCCATCCAGCAAATCGCGCCCCAATCATTGCGTGTGGCCGTCTTGGCGGCACGCAGTGTCGTGGCGGTGACCTTGAAGTTCGGGAACGCCTTGACCGCCGTTTCAATCATTTTCCTGAACGCACCCACGTCTATGTGGAGCAGGTGTTCATCCGCGCCTGCAACCTCGAAGCCGAGGCAGGCGGTGAAATCCTCCTCGTTGCCAATCATCACGTCCACGTATTTGGCGATTTCCTTGTTGACCTCCTGCGCGCGTTTCTGGCCGCCAATGGATTTCCAGAGTGACGGGCGATAATTCAGATCGTAACTGACGATGGTGCCGTATTGCTTGGCCTTCTTGACTGCCTCGATGACCAGCTGCGGCGTGCTGTCGCTCAGCGCGGCGAAAATGCCGCCGGTGTGCAGCCAGCGCACGCCGACCTTGCCGAAAATGTGGTCCCAATCGAAATCACCCGGTTTGAGTTGGCTGGCAGCGGAATTGCCACGGTCGGGAATGCCCACCGCGCCGCGCACGCCATAACCACGCTCAGTGAAATTCAGGCCGTTCCGCACCGTGCGGCCCACACCGTCAAACGGCACCCATTTGACGAAGTCCACGTCCACGCCGCCCTGCAAAATGAAATCCTCCAACAGCCGGCCAACGTCGTTGTCGGCGAACGCGGTGGCGACGGCCGTCTTGAAGCCGAAACACCGGCGCAAACCACGCGCGACGTTGTACTCACCACCGCCCTCCCAGACCTTGAATTCCCGGGCGCAGCGGATGCGGCCCTCACCGGGATCCAGCCGCAGCATGATTTCACCCAGCGCCAGCATGTCATATTTACATTGAGATTTGTCGCGAAGTTGAATGGCCATAGATTTGTCAGTTGATTTTTTAAAAACTTACACTTGTACGGATTTAAATTCGGTTAAATTCCAGGCCGGTTCGCCTACTTCCCCGGTGAGATGGCCGAACTCTTCGATCTCGGCCTTCGTAAACAGCAAACCACCGTGTTTTTTGGAAAGCTCCCCTGCCCGCGCTTCCGGTTGGCCAGGTAAAAGGCATTTCTCGTTGCCGTGGCCCAGGATGTCGGCAATGATCGCTTTTACGTTTTCCATTTGCGAACGGCCTTTGGCATAGTCCTTGCCTTTCAGCGCCTCGGGATGGATGACTTGAAAATAAAAAGTCGAACCGCGTTTCTCGCTTTTGTCCCCGCGCGCCGTGCCGCGAATCTCCGGCAACCCGCCGCCAATAAACCCGGCATAAAGTTCATCAATCAATCCGAGCCCATAACCCTTGTGCGCGCCAAACGGCAACAACGCAACCGCCTTGTTCGGATCGGTCGTTTCCTTGCCCTCGGCATCCACGGCGCAGCCGGGCGGAAGCGGTTTGCCTTCGCGTTTCATCACCTGCACACGGCCCATTGCCACGGTGGAGGTCGCCCAGTCAATCACGATGGGAAAACCGACGGCGTCTTGCGTCGGGAATGCCCATGAATGCGGATTCGTACCCATCGTCGGCGTCTTGCCCCCAAACGGCACGACCTCAGACGTAGCCGAGGTGCAATTCGTGTACGCGATGTAGCCTTTGAGCGCGGCGTCCATCACGTAACCGCCGCCCCAGAGATAATGCGTTGCGTTGTCCACACTCACCATGCCGATGCCGAACTTGTCGGCGAGCTTCATGCAGGTGTCCATAGCCTCGTAAGCGACGGCCTGGCCCAGCTTGCAATGCCCGTTCCAGATTTCGGCGGCGGCAAAGCGCGACGGCAGCTTTTCGATCTTCGCTCCGGGTTTCCAGCGTCCGACCTTGCTGCCGAATAGTTCGTCCAGGTGCAACGCTTTGATGGCGTTGTGTGTCCGGATGCCATAATACGACGCACTGGAACAAAATCGGGCGCCGGCGGCCGCCTCATCGACGTCATAACCGCGTTTCAGATACGCTTTCTTTACCAGCGCATCGTGTTTTTCCCTGGGAACGATGTAGTAGGTTTCGGACATAATTTGCGACAAAGATTAAACCGGCATTCAAACCACTTTCTTCACCGGCACTTCGGGATTGACCTGGGCGATGGGTTTTTCGCCGTTCATTGCGAGGATGAGATTCTTCACGGAAGTGGTCGCCTGGCGCACGACGCTCTCGTAAGTGCGCGACGCGATGTGTGGTGTGCAGACGACGTTTGGCAGTTTAAGCAGCGGATGATCGGGCGGCGGCGGTTCCTTATCCAGCACATCTGCCCCGTAACCGCCTACCTGGCCGGATTTTAGCGCAGCGATTATGTCGTCGGTATTCACGACCTCCCCGCGGGAGCAGTTCAGAATTAAAACGCCTTTCTTCATTTTGGCGAACGACTTTGCGTTGATCATACCGCGCGTCTCCGGCGTGAGATTGGTATGGAGCGAGATGTAATCGCTCGCGGCAAAGATTTCGTCGAGCGACGCGGCGCGTTTGACGCCGTGTTCATTCGCGAACTTTTCGTCCCAATAAATGTCGAAGCCAACGGAGTTCATACCAAAGGCTTTCGCGCGAATGGCGACTTCCTTGCCAATGCGGCCCAGCCCGACAATGCCGATGGTCTTGTCCAACAGTTCATGGCCGGTCTTGCGTTTCCAGCCGCCGCTGCGGGTGGAGTCGGTGTGGAACAGAAAATTTTTCTCCAGCGAGAGCAGCAAAAGAAATGTGTGCTCGGCGACGGTGGTATGGTTGACCCCGGGCGTAAAGAGCACGGGAATCCCGAATTCGGTGCAGGATTTCACGTCAATCTTGTCCACGCCGATGCCGTATTTGCTGATGACCTTGAGTTTGGGGCGTGCCTTTTCCAGCACCTTGCGCGTGATGGCGTCGTCACCGCAAATATAGCCTTCCGCGTCGCCGACCAGTGCGAGGGTGTCGGCTTCATTGAGCGGGCCACGGGCGCGGATGATTTCCCAGCCGGTCTGGGCGAGCAAATCGTGATGGGCGCCGGGAGTATCTTGAAAGGAAGTAGTGGTCAGCAAAATTTTCATAGCGTTTATCGCAAAATTTCAGTCCTTCAGAATGAAAAAAAAAGACCTCCGTGGCAATCACGGAGGTTGTGCAAAAATTGCGAAATGCGATGAATATTTTGCTCTTTCAACCCGCGCCCAACTCGGAGTAGGCCATGGAATTCAGCCGCGCCTGCGCCTGTTTGGACATGGCGGTGAAAAGGAGTGAGACATGGTAACCGGTGTGTTTGTTGCCGGAACAGGCAATCACCACCCCGCTGCACTGAATGGGGTTTTCGTCCTGCGACGGCTGCAAGGCCACCGTCATTTCCGTCCACAGATTGAACGGCGCCGGGCTGCGAAATTCCACCCCGCTTTTGTGAATGACAACCGCATCCGTGGAAAGCTCCAGACGCGTTTGCCGCGCCGCGACGGTGATTTGTTGCCTTAAAGAACCAACGTTGCCAAGTTTTCTAGCACTCATAAAGACCCTTCAAACTACCACGTCACACGCAAACGTCAAATTAGGACCGACAATTAAACGGATTATTGTTACCACTCAATGACCGCCGCACCCCACGTCAGGCCGGCGCCAAAAACAATCAGCAGCACCAGATCACCACGGCGGATTTTTCCCGAGGCGACTGCTTCGTCCAGCGCGATCGCCACCGAGGCTGCCGACGTGTTGCCATAACGGTTGACATTCACAAACAATTGTTCCGGGGTGGCGCCGAGGCGCTCGCCCACCGCATCGATGATACGACGATTGGCCTGGTGCGGAATGATGCATTTGATTTTGGAAATATCCAGTTCACAACGGTTCAAGGCCTCCTGGGCCGCCGTGCACATGGCCTGAACGGCATTCTTGAATGTCTCCCGCCCTTCCATTTGCAGATAATGCAATTTCGCGGCCACGGTATCCGCGGTGGCGGGGCAACGGCTGCCGCCACCGGGCATAAAGAGGAGATTCGCTTTTGCTCCATCGGCGCCCATGACCGCCGTCAGTAAACCGTGGGAGTTTAAACGGTTTTGCAGGATCGCCGCCCCGGCGCCGTCACCGAACAGCACGCAGGTGTTGCGGTCGCTCCAATTCACAATCGAGGAAAGTTTCTCCGCGCCAATGACGAGCACGGTATCGTGGGTGCGCGACATGATGAATTGTTGACCGATTTCCAGACCGTAAATGAACCCCGAGCAAGCCGCCTCCAAATCGAAGGCCGCGACACGCCGGGCGCCGAGTTTCTGCTGCACCAGGCAGGCCGTGGCGGGAAACGGCATGTCCGGGGTGATCGTCGCTACGATGATGAGGTCGATCTGTTCGGCGGTGACCCCGGCCATTTTCATCGCCCGTTGCGCTGCCTTGACTGCCATGTCCGAGGTGAATTCATTCTTCGCCGCCTGGCGCCGTTCCTTGATACCGGTGCGGGTGGTGATCCATTCATCGGAAGTGTCCACTATTTTTTCCAAATCAGCATTGGTCAGGACTTTGGCCGGCACGTACGAGCCGACACCGGTGATGGAACAGGTACGCCCTTGAAAGTTAAACCGGGCGCGGGGGTTTTTAAATTTTGGGTTCATGCCGGAACAGCGGATTGGACATCTTTGCCACCGTTCAATTTTTCGTTGGCCCGATTGATTTCGCGCGAAATGATCTCGTTGATGTGATGTTGCATCGCGTCGGCGGTAACGTGCAGCGCGCTGGCGACGGCGCGTTCGCGCGCGGAAGCGTGCGCTTTGAACACCAACCCCTTGAAGCCGAGCAGCGGTGCGCCGCCATAAACCTCCGGGTCCATACGCTTGCGAATGGCGTGAAATGCGCCCTTGGCGAGGAACGCGCCGATCTGCCGCTGGGCGGAATTCATCAGCTCGCGCTTAAGCATCGAGAACATGGCGATAGCAAGACTTTCACAGGTCTTCAAAACAATGTTGCCGACAAAACCATCGCAGACCACCACATCCACGTGGTCTTTGAACAAATCATGGCCTTCGATATTGCCGATGAAATTTAAATCCAGCCGCTGGCACAGTTTGAAAGCTTCGAGGGTCAGCTCATTGCCCTTGGAATTCTCCCGGCCAATGCTTAAAACGCCCACGCGCGGATTTTTTCGCCGCAAAACCTCATGCGAATAGATGCTGCCCATGACGGCAAATTGGGCCAGGTGAATGGGTTTGCACTCGATGTTCGCACCGGCGTCGAGGAGAACGAACTCACTCCCTTGACGGGGGATGACGGTGGCGATGCAACCGCGTTCCACCCCGGGAATGCGGCCGACCTTGAATGTCGCCGCGGCAAAGATGCCTCCCGTATTGCCGAGTGAGACTAAAGCGTCGACTTTGCCTTCGTGAACCAGCTCCGCCGCGCGCGCGATCGAACTGTCGCGCTTTTTGCGGAGGGCGGTGGCGGGTCTATCCTCCATTTCCACAACTTCGCTGGTGTGGACGACGCGAACGCGATGGTCCCGAAAACCACGGGCCGGCAGGGCGTCATGAATTCTGGCCTTATCACCCACCAGATAGATGGCGGTGATTTTCTTATTGGCTTCCAATTCCCGTCGGACGCCCTCAATGACGACTCCGCACCCGTGGTCGCCGCCCATGACATCCACTGCTATTCGCATAGATGAAGGAACGCGGAAATTCCCGCAGAGGGACCGCCAATCAGGTGCCGGCCGTGACGCTCAACACTTGACGGCCTTTATAATAGCCACACGCCGGACAGACCCGGTGCGGCACATAAGGCGCGGCGCATTGCGGGCAGGTGCTGAGCTGCGGCAGCTTCAAGACACTGTTGTAGGCGCGGCGCATGCGCTGTCGGCTGCGGGACGGTTTGCGTTTTGGGACACCCATAAATAAAAAATTATAATTTCAATTTGTCCAATTCAGCCCATGCCGCCGGAGTCTTTCCCTCTGCGGTTTTATGGGCCTTGCCAGTCTTCGTTTTCAATCCCCCACAGTCCGGCTTGCACAGCGGGTGCTGCGGAAATTCCAAGAGCATATCTTCCCGCACCAAAGGCGTCAAGTCCACACAATCATTGACCACGACCACCCGGTCTTCGCCTTCCAGCGGCACATGGCACGTCCAAGTTGTTAAATCCATCCGGCGGGTGAAGGGTTTCAAACAACGCACGCACTGGCATTCCAGGCCCAGTTGGAGTGAACCGCGCACCAACAATGCCTCCTGGAGTTTTTGAACCTGGATGTCATATCGCAAGGGCCGGGTCACTCGAATCATCTCGTCCCCCGTCTCCATGTCCAGCTCGTCGACGGACAACTCGCCGCGCAACCGGACAGAGTGTTCCTCCAGGTGACGCAGGTTGACAGTCAGCGGCATGACAGGCTCCCTTCAGGATTTCCCGGCTCCGGGAAATTTTTTGGCCAAAGCCGCCCGCACATGTGCAGGCACAAACGCCCCCACGTCGCCGCCGAGCCGCGCAATCTCCTTCACGATGCGCGAACTCAGGAACGTATAGGTATCCTTGGGCATCATGAAGATGGTCTCGATGTTCTCATTGAGCTTCCGGTTCATCAACGCCAGTTGAAACTCAAATTCAAAATCCGACACGGCGCGTAAACCGCGTACGATGGCCTGCGCCTTCCGGTCCACGACATAATCAATCAGCAGACCGTCAAAGGTATCGACTTGAACCCCGGGCAGGTGGCGCACTGCCTGTTTGACCAGGGTCAGTCGCTCAGACGGTGAAAACAGCGGGCGCTTGTCTTCATTCTTCGCCACGGCCACCACCACACGATCGAACAGCTTGGCAGCGCGCTGAATCAGATCCAGATGACCGTTGGTCAGCGGGTCGAAACTGCCGGGATAAATCGCCGTGCGCATCAGCGTCAGTCTAGCACGTCCGTTTAAATTGACGAGGGAGAAAAATCATTTTGCATCCGGCGTCTGCCAGGGGACTTCATAGACCCGTACGGCTGCGCGAATGCCTTTTACCGTCACCGGAAACATTTCAATACAGGCGGCCGCCAGCACCGGATCGTCG
>JBGPDH010000199.1:0-7369 GCA_041482195.1 Verrucomicrobiia bacterium
CCCAGACCGGTTCCTTTGCCCACGTCCTTGGTAGTGAAAAAGGGTTCAAAGAGGTGGGGCAGATGCTCGGGCGTGACGCCCGAACCGGTGTCCGTGATGGAGAGCCGGACAAATTCACCGGCTCTGGCGACGTGTTTGGTAAACTGAGTGGTTTCGGCGAGGGTGATGGGGACGGTCTCAACGATGAGCCGGCCGCCCTTGGGCATGGCGTCGCGGGCGTTGACGGCCAGATTCATCAGGACCTGTTCGAGCATGCCCGGATCGGCATAGATGGGGGCACCACCGGAAGCATAACGGGTTTCCAGGGCGATATCCTCGCCGATGAGACGCCGCAACATTTTGGTGACGTTGGCAACCACTTCGTTCAGGTCGAGGTTCTGGGATTGCAAAGGCTGGCGGCGGCTGAACGTCAGCAATTGGCGGGTCAGATTGGCGGCGCGCTGGGCGGCGCGGAAGATTTCGGCGCTGGCGGAGTTTTGTTCGGCCGGGGTGAGTTGGCCCATTTGCATGAGGGAGACGTTGCCCTGGATGACCGTGAGGATATTGTTGAAATCATGGGCGACGCCGGCAGCCAACTGGCCGAAGGCTTGCATCTTCTGGGATTGGCGGAGTTGCGTTTCCAGTTGTTTGCGCTCGGTCAGATCGCGTACGGCGGATACCCGCACTTCGCGGCCCCCCAGAGAAATAGTTCTGGCCTGCGCCTCGCATTCAAAGCTGCTTCCGTCCTTGCGCAGACATTGATGTTCCATCGGTTTCCCATCATTGGTATGGACCCTTTCGCTGAAAGCCTGACGCCAGGGCGGCGCAATCAATGTGCCAATATCGCTTCCAATCAATTCATCGCGTTCGTACCCATACATGGCAACAAATTGATCGTTCACATCCAGGATCCGGCCGTTTTCACTGATACAAATACCTTCGAACGAAGCCTCGGCCAGCGTTCGCATCCGGTGTGCGTTCTCACGTAAGGCCGCCTCCGCCTGTTTGCGTTCGGTGACATCGCGAAAACTCCAGACTCGACCAACCGGCTGGCCGTCGAGCCGCTGGGGACAGGAATAGCGCTCAAACACGCGCCCGTCCTTGAATTCAACCACGTCAAAACATTCCACTTCGGGCGTCGCATAGAGTTCCCGCACCCGGTTCAGAAAGGCATCCGGCTCCTTCACCTGGCTGCTAGCGTGCGCGAGGGCAGCGTCATCGTTGCGCGATTCCAGAATAGTTCGCGGCATCTGCCACAAGGAGGCGAAACGCTCGTTAAAAGAGACAATCCGGCCGGCATTGTCTACCACCAGAACGCCGTCGGCAGTCGAGTCTAAAGTGGACTGGAGCAGGGAAACCGTGCGGTGCAACCGCTCCTCGGATTGCTTGCGTTCGGTGATGTCGAGCAAAAAGCCGTGCCACAGGATGCTGCCGTCCGGTTCACGCACCGGGGAAGAGCATCCTTCCACCCAAATCTGGCCTTTCTGCGGATGTTGGACCCGAAATTCTTCGCGCCATATCGACAAGTCGCGCGCGGATCTTTCAATCGTGGTCTTCATCCGCGCGGCATCATCCGGATGAATGCGCTCCCAGGCCCGGCTGGCATCTTCGACCAGGTCTTCCGGTTTCAAGTCATAAATATTTTCAATCGTAGGATTGGAATAAGGAAAACAGGTGGTCCCATCCGGACGGAGGCGGAAGGCATGGATGACCCCCGGCGTTGTTGTGGCCAGCTTTGCCAGCTGCTCCTCCAGTCGGAGTCGTTCCTGGATGGCGGCTTCGGCCCGTTTCCGTTCGGTAATATTCCGGATGATGGCCACAATCTGATGTTCGAACAACGGCACCATCCTGGCCTCGTAGGAACATTCCCGGCCACGCAAGCGCAGCGAGTACTCGAGGGTGACCGGGTTTTTTTCCTTCGCTACCTGCGCTATCGCTTTCCGGAACTGATCGCTGATACGTCGGTTGGGAATGTCATGAATCTGTTTCCCGAAAATGTTCTGGCGCTGGAGCATGAAATCGTCATCGGCCCCTGCCTTGATGTCGAGAATGGTGCCGTCCTGATCGAGGCGGAACAGGAGGTCCGGGATGGCCTGAAAAAACGCGCGCATTTCCGAATTTGCCTGCAACAGTTCCTGGGAGCTCAGGTCCAACGAGCGTTCCAACATCACCCGATCGTCATCAAATTCCCTGTAGGCATCGTTGATGGCGTTGATAAAACTCTCGCAGCCTTCGGGCAAGGTGGAACCTTCCCCAAAGTGCCGCTTGAGCTGGCGTTTCAGCAGGCTGTGCATCGGGGCCATATCTAGGATTCCGAAAGTGTGGTAATCGTCATCGTCTGATTGTGGAGTTCGCATTTGGCGCCGGGCGTGAACGGGGAGATTTCCCCGTAGGAATAGAACCCGGTCAGCCGGGTGCGCTCCCCCAGGACATCGCGTACGCCTTCCACTTCCTCTTCGATACGCTGTTTGAGGACAAGTTTTCTGCCAACGCAACTGATGAGAATCGCCAGCTCAGGGCTGGTGGAACCCATCGCCTGATAACTTGTCCGGGCGGCGCCAGCGGCCCCATCGATCAATCGGTCAAAGTTGGCTTTCATCAGGCGCGCGTACGCCCCTTCCGGAACATCTCCCGCAAAGGTCATGTTCTGCTCCTTTTCATCAATGGATAAAATGGTCCGAACGACAGCGGTATCGCCGGCCTTGGTTCGCAGGCTCAAGGGAAACAGCAAGCCGGCGGCCGGGAGTTGTTCTGCATGTTCGCCAAGATATTTTTTGTACAGACCCAGGGCCGATTGCCCGTCCAGTTCATATAAAACATTCCCCTTTGACCGGGTGATGAGTCGTTCCGGGCCAAAGGAATCCCAGCCGCCCAGGGAACCAAAACCAATTTTCAACCGGCTTCCATACAGGCCTAAGGCAACAAGGGAGTCCGTCTGGGGAACATTATCCCAAACGACCAGGGTCTTCCGAAATCGCGCGCCGTCACCAGCCAGACCACCCGTTACCGTGACGCCGGCGGGCAGGTGTTTTATTAGTCCCCGGACCAGATCACTGCCGTTGACCTTTAATCCGTCGGAAAAAACCAGAACATGCACCAGACTTTCCTGCGCCTTTGAATTTAAGCCGGGCAGGGTAGGGGGAAGTTTTTTTGCCAGGAATTCACCCGCGTATAAACCGTCTGCGAAGTCGCCCAGCCTGGCGCTGATGCCCTTGACCTGCGAATGCTCAAAACTCACCGCCGTGGTGGTCAGTGAATCGTCCAACACCTCGGTTCCACAAATCTCACCGGCAGTCGAGCAACCCACGATGCAGGCGTTGGGATATGACGTTCGGATGGCATCCCTCGGTTCCGGTTGTTTCAGCGCGGAAACGGCGCCAAACACCAGGACCAATTGGGCAGACTCCCCTGCATTTGCAGTATTTACAGGTGTCCAGCCGGTTGTGGCCGTCCATTTTCTTTGGTCAATCTTCACGGGTTAATGGCCAGCCGCAATTGGAATGCCAGAAATCCGAAGCTGTTCCGCTATTCCAATGGCTGATTCATCCCCGAATTGACTGCACCCGAACCGGGCAAGATGTTGTGGTTTTTATGGTTAGCCACCAGTAGTATTATTAATTCTACTGAAGGCGAACCCGACCTGAAAGAGCCGATTCAATCTCCCAACGACTGAAATGTGGTCAACCAAGGCGCTTTCGCAGGCCGTCAAGCTGGTCGTGGAGGGCCTTCGGCAGTTTGCCGTCGAATCTCGCGTAATCTACCGCCACATCTTGAACTTCTTTTTTCCAGCCGGCCACGTCCACCGCCAGCAATTGTTGAATATCGTTGGGAGGCAGTTGCAGCCCGGAAACGTCGATTGCATCTGTCGCGGGCAAATTCCCGATGGGCGTCTTTTGCGCCTTGCCGGTGCCTTCGACGCGTTCACAAATCCATTTAAGCACCCGGCTGTTTTCACCATAACCGGGCCAGAGCCACCGGCCGTTCGCGTCCTTACGGAACCAGTTCACGAAATAAACCTTCGGCAATTTGGCGCGGTCGGTGCGTTGCGCGAACGACAACCAGTGCGCGAAATAATCGGCCATGTTGTAGCCGCAGAACGGCAGCATGGCAAACGGATCGCGGCGCAGGACGCCGGCCTGGCCGAGTGCCGCGGCGGTGGTTTCCGAACCGCAGGCCGAACCCATGAACACGCCGTGCTCCCAATCAAACGCCTCGTTCACCAGCGGAATGGTATGAGGCCGGCGACCGCCAAACAAAATCGCCGAGAGCGGCACGCCTTCGGGATTCTGCCAGTCCGGATCAATCACCGGACATTGCGCCGCCGGCGCGGTGAAACGTGAATTCGGGTGCGCGCCCTTTTTGCCGTTGCCGGGCGTCCATTCGTCGCCCTGCCAGTCAATACCCGTAGCCGGTGCGGGCACGCCCATGTCTTCCCACCACACGTTGTTGTCCGGTGTCAACACGACGTTGGTGAAAATGGTGTTCTTCGCGCAGGCGGCCAGCGCGTTCGGGTTCGAGTTCGCGGAAGTGCCCGGTGCGACACCAAAAAAGCCTGTCTCCGGGTTCACCGCGTAAAGCCGGCCGTCCTTGCCGATGCGGATCCATGCAATATCGTCACCGAGGGTCGTGACTCTCCAGCCCGACACCGTTGGCTGCATCATAGCCAGGTTCGTTTTCCCACAAGCACTCGGGAATGCCGCGGCGATGTAATATTTTTTGCCCTGGGGCGAGGTCAGGCAAAGAATCAGCATATGCTCCGCCAACCAGCCTTCCTTCTTCGCCACGGTGGACGCGATGCGCAGGGCGAGGCACTTCTTGCCGAGCAACGCGTTGCCGCCGTAACCCGAGCCGTACGACCAGATGGAAGGTTCTTCGGGGAAATGAACGATGTATTTGTTCTTCGGGTCGCCTTCGCATGGCCAGGAAACGTCTTTTTGACCGGGTGCCAGCGGCGCACCCACCGAGTGCAGGCAGGGAATGAACTTTCCGTCCATCCCCAGCTTGTCCAGCACAGCCTTGCCCATGCGCGTCATGATGCGCATGTTGACCACCACATAAGGTGAATCGGTCACTTCAATGCCGATTTTGCAAACGGGCGAATCGAGCGGTCCCATCGCAAATGGAATCACGTACATCGTCCGGCCTTTCATGCAACCCTTGAACAGGCCGAGGAGCTTTTGCTTCATCTCGGCCGGGTCGGCCCAATTGTTCGTCGGCCCCGCCTCTTCCCTGGTGCGGGAACAAATAAACGTCCGGTCTTCCACTCGCGCTACATCGCTCGGATGCGAACGGGCCAGAAACGAGCCGGGTCGTTTCTTCTCGTCGAGCTTCGTGAACGTGCCGCTTTTAACCATGAGCTCGCATAACATTTTGTCTTCCTCCGTTGACCCGTCGCACCAATGGATGCGTTCGGGCTGGCAGAGGTCGGCCATTTGCCGGACCCAATTGATGACAGTTTGATTGGTCGTCTGCGGTTTGTCGTATGCGTTGCTCATTATTTATTTCAATGCGTTGCTTCAGGCCATGGATGTCCGCACAAACTGCCAGAAACGCATGAACTTGAACAGTCCAAATTGAAAATTTTCAGGGACCGGTTGGCTACCAAGGGCAGAAACGCCAGCCAAATGTGCGTAGCAGCTTTGGCCGAAAGCCGCTTCCCTCAATTTCCGGAGTTCGTGACGCTCTACTCAAACGCCGCAACGGCGATTGGAGGATGCAGAGATTTCAAGACAACATGGCCTGCCTCAAATGACTCAAGCGTTCGAAATTTCCGCGGATCCAAACTCTGGGAATTACAATACTCCCTTGCAGCCTATCCTTATATTAGACGGCTCAATTTGAAGAAAGGTCATGGCGTGACAATTAGCAAACTGTCATACAACACATGCGCTGTGATCAACCATTCCAAGCGTCGTCTGCCAAGGAGAATAAAGACCCCACCCTCTAACAATCCCCAAATCAAATAATACGGGGCGAGGCTTGCTCCAAATCGGCCATGAATGAACACAAACGCCACCATCGTCAGCGGAAGCACCAATCATGCTTGGGTGGTTGAGCCGGCGAACATCCGTAACGGCAATCCCCGGTAACATATCTCCTCGCAAATCCCAGCCGACACCGCTGCTGTCAGAAAGACAACTCGCTCTAGCCCTGTCACAGGCAGAAATGAATAGGTCTGAGAAACACATGGGACATCCCCGTGATACAAAAATCGCGGAGCCATGACAGCCGTAATCGTGAATACAGCAAGCACTGCGAGAAATGCAATGCGATAACGGACGAAGAAACTCCAATCTATCCCAATCTCCGACCAAAGGCGCCCACTACGACGAAGCGCCCAACACAGAACTCCGAAAGGCATCCATTCCCAAAACAGAATCCATACGTAGAACGGCCACCAATGGCTTCTCGGCGTTGAACCACCGGCCATCCAGCTGAAATATACCGGGGTGATTAAGGTGTAGAGAAGTGGACGAACAACCAGCGCCACCAGCAGCGCGATGATAATACTGACATCGAGGCGACCGGAACGAGTTGGGGTTTGCTCCATAGGCGATGCGGACAGGCCGCCTAAAGACCCAAACTCAGCGACCCGGCCCGCGGGGCGCATGGATGCCACACCGCGACGCCCTGCCGGGTTCGCTGCAGCGCATGGTTCGCGGAGGGGTATGGAATGGCCTTGGCTTCAGTAAGCCTGATATTTGAATTTCTGACCGCCTACACTGGCTTCGTACATCAACCCACCCTTGGCCAGGGTCAACACCATTATGCCTTTCTCATACTTGGCGTTCTTGGAGACACCGGCCGTGACCGCTACGGCGCTGACCTGGGCGCTGAACTCAAAATTGCCCTTCTTAAAGTTGTCCAGCGAAGTCTGGTCTTCGAAGCAGATCAACTCAATGTACGACTGGCCGCCCGCCTGAAAACCAACGGAAACCTGGCGGAGCTTGGCTTCACCCACGGCCTGGCCCTTTTCCAGCAATTGCCCGGTGTCCGCGGCGGCGCCGATGCCCAACCCACCCTTGGCAACCGAAGGGAAGATGACGTACCCCCTGGCTTTTTCCATGATGTCCTTGAGCCCCTCATCGGTCTTGACCAACGTAGCCTTAGCGTCGTTGACCTCGGTGGTTAATTCAGCCTTCTCGTCGCCCGCCAGTGCCTTGCCGGCAAACGCGAAGACCAACATTGCAATAATTAGTGAGATGGATTTGCTTTTCATAGTCTTGGCCATTTCTACTGCCAGGCCCGTGCGCTGTCAAGGCAGCATCAGCCAGAAACGGGTCAGTCCCGAATGGCGGTTAGTTAAGGCGTTGGTATTTGCGGGGGCCGCCATGCCAGCGGTTGTTGCGATGAGGTAATTCGACGAACTGTCCTCTTGGACGGTTGAGAA
>JBGPDH010000200.1:0-7280 GCA_041482195.1 Verrucomicrobiia bacterium
TCACGGCCCGCGACAACGTGTCCGTCCAGCAAGCGGCAGCCGCCCGCTTTGTTCGATTCAAGCTGGTCTGGAATTGAAGTTCTGGGCGCACACCGGCTGGAAGCTGCGAACGGTATTGCGCGTCATGCAAATCCGCCTGGATGTCAGGCGCCTTGTGGGACCGGATTGTCCGTGTTGAATGGTCTGGGCGAAGGGGACCAACCGCCGAGACCTAGAAAATCTTTGGCATTTATGGAAAATAGATCCTCAAACAGGCATGAATCTGCTCTACCACGCCATTAGGGAGGTACTTCTCTGTATGGCTCAAAGCGTCTTGAATCCTTTCAAAGTCAGTCCGGGTCGGTTCAGCGAAGCTGCGATTGTAATTTTTGAGCCAATCTCGTAGAGCGCTCTGAGCGAAACTGGCAAGGCGTTTATCCTCATCCGCGGATGCCAGAAGTAACGGCGGAAGTTTCTCCCATTTGCCAAACCGAAGCAGCAAGGCCAAGGCGTTACGGCGAACGAAAACACGTTTGTCATTTGCGAAAAGTTTCCAATATTCGCCCAACGGCTGCTGCCGCGCCCTTGGCAGCAGGGCCTTCAAAGCTTCTCGTGAGACACCGGGCATTTCGTCCGCGAGCATTTGCATGAGTTGCACAATAAAATGTTCCGCGTCCAGTTTGCCGACGGCATAGGTCGCCGCGCGTCGAAGGCCAGATTTTGGTGCGCTTAGAAACTCTGACACCACACTGGTGTCTTCCAAGCCTCCAGTTTCACCTAATCCACGAACCGCAGCTGCGAGCGTCTTTGCTTCCCGGCGCTCCAACACATCAAGATAGAACTGTCGAATATCAAAGTGCCCATCGGCGGTGAGGAAGTGCCTTGCGACCTCGCGCATTCCGACGTGGCTATCAAGCAAGGCGCACTTAAGAAATTCGCTGGCGAAACCAGGACACTTCGTTGCCAGCGCCCAAAGCGCGTCACGACGCACTGGCATAAAACGGTCAACCAGCATCGGTGCGGCCATAGACGGAAGTTCCTCGGCGGTGACTTCCGGCAGGAATCGTCTCACGGCCCACGCGCGCGCCACCGGGTCGGTGTCGGCCAGTGCCGCTTTGATGATGCCGGTTCGAACTGATTGTTCCGCGTTGGCGGCGAGTTGAAAACAGGCACGGCGTAACACACGGTCACTGGACTTCATTCCGGCTTGTAACACTTCATGACACTCCTCCTGCCGAAACAGTTCGAAAATGGACTCCACGAGAGTACGGTTCACCCGGCCAGAGGCTTGCAATCGCAAAACGAGCCGGAAATTGGACAGAAAGTGATGCGCGCATTCCGGTCTTAGTCTGGTGTTGATGGCCTTCGCAGCCGCGTCACGTACCGGAACAACCCAGTCATTCAAACGGATAAGCAAGAATGGAAATTCATGTCCGTCGGTCATGGTCGAAAGCCTTCTGACTGCAGCTTCTCGCACGTAGCCGCTGTTGTGAAAACTGGTGAGACCAAGCAGACTCGAAGCGAATTCACTGGTGGCCAAGTGCTTCAATTGGGCTGGACGCAATTCCCGCCACTTGTGGTCGAGCCCACGGTCGTAACGACTGATTCCACGGATGCGCTGATCCAGCTCGGCGAAGTCAGATGGCGATAACGTTTGCAGCAATCGATGCACCGCCTCGGCGGCAGCACGCCAAACTGAACCGCGTGCGTCCACTAATAGACACACAATGTCCGGAATCGCTCCTGCTTCGCCGGAAAAGCCAATGTCATGAAGCAACTCCACCTGCTCTTCGGCGCCGGCAAGCACACGACTCCAGAAACTGCCGCCGAGGAACAGGCGGTCAATCTTCTCTCGGGTTTCGCGCGATACAGTTTTCACAACGACACGTCGAAACAGAGATAATCTTTCGCTTTCATCGAAAATTAATAATATCCCCAATCGGGGTAATCATATTCTCCAATCACGTCAGCCATCGTTGTGAGAAGAACCATCGCATCATCGAACTCGTTCTTTAGTTCTAGAAGATTCACGTTCGCCTCATGTGAAAAGGCTGGGCTTTCGTCGTTGTTTGGGAAACGAGTTCTTGTGGATGAAGTGTCAAGATCTTCAAAGCGTTTCATCGAAGAAGCTGTGAGCGCATAATATTTCTCGAATGATTCCTTGTCACTCTCTGGAAACGCTCCATTCCCAAGTGCAGCGTAATATTCAACGCCGAGTCGTTTGTGTAATTTGACAAGTGAATGCCTTTCCATATTTCCCGGATCAAACGTTGTCGAGTTCAATGCGCAGAGATGAAACAGGCTATATTTATAGCCAAGCTCTAATGCGTGACGCATCAAGAACAACAACGGAAATGCCACCATATCCGGCATGTCGTTTCCTTCGGACACTCTGCGGTAGAGAATTTCAACCGCATCTTGGTAGAAAGCGACGAATGTGCTGAATTTTGGATAATTGCTAACGAAAGCCCTGAAATGGCCTTCTGGCATCCGTCGCGGATTGTTATCCTTCTCAAAACTGAGGTTATACTCACTCATAGCTATGATGCCGGTCGTGCCTGACTCTACTCGGTTTTCATGGCTCGTTAATTATTATTTCGTTAACCCAGAGCGGCGTTTCCAGCAAAGCGGGATTGCTTACCCTAGGCTATTTTGTTTCGGGCTTGGACTCACTCGCTCCCGATTGTTCGGCCCTCGCGGGCCTTCGGCATCGCTAAATTCCTTTCGCCGCTTCCCAACCAGCTCAGTCAGCCCTTTCAGCTGAGGCCAAATTTTGGTGCGTTTCTGATAAGCCATGGTTAGCGGTGAGACTGGCAAAAGGATGAGATTAATGCCATGTCCAGTGAAGCTGCAGCTTCCCATCCGGCCGCCGCTGTACCTGCCGGCCTTCCAGTCCCCGCCGAAATTCCCGGCAGCGCCATTTCATTGCTGGGCGTGAATTATGTCCACATGAAAACGCTGGACGGCGGCGACCTGTACCTGACACAGATGGGGTTGCCGTTCTGGCAGAATCTGCTGCCGGAAAACTGGTACGCACAGGAATGGTTTGAAACCAAGCGCGAACGCCTGGAAGGCACCAGCACGGTATACAAGGTGCCAACGCGCCGGGTGAACAGCGTGACGTTGCATCTGGTGGTCAAGTGGTCGCGCGTGGGCGAGGGCGTGCCGTTGGACACGTTCACGTTCAACAAATTCATCCACGCCGAGTTTAACAGCCCGTTCGAGGAATTCTCGTTGCTGATGGAATTGCGTAAAGGCGAGGCCGGCCCGGAGGGCATTCATATGCGGACGCAAAAGCCGCTGGCGATTTACATGCCGTCCGAACGGCTGCAACTCTGGCAGACGGGCCGGTCCGAGGACAAAATCCGGGCGAAAATCGTCCGCCATCCGGGCGTGGAAATTGACATCCTCCGGCAGTACGTCGTGCTCTATGGCTGGGTGAAGGGCTGGGACGCGGTCGAGGCGGCAGACCATTACAAATTGCAGGAGCGGGAGCGCGCGGAATTTCTTGCCCGGGTCACCTGCCTGGCCACCCATGAACTCTGGCAGAAGGGTTACCGGGTCGTGGACATGAAACCGGCCCACATCATTTTGCGGCCGGACCGGAACCAGGCACTGTTGCGCGACCGGAACGGCCAGTTGGTTTATGCGCTGGTGGATTACGAATTGCTCGAACGCACCCCGGAACACGAACAGGCGGTGCGCAGCGCGAATCGCCAGATGTATCTCAAGCACATGGCGCGGCGGTTTGAAGTGGACACGGCCAAACCGCTGCCCGCCCATCTCCAGGCCACCAATATCCTGGGCGTGGATTATATTTTTGGGCGCGCCGAAAGCACCGGCGGCCTGCTGTGGGTCGTGGGTAAGGACCCGGATTTGTTCAACTATTTCCTGCCCGAACGCTGGCGACGCACGCCCAAGAAAAAACTGTCCTCACACAACCAGGTTTTCCGGACGTCCACCAAGGACAACATCAACCTGGTCTGGCGGGTTTCGCGCATGGGCGAGCAGCCATGGTTGGCCAACCCCGAAGTCAAACAAGGTGCCGTCCACGAACACGGGTTCAACAGCCCGTTCGAGGAATTTGCCTTCGCACTCGCCCTGAGCCGCGAGGGCGTGAAGACGATTTATCCCCGCGCCATCTATATGACCGGCAGCAACCGCGAAACCGACCAACCCGTGGCCGATGACCGGCGTTTTGTGGCCTTGGCTCACCTGCTTACCCCGGACGGCGAAGTCATCCTCCAAAAAGGCCGCAATTACATCACCATCTGGGGCTTCTGGAATGGACCCGATGAACTGCTGGCAGCACAGGATACTCACCATTACATCGCGATGAACGCGAAGTACGCCTGTGCCAATAATTTGATCTCCGAAAAAGTGATGGAGGAATTGATGCAATCCAAGGCGGCCAAATTGGCCCAATGGGGCCTCGAAGATCTCAATCTGAAGCCCGACCATTTATTAATTTCCTTCGACTCCCAGAAAAAATTGCTGCGCGACGCCACCGGCAAACCTGAGGTACGGCTCTGCAACTTTGAACTTGTCCGCCGCAAATTAAATGGTCAGTTAAACTAAAACAGGCCACTAGAGCGTTTTCCTAAGTGATCCAGCCACTCGCGAAGCGTTTGGACTGCGGCGGCTTTAGCGCCGCTTTCGGGCGCTGATAATAGCGCCGATGAATCGGCGCAGTCCAAACGCTCCGCGACCTCCAACGGCTGCCAGCATTCGCCGGCTATATGATTTAGGGAAATGCTCTATCCTGCGGCAAAGGTGTTTAGAAACTGTTTTCTAACAATCCCGGCAGAAGATGTTAAGTATTTTATTTATAATATCTTGCATAATTTCCACCGATCTTTTGCCGCATGAATGCTACAATTGCGTAACCGAACTGTCGCAAATGGCAGAATTGTGATACAGTCAACGGCATGAGCATCCTATTCTTTGCGCTGCCGTTCGCGGTAGCGCTGGTGTTTGCTTTTCTGACTTTCCGTGAGGAAAATCGCTAACCCTTTTAAAGGGCTTCAGACCGTCGCGTTCGTGGTAACGCCGGATGGTTCGGTAATATTGACACGGGTTCGCCTTGGGATACGCTCGGCGCCGTGAACCGCTCTAATCCCGCTTCAATCCTGGAATCATCCTTATGAAGAAAGTCATTTGCTTCTGCCTGACCACCGTTTTGTTTTCCTTCGGAGCCATCGCCCAGCCCAGTCATATTAGTGTGCAGGGCAATCATTTTGTCACCGCCGACGGCAAGATCATTGTTTTCCGCGGGTTGGACACGAGCGATCCCGACAAGCTGCAACGTAACGGCGAGTGGAATAAACATTATTTCGAGATGGCCAAATCGTGGGGTGCCAATGTTGTGAGAATTCCCGTGCACCCGGCGGCCTGGCACATTCATGGTCAGAAAGATTACCTCAAACTGCTCGACCAGGGCGTGGAATGGGCCAGGGAGGAAGGGTTGTACGTCATCATCGACTGGCACAGCATCGGCAATTTGTATCAGGAGAAATTTTTCCCGGCTTCCTCCGAACTTTATCCGCCCACGGCTTATAACACCACCCAGGCGGAGACGCTCGATTTCTGGACTACCATGGCGAAACATTATCGCGGCAACAACACCGTTGCCTTTTTTGAATTGTTCAATGAACCGGCCCTCGGCGGGAACATGGGAACGTGCACCTGGCCTGAATGGAAAGGCTTGCTGGAACAAATCATCAAAACTATCCGCGCGAACGGCGGCACGGCCGTCCCGCTCGTCGCCGGCTTTAACTTCGGTTATGACCTGACGCCGGTCGCCAGGGACCCGATTGACGCCGAAGGCATCGGTTATGTCGCACATCCCTATCCGATGAAGGCCAAACAACCTTGGGATGCCAACTGGACACATGACTGGGGTTTTGTGTCCGACAAATATCCAATGATCCTCACTGAAATCGGTTTTCTGGAGCCCGGCGCACCCGACGGTTACAATCCGATCATCGGCGATGAGATTTATGGGGACGCCATCACGACATATTGCGCCGAACACGGAATTTCGTACACCGTCTGGTGTTTTGACCCGCATTGGGGTCCCTGCCTGATCAAGGATTGGGATTTCACGCCGACGCGGGCGGGAGCCTTTTTCAAGAAAGCTCTCCAAACGCCGATGAAAAGCTTAGACAATTCACCGGTTCCCGTGAATTGATTGGCCTCGGCCTCCCAACCTTAATCGGCCAGTTGAATAGAGCTTAACCTGCGATATTCATAGAATTCAAAAAACTCGCCGCCTTCGCAGCTTGCGTTGGGGTGGCACACTATGGTTTAATAAAAGCCCGTGAATATCGTTGGCATCGTTCCCGCGCGGTACGCCTCGACACGGTTCCCCGGCAAATCCCTTGCCCCCATCGCCGGCAAGCCGTTGATTCAGCACGTCGTCGAGCGCTGCCAAAAGGCAAAATCGTTGAGCGAGGTCATCGTGGCCACGGACGATACGCGCATCGTTGACGTCGCCAAAAAATTCTGCCGCGTGGAGATGACCCGTGCTGACCATGCGAGCGGCACGGATCGTATCGCGGAAGCAGTGGCGCGCTGCCAATGCGATGCCGTGGTAAACATTCAGGGTGACGAACCGTTGATTGATCCGGCGGTCATTGATGCCGTGGCCGGTGCCCTGGCACACAACGAAATGTCCACCGCGGCCACGCCCATTAAAAATCCCGCCGAATATGACAATCCCAACGTCGTAAAAGTCGTTGTCAATGCCGCCGGGAAGGCGTTATATTTTTCGAGGCGCACGATTCCATATTTGCGCGAGGCCGCCAGCCCTGAAGGCGTTCGGGGACAGTTGGCGGCGTTTCCTTTTTTGAAGCACCTCGGCATTTATGGTTACCGGCGTAAAACGCTGTTCCGGCTGGTGAACTTCCCCGTGTCACCGCTCGAAGACGCGGAGAAGCTGGAGCAGTTGCGAGCGCTGGAAAACGGCATCCCGATCGCCGTCGTAAAGGTCGAGTACGAGAGCGTGGGGGTGGATACTCCGGAGGATGTGGCAAAAGTTGTTGAATTGTTAAATCGTTGAATTGTGGAGTCGGTTATGTATTCGAAGGCGTCAACCAAACCTGCACCGCAAGTGTTTCGCACTTTTGAAGACTTGGAGGTTTATCGCCTGGCGCGGGAATTTCGCAAGGCCATGTATGCAGTGACGCGTCAATTACCGGCGCACGAAAAATTTGAGCTGGCCAGCCAAATCCGGCGGGCAGCGGTTTCGTTGACGAACAATATCGCCGAAGGCCATGGCCGCTATCATTTTCTTGATCAAA
>JBGPDH010000201.1:0-7278 GCA_041482195.1 Verrucomicrobiia bacterium
GCCGTGAGGAGGAGGAATAGCCACTCAATAGAATGTCCGCCTCGTTACCTCGGCAGCTACCGGCTCATTTGCTCCCGGGTTTGACGGCGGGAATTTTGGCCAGGTCGGGCGGCAGTTTGTCCGGCTCGAACGCTTCGACTTTAAGGGAAATCAGGCTGGCAAACGGCACACCGAAATTCACCACGCCATTGGAACGGTCCACAATCGCCGCGACCCCGGTCGCGTGGCCCTGGTGCGCACGAACAATATCAATCGTCTCCTGCACGCGGCCGCCTTTGGTCACGACGTCCTCGACCACGAGCATTTTTTCGCCGGGGGCAATCTTAAATCCACGCCGTAACACCAGTTTGCCGTCTTCTTTTTCCGGAAAAATAAAGCGCGCCCCGAATTGGCGGGCGACTTCCTGACCGATAACCAATCCCCCCAAGGCCGGCGCGATGACAGTGACGGACCCGAGGAATTTGACTTTGGCGGCGAGCGCTGCGCCGAGCTTTTCGACCGTGGGCATTTGCTGGAGGGCCAACGCGCATTGAAAGAACTGACGGCTGTGCAGGCCGCTGCGGAGAATGAAATGGCCTTCTAGCAACGCACCGGTATCGCGGAAAATCTGGAGAACTTCGTCCTGTGTCATGACATGAGTTTCAAGTTTCAGGTCCCAAGTTTCAATTCTAAATCGAACCACGGATGCACACGGACTTATTTCAAAGGAGCCAGCAGCAAGCGATGTCTGGGGAGGAAAACAAATCTGTGGGGTCCGGTTTAAAGGGCAGTACAGACTGCCCCGGCCATGAAACATCCGTTCATCCGTGTTAATCCGTGTCCATCCGTGGTTGATCTCCTTGCCCTGGGTGTTCGCTTTCTTCTGGCCTCCGGCCTCCGGATTCTGAATTCTGCCGTGTGCCGAAGTGGATTAAATTCGTCAGTGCCGTCCTGTTGCTGCCGGTTTGTGCCGGGGCGGTGATGACTTTGTGGCGCGTGCTGTACGCCGGCTATGGTGCGGACACGGTCTGGGTACCACTGTTGGCCGGCGTGGCGTGCTGGCTGGTGATTTTTCTGCTGCTGCCCAAACCGATGTGGATTTACGTGTTCGGTCACGAACTGACGCATGCGTTGTGGGCCTGGCTTTTCGGCGGCCGCGTCAAACAAATGAAGGTCACTTCCGAAGGCGGTCATGTGGTCATCTCCAAAACCAATTTTCTCATTGCGCTGGCGCCGTATTTTTTCCCGCTGTACGTGGTGATGGTGGTGGTCGTGTTTGTCGTGGGTCGTCTGATTTGGGATTGGCACAGCTATCTCGTCTGGTTTCACCTGCTGGTCGGCGCGGCGTATGGTTTTCACGTGAGCTTGACGGTACACGCCTTAAAGACACGGCAGACGGACATCACCTCGCAGGGCTACTTGTTTTCCGCGGTAATCATTTTTCTGGGCAACGTCAGTGCGTTGTTATTTGGCGTTCCGGTGCTGACGACGAAAATGAGCCTGTTCAACGTGTTGGGCTGGTGGTTGCAAGGTACGGGCGAAATTTTTCACCGGTTGGCACAGTGGTTTTAGAAGTTTGGTGCGATTTGAAACTATTTCGCGCTTGTGAAATGACGGCAGACTGGTTCAAATTGCCGGCAACACGGTATGGATTTAGGTGACATCTTAAGCAAGGCACAGATCATCCCTGATTTGCGCGGGGCGAACCGGTGGGAAGCCATTGACGAATTGATTGGCAATCTGGTGGCCACCGGCAAGATTCAGGCTGCTGACAAGGACGCCGTGACGGCCGCCGTGAAAAAGCGCGAGACGTCCATGAGCACTGGCATCGGATTCGGCATCGGCATTCCGCACGCTTCGACCGATTTGATTCACGAAGTCGTCGGCGCGCTGGGCCGGTCCAAAAAAGGCGTCAATTTCGACGCCCTCGACAACCAGCCGGTCAAGCTCGTCATGCTCTTCCTTGTGCCGCAGGGTCAATTCCAAAAACATCTTCACACGCTCGCCAACATTGCCAAACTCCTCCACAAAGCTGATTTCCGCCAGGCCCTCGAACAGGCGCCCGACGCCGAGGCGATGCTCAATATCATCAAGGAATACGGGAAGAAATAATCCCGTTTAAGGGTTAAAGGGTTGAAGCGTTAAATCGTGGGTCGCGCAGATTTTTCTTTCCGCTTCAACGCTTCAACGGTTTAACTGTTCAACGGTCAATGCTCCCGCACAAACATATTGAACTCCGTCTGCAGCAGGCCGTCCGCACGGTTTTGCCCGATGCGGACGCGACCACGGTTCTCGTTCGTCCCTGCCCGGACCCCCAATTTGGCGATTACCAGAGCAACGCTTTGATGCCGCTGGCCAAGGCGCGGAAAATGAATCCCCGCCAACTGGCGACCGACGTGCTGGCAAAACTGGATGTCTCCGAACTGTGCGAACAGGTGGAAATTGCCGGCGCGGGTTTTCTGAATTTCCGGCTCAAAAACTCCGCGCTCGCACATACCCTCCAGACGGCTGCCCGCGGGGAACACCCCTTTTTTGACAGGACGACGCGACCCCGGACGGTTCTGATTGATTTCAGTTCGCCCAACGTCGCCAAACCGATGCACGTCGGTCACATTCGCTCGACCATTCTCGGCGATTGTCTGGCCCGTGTTTTGCGGCTGCTCGGGCACCGTGTGATTACGGACAATCACATCGGTGACTGGGGCTTGCAGTTCGGTTTGTTGATTTTCGGCTGGAAAAAACACCTGAATCGGCAGGCGCTCAAGGCGGACCCGTTGGGTGAAATGGAGCGGCTTTACAAACTGGTTTTTACCGCGAGCAAGAGCGATGAAAAAGTTTTGGAGGAGGCACGGCAGGAAGTGGTCAAATTGCAACGCCGCGATCCCGAAAATCTGGGCATCTGGCAGGAGATGCGTGACCTTTCTTTGAATCAATTCAGCACCATTTACGGCCGGCTGGGCGTGAAATTCGACCACACTTACGGCGAGAGCCATTACCACGCCCGTCTGGAATTCCTGGTCCAGGATTTGATCACGGAGGGCATTGCCCGCGAAAGCGAAGGCGCCATCGTCGTTTTCTTCGATGACCTTCCGCCGTTGAAGGAACATCCCCTCATCATTCGCAAGAGCGACGGCGGTTTCAATTATGCCACCACGGACCTGGCGACCCTGGAATTCCGGCTCGATAAGTGGAAGCCCGATGAAATCATTTACGTGACCGACGGTCGCCAGCAGTTGCATTTCCAGCAGTTCTTCGCCGTGTTCCACAAATGGCGGCAGGCCAATTCCGAACTCCGGACTTCGAACCCCGAACTCAGGCTGGCTCACGTCTGGTTCGGTTCGATTCTGGGTGAAGACGGCAAGCCATTCAAAACCCGCAGCGGTGAGACGGTAAAACTGGCCGACTTGCTCGATGAGGCGGAGGAACGGGCGCTCAAAATTGTTTCCGAAAAGAACCCGGAATTACCGGAGGCCCAACGGCGTGAGATTGCGCGTGTGGTCGGCCTGGGCGCAGTGAAATACGCCGACCTGTTGCCGAACCGGCAGAGCGATTACGTATTCAGCTGGGACAAGATGCTGGCGCTGCAGGGCAACACCGCGCCGTATCTGCAGTATGCCTACACGCGGATTCGGAGCATCTTCCGGAAGACCGAAGCCGGCTCGTCACCCGTCACTCGTCACCCGTCACTGGCGCTCTCAACGCCGGAAGAAATCGCGCTGGCGAAGCACTTGTTGAATTTTGGGCTGACGCTCGAAGCCGTGGCGGAGGAATACCGTCCGAATTTTCTCTGCAACTACCTGTACGAACTGGCCGGCAAGTTTACCGCGTTCTACGAAAATTGTCCGGTGCTCAAGGCGGAGGATGCCACGCGGGCCAGTCGGCTGGTGTTATGTGATATGACCGCACGCCTTCTCCAGCAAGGCCTGGAAGCCCTGGGTATCGAAACGGTGGAACAGATGTAAGCAGCGGAGAACCGCTTGCCATGGGGAAAGAAAGGGTTTAACAAGACATGATGCAGACTCCCTTGGTCATGACGATCATCGGCCCGGACCGTACGGGTCTGGTCGAATCCGTCGCGCGCGTTGTCGCCGAGCACGGCGGCAACTGGCTCGAAAGCCGCATGTCCCGGCTCGGGGGCGAGTTTGCCGGCATCCTGCGTATCGAGCTGCCGGCGGACAAAAGACAACCGCTGCTCGACGCCCTGCAGAAATTGCAGGGCGCCGGTCTGACGGTTGTCGTCCGCCCTGATGACCCGCAAACGCCCGCAGCTGCCGGTCGTCAGACCCGGCTCGAAATCGTCGGCCACGACCGGCCGGGGATTGTCCGTGAAATCACCCATGCGCTGGCGCAAGCCGGCGTCAACGTCGAGGAATTTTCGAGTCAACTCGTCAGCGCGCCGATGTCCGGGGAAATTCTGTTCAAGGCCGGCGCGCATTTGCGGCTGCCCGACGGGTGCGATCTGGTGGCATTGAAAACCAACCTGGAAAAAATTGCCGCCGATCTGCTGGTGGACATTGCTTTGGTGGAATTACAGCACAACGGTTGAGACGCTAAATCCAACGGCGGACGCGGGTTTTATAGTCGCGATAGGCATCGCCGAATTTGGTTTCGAGATATTTTTCCTCGCGTAAAACAATTCTCCAATGCACAAAAGCCAGCACCGGCATCAACATAATGAGTGGCCACATCGCGTCAAAGAGCAGGGTGATGCCCAAATAGAGCGTGATGAGCGACAGGTAAAGCGGATTGCGCGAAAATCGAAAGGGGCCGCCGGTTACCAGGGCCGTTGCAGGACGGTCGGGTCGCACGTTGGTGCCGGCCCGGTGCATGGTGATGCTGCCCCAAATGCCCACGGTCACGGCCGCGCAGCAGAGCGCCGCGCCCGCAACACAGGCTGGCTCCGGCGGGAACGTCCGCACGGGCATCAACCGTTGCAAGTACAGGCCGACCCCGAGTGCAGCCAGGAAAAGCATGGGCGGGCAGGCAATCACATCCGGTCTGTCTGTTGGACGATCAGCCACAAATGCAATGTAATTTAATGTCAACGGGTTTCATCCGGATAACTAAATAGAGGGGAATGGAACGGTGCTGCAATAAAAAAACTGAGCGCGGCCCGGTTCTGCAAAAAATTCATGTTCAACCGCGGGATTTTGATTAACCCTTGGCGCGATGTTTGAACTGCTCCAGACGGATTCGCAGACCAAAGCGCGACTTGGGAAATTGAACACCGCCCATGGGGTCGTGGAAACGCCCGTATTCATGCCCGTCGGGACCCAGGCCAGCGTCAAGGCACTCGACCCGCGCGAACTGCTGGAAATGGGAACCCAAATCATCCTCGGCAACACGTATCATCTGAATATCCGGCCCGGACTTGACATCATCCGCGCTGCCGGCGGATTGCATCGGTTTATGAATTGGGAAAAACCGATTCTGACCGACAGCGGCGGGTTCCAGGTCTTCAGCCTCGCCAAAATCAGGAAGATCAAGCCGCACGGCGTTGAATTCCGCTCGCACCTCGACGGCTCGCCGTTGTTTCTCGGCCCGAAGGAGGCCATGGAAATCCAGCGTGTTCTGGGCGCGGATATCGCGATGGTCTTTGACGAATGCCCACCGCACGATGCGCCGGCGCGTGAGCAGCGACTCGCCGTCGAACGTACCATTCGCTGGGCCCGCGAATGTCGTGAACAACCCCGCGCCGAGGGACAGCTGGTCTTTGGCATTGTCCAGGGCGGCTCCAATGCTGAATTACGTGAGGAATGCGCCCGGGCCCTCGTCGCGATGGAATTCGACGGCTACGCCATCGGCGGGGTCAGCGTGGGCGAACCGGAGCCGGAGATGTTGAAGGCGATTGAAATGACCGAGCCTTTTTTGCCCGCCCGGCAGGCACGTTATGCGATGGGACTGGGCACGCCGGCGCAAATGATCGAGCTGGTGGCGCGCGGCGTAGACATGTTCGACTGCGTGCTGCCCACGCGCGTGGCGCGCAACGGCACGGCGTTCACCCGCCGCGGCGCCTTCGGCCTGAAGGGCGGTGCTTACAAGGCGGATTTCCGGCCGATCGACGAAAGCTGCGACTGCTTCGCCTGCAAGCATTTCACGCGGGCGTACCTGCGTCACTTGTTGAATGTGAACGAGATCCTCGGTTTGCGCATGGTGAGCGTTCACAACTCGCATTTGTTTTTGAAAATCATGGCCGACGCGCGCGCAGCGATCGCCGCCGGGACGTTCGCGGAATTTTACCACGATTTTATTGCCAACTATGTGCCATCACGGAAGGTGCTTTCGGCACGGCAGATGGAACTAGAGCGATAAAAAGACTTTGCCAACGGCCGGGGATATGGCAGTTTATTGTCATTGTAAAAACAACATTTGATACGTTATGGAAAAGCCCAAAATCGTTGCCTATTTGAAACCGACCTGTGGCTGGAGCCAGGGCGTCCGGGCCGTGCTGCGAAAATACGACCTGCCGTTTGAGGACCGTGATATCATCAACGACCCCTTGCAGCGCCAGGAAATGATCGAAAAAAGCGGACAGATGCTGAGTCCGTGCGTCGAGATCAACGGTCAGATACTGGCCGACGTAAGCGGTGACGAGGTGGAGGCGTGGATGTTGGCCAACCAGATTGTGTCGCGCAACGATCGCGAGGCGGACGCGCCGACAAACCAGCCCTGCGCCCATGAGACGCCAGCGGGCGCACCGTTGAATTTCGTGCGCTGAAAGATTTGTGGGGACGATCCGTGGACGTCGTGAAAGTTTGCGACGGTTATGGACGTACGATAAACCGCGTGGAATCTTCCACGCGGTTTGTTTTTTTGAGGTGTGGGCCGAAGTCTGGTTCCACCCCGAGACTATTACATTGATTGGCTGTGCCCGGGCGCTAACTTTTCCGGTGTGAGAATCATTGCTTCCACCGGCGCCATGCAAAAACAGGCCTTGCGCTGGAAACAGGCCGGTAAACGCATCGGGTTGGTGCCGACCATGGGCTATTTGCACACGGGACATCTAAGCCTTGTCCGGCGGACCCGGCAGGCCGTCGGCAAACGCGGCATGGTGGTCGTCAGTATTTATGTCAATCCCACGCAGTTTGGTCCGAAGGAGGATTTTTCCAAATACCCGCGTGATTTGAAACGCGATTTGAAACTCTGTCGGGATGCCGGAGTAGATGTGGTGTTTACGCCTCATGACCGGGAGATGTATCCGGCCAGAACTCGCAGCCGCCGATGTGGATCGGTGGATGAATCACGCTTTGACCAGCGCGGCTGCGGAACTTGCGTCGTCCAAAAGCAGTTATCGCAAAC
>JBGPDH010000202.1:0-7208 GCA_041482195.1 Verrucomicrobiia bacterium
GCTGAGAAATTGCGACCAGGTCTGGCTCTGGTAAACGAGTTTGCCACCCCAGACTGCCAACAGCAGCAAGGTGATACCAAAGGCCGAAGCCTCCAGAACCTTGCCCACGCGCACAAACCGCAGGTAACAACCCATGGTCAACGCGATGGGAATGGTCATGCCCACGGTAAAAACGCCCCAGGGACTCTCGGCCAACGCCTTCACGACCACCAGCGCCAGGACAGCGAGAAGAATCACCAGGATCGCCAACACGGCCAGCAGCGTGATCAATCCCGCCGCCGTATTTAATTCCTCCTTGACCATGTGTGCCAGCGATTTGCCGTCACGCCGTATCGAACTGAAAAGAATAACAAAATCCTGCACCGCGCCGCCGAGCACGACGCCGATTAAGATCCAGAGCGTGCCCGGCAGATAACCGAATTGCGCCGCCAGCACCGGTCCGACGAGCGGTCCCGGCCCGGCAATGGCCGCGAAGTGATGGCCGAAGACGATGAACCTGTTCGTTTTTACGAAATCCCTGCCGTCGTCATGGACCACACAGGGTGTCGCACGCCGGTCGTCAAGCACAAGCACACGGGCGGCCAGCCATTTCGAGTAAAACCGGTAGCCAATGGCGTAGGTACAGACCGCCGCAATGACGAGATAGCCGGAATTGATCGGTTCATTCCGATGCAAGGCGATGGTCGCGTAAGCCCCTGTCCCCAGTAATGCGAGCAGCAGCCAAAAGAGAGCGGCGACTGATTTCTTCATCCGGTCCGGCGTAATTTACGATTTACGATTTACGATTTACGAGGTTAATCTTTGGCCATGGCACTGCGTAAATCGTAAATCCAGAATCGCAAATGAACAGACATTGTTACAATTGCGGTGAGCCATGGACGTTAAAAGGCCAGCCCGGGCGCGGCGAAGTCTGCATGCAATGCCGGGCCGATCTACGCGTTTGTCTGAACTGCGCCGATTACGACCTGCGGGCTGCCCACCAATGCCGTGAACGCCGGGCCGAACCGGTGTTGGAAAAACACGTGGGTAATTTCTGCGAATACTTTGAATTTGCCAGCCGGGAATGGACGCCGAAAAGCAGCGGCAATTCGCGGGAAGCGGCTGCGCGCGACCAGTTGAAAAAGTTGTTTGGCGATTGAGCCGGGATCGCTGGAGCGCCGGCATCCTGCCGGTGATTTACCTGAACCAGCGCGAGGCGACAAGCCGGCAAGATGCCGGTGCTCCCGGTGGTCATGGGCAGACGGTTTCGATGGGCGCGCTTTTTCGATTTGCTCGTAAATCGTAAATTGTAAATCGTTAATCAAAAATGAAGGTCAGTGGGTTCACGTTCATTCGCAACGGCTGCTCCCTCGGCTACCCCTTTATCCCGGCCATTCGCTCCTTGTTGCCGTTGTGTGACGAAATCATTGTCAACGTGCCACGTTCGACGGATGACACGCTGGCGAGCGTGCAGGCGCTGAAGAATCCCAGGATCCGAATTTTGGAAACGGAATGGGATGACAACGCACGCACCGGCGGGCTGGCTTTGTCACACCACACGAATCTGGCCCTGGCGCAATGCACGGGCGATTGGTGCGTCTATATCCAGGGTGACGAGGTGTTGCACGAGGACACCGTCCCCCTGATGCGCCAGGCCATGGAAAAGGAATTGAATAATCCTCTGGTGCAGGGCTTAGTGGTGGATTACACACATTTCTACGGCAGCTATTGGACACAAACCGCCGGCTTCGGCTGGTATCAGCAGGAGGTCCGGATCATCCGACGCGATCCTCGCATTGGCTCGCGCGGAGACGCGCAAGGTTTCCGGACGGTGGACGGCGAGAAATTGCGGGTGAAGCACTCCGGGGGACACTATTTACATTATGGCCACGCCCGGCACCCGGACCTGGCTGCTCGCAGATTGCGCGAAGTTTCACGTCTCTGGCATGATGACACAGCCGTGGAAAAAATCTGCGATCGACCGGCTGATTTTTATGAAGACGACCAGAAAGTGAAACGCTTTACGGGTACACACCCCGCCGTCATGCGCGACATCGTCGCTGCCGCAAATTGGACCTACCATTCGCGGAATCCGCTGGTTCGTTTCAAGCGCCGTTATTTTTGGAAAGACGTTGCCTGGTTGATGAAGATGGGGACGGGCATTGAAATCGGCGTGCACCGGAATTTCCGTCTATTGCGCTGACGCGGGATACATCGTATCCGGCGAAACCGGACCAATGATGCGGCGCAAGGTTCAACAAGAAACCTTACCGGTTGATTCGTTGAAGGCGCGTTCTGTGGCCGCCAGCACATCGGCCACCGGAATTTTGGCGATGGCCATCGGCATGGGGGCCACGACCGCCCAGTCGGGATGTTGAAATGGCAACGGGCTGCCAGGGGTATCCTGGTGCAAGAGCATCAGAACTCGTTTGCCTTGAGCCACGGCCAGATGGATGGCTCCAGTATCACCGCCGAGTATCAGCGTGGACAGTTGCATCAGGCCTGCGGTAACGAGCAACGGCACACCGGCGGAGACGGCAAACCCTTCCCGCCCTGCCGGTTCCAGGGCGGCACGATCGTCCGGGCCACCGCCCAGGATGATTTGGGCACCACGCGACCGCCAGCTGCGCGCGACGGCGAGATAATTTTCCAGTGGCCAGTCTTTGTGCGGCCCACTGGTCAATGGCTGCACGTACAGGGTGGGTTTGGCGGCATCGAGCCGGTGTTCGGCGAACCAGGCACGGGCGGCGTTCACCGCCGTTTCCGGCAGGGCAAAATCATTGCGAATCGTGCCGGTGCTCAAGCCACACAGCTTCAGCAGGCCGAGATGCGCTTCGGCGGGGTGAACGGCCGGGATGGGTTCAATCGGCCGTGTGTAAGCCCAGCCCCGTTTGGCGCGATGAACCTGTCCCCAACGTTGGGGGGCCCCGGTCACCCGCGTGAGCCAGGCGGTTTCGCCGTAGCCTTGAAAGTCTACGACGAGGGAAAATTTCCCGTCGCGCATCCGCCATAACAGTCCTAAAAACTCGACGGCCACCTTCCACGGATGGCTGGAGCGCAAAGCGGCGCGGTCCAGCATGATGACCCGGTTGACCCCCTGAAAACCGCCCAGCAACGAAGCATTTTCCTTCGAGGTGAGAAACGTGATCCGGGCGGATGGAAAGTTCTCGCGGACGGCATGGACGGCGGGCAGGGTCAAAACCACATCCCCGATGGACTTAATCCGAATGAGCAGAATGTTTTCTTGCACAATTTGATTTAAGGTTGTGCTCCTTTGATTCGCTACCAGCGACGCATTCATGAACGGCGATGCCGCCCGAACCAGACCTTGACATCCCCAATAAAAAACGGTGCCTCGAGCCAGGTTGATTGTCCAGTCATTTTCAAAAACACGGTCTAATACTTAAGCTCGAACAATCGTTCGAAATCCGGTTTAACAAAAAGCATTGTACACCAGTTCGGTGAGACCTTCCCACCGTCAGGGTGTCGCTCTTTTTAAGTTTTGACAACGCGATTTTTGCAATATCCAGAGGGTGCGAGAGGCGAAAATTCTAACCGGTTGGAGAAGGGTTCTCCCAGAGAACCATGCCAAAACGCGATTCCCACGAATGCCCCTTGCGCAAATCGTATTGATCTGCGGACGAGCGGAAATCAACCACCCGCCACATCCATTTGCGAAGATGCTCTTCAACTTCCGAACCCGGGAACATGGGTGCGTGCCATTCACAAAGGCCGTAGCGGAAGCGTTTTAAAAAATCCACGTGATGATGGAAAAGAAATCTTTCCGCCCCTTCGATGTCAATTTTGATCAAATCGAACAGGTCTTTCTCATCGGCAAGGGTTTGGGTGATGTTGGTGGTGGCCAACCGGAAATTCTTATGGCTGCGGCCCCAGGCAAAAATATTGGAGTGGACGGAGTCTTTGTGTTGCTCGAATCTGACAAATGAGTCCGGCGGCCCAATGACGGTGCGTTCGCATCTCCATCCTTTGAGGTGGTTGTGTTCAATAGCGGCCCGCACCCGCGCGACGCAAGTTTCATTGGCATCACCCAAAAAAACTCTTGTCGCTGGAGTAGATCTTGTCTCTGGAGTGGATCCTGATACGCGAATCAGGTGTTCCCGCAGGCCAATGGAGACGAACCCCTGATTACAGCCGATGTCCACCCAATTGCGGACGCTTTCCAGCTGCGGGTAAAAATGATCATACCCCCTTGTAATAAAAACCTCTCCCACGGTGCTCCAGGCACCCCGATCCGGGACCTGCAAATGCACACCGGATGGGGTATAGGTGTCCAGTCCGGCATAAGGCATCAGGTCGCGGACGATGGATTTCATGAGACGCTGGAAGCCCATAGTTATTTTTTCAGCGTGAAGCACCTGCGACTAAAGGGCAAGGCTTTTTTACCCGCCATGTCACCTGTCTTGAGCTTTCGAATTCCGCCGCGCGGATTTGGCCAATGATCGTTTCTGTCGTTGAAACCAGACGTTGACGTCTTCAAGAAATAATCGCGCGTTCAACCATTTTGACCTGCCGGTCATTTGCAGGAACAACTTGCGATAGTCATCGAACGCGCGGTAACGGCGGCCCAGTTTAGGCTTTTTGGTGATCCAATGGATGACCGCTGGACGCCGGCAAACCCGCGGCAGGAATCGATCTTCCGGCCCAGACGTTTGATCCGCAGGAAACAGTTGCACCTTATGTCCCATCGTCCGCGGGGTTCCCTCGCGCAATGCCCTCCAGTGTAAATAACGGAACACGCCGCTCTCAAAACAGGTCCAGCAATCCATCCGCCGCAAGGCCATCAGGTTTTCTTTCGCAAACATTCCGCGCCGGGCAAAAAAAACCCCGGTATTATCTTCCTCCTGACCATGCCAATCCAATGCCGGATCCAACCGTTTGAAAACCTCCACATCGAACACACATCCCAGGAGCTGTTCTGGCCTCTCAAATTTGACGGAATTGTGAAAACGGTGGGTAACCATGAAATCATATTTATCAAACTCCGCGTATGCCCGCAGGTCGCCCCAGACCAGAAGGTCCGCGTCCAGACACAGGAAGCGCTCGTAAGGACTTATCCAAAACAACAACATCTTGGTCCAGGGAGTGCCACTACAAAGCCGCGCCTCTTCTTCACCGACCACCTCCTGCACCACCATCCGCTGGACACCATGCAAACGTTCCAATTCGCGGGTATCGGTCGCCGGCCCGTCGACCAGCAAAGTGATGGGAATATCGCCCATGGATTGCCGGACACTGGCGCAACAGGCTTTTGCCAGATAAACATCTCCCGCCCACACGAGAATCACGACCCCGTCCAACCGGCCGCTGAAATCCTGGTCGGGTAATGGCGGTGGTGGGAGACTTTCAATCCGCGGGTCAATGTAACCCGGCGGGACTTGGGTGGAAATTCGTGACATAGCCGGAATCTCTAGTCCCAGGTCGGTGGTTGCATCGGATGCCAATGATGCCGTTTCACCAGAATCCAGCGCCCAAAGAAAAATGACTTACCCCTTTGTTGCGCTACGGGCGTGATTTTCCGTGAAAAGATTTTTTCAAAAAAGTCCAATATCGGTTTCCGGCTGCAATACCGGTTTGGCCGGTCGTCGTAAAAGTAAGGTTGACGGAGATATTCCAGATATTTCGAGTCGTCCCGGTCCAGTTCGATGATTTTCTCGATGAGCGCTTCTTCACTGGGAAAATCGAAGTAATTGAGGAAGCTTTTTGGATTAAATTCCTCCTGGATGAGGGGGTTTCCCCAGTAAATCGGCAGGCAACGCGCCACCATGGGTTCATAAATCTTTTCGGTGGTATAGCCCGCCAACGAACGGTTCTCAAAGGCGATGTTGAATTTATATTGTCGCAGAAATTCGATTTTACCCCGCGGGCCGCCGGGAATGGGGCCGCCGATGTTATTGAATTTTTTTCCGCCGGAATCCACCCGCTTATACTTCGAGAGCTTTTCAAAAAAGGCGACCCGATTGTGATTCTTTCGCCGGCTGTAGCCGCCAATAACAAAAGCGCAGAATTTCGTCTTGGACGCCATAATCTTTTCAGGGTCGTCGCTTTTTTTAACGATTTCCTGCGGTTCGCCCCAGATGACGTAGAGGGGAAATTGCAGATGACGCGGATCATCCAGCTTAACGCAGGCCAGAGAATAATCGCACTCGCGGTAGTCCGGCATGTCGGATTCGCCTGAAAAGAAAATTCTGACACAGGAATGCAGGCGGTGTTCATGCCCGTAATTGCCATAAATCAAAAACTCCGGCTGGTTGCACAATTCGATGTCAAAACGTTCCGACAACAGCTGAAAGAAATAATTATTCGTCTTGCTGAAATTTTGGGGAAAATCGCAGAAATCGATGCGGATTTTTTTCATGAGCGAACGGGATGCCCGACGTGTTGGTCGAGACCGTGTTGACAACGGATTCTTTTGGTGGCGATGGTTTCTGCCAGACGCGCGAGGCTGGCGGCATGATGACCGCGCGGCAGTTGGGGATGGTTCAAATGAAACGTTATGGCACGGCCATATACAAATTTTCGGCGACGGCCAAGATGGTATAGCCGCGTGCCGATGTCCGAATCCTCGCCGACGCCCCAGCCGGTGTAATCCTCGTCAAAGCCGTTGACTGCGATGAGGTCGTCACGCCAGAAGCCCATGTTGCAGCCGATAATGCCACGCTGCCTCGTGTCACGGCGGATAACGGGAATCGGCCAGCGGATGCCCTTGGTGATGCCGGTGATTTTGCCGGATATCATCCAATCCCATGCCGGAATTGTATCCGCTGCAAATTCAGGAACGAATTCTTCACGCACAAAGCAGCGTCGGCCCTGGACCCAATAACCGGCTTCCGCAAGTGCGGCATGGTCGCCAACAAATTTTGGATGGGGAACACAATCCCCGTCGGTGAAGACCAGGTAATCGCCCTCGGCCGCCAGGACGGTCTGGTTGAGAATGATGGTCTTGCGGAAACCATCATGCGGTTGCGAGATATGTTTGACCGGCACGGATGAGTTTACCCGGAAGGCATCAACGAGATTCCGGGTAGCGACCTCGGAGCCGTCGTCGGAAATTAAAATTTCATCCGGCGGCCGGGTTTGCGCTTGCACACCCTTCAGAACCTTGGCCAGCGCCTGCGGTTGGTTGAAGGTGCTGATCACCAGAGAGATTTTGGAATTCGGATTCATGATCGACCGCGCCGTTCCTGTTCCGCTTCTCGAACCATGGCGTA
>JBGPDH010000203.1:0-7191 GCA_041482195.1 Verrucomicrobiia bacterium
CCTTGTCGTCATTAGTCAGGACGGCGCGCAACTGGAGGGTACCGGACGACGTGCTGATGCCGTTGTTGATAAAATCGAGCGCGCCCTGGTGTGGGTAACCGGTTTCATCCTGCAATCCCACCTGCACCGGCGTTTTGCCGACATCGTACCGCGGGTCCACGCCGCGGGCGCGCAACACAGCCCGGATACGGAGGACATCGCGTTCGTTCATGTTGAAGTAAACGTAGATGGGCAGGATCTGATTCAGGGTGGCCAGTTTGGTGTCTCCGGTGTTCCCTACCATGTTGCCGGGATCCACCAGGTGCCGGCCGATCCGCCCACTGAACGGCGCAGTCACGTGCGTATAACCAAGGTTGATTTTAGCCAGCTCCACCTGTGCCGCGGCCTGGTCGCGCTGGCTCTGCCATTTTTCGACGTTCGCCACCGCCGTGGCGTTCTGTTTCACCAGTTCCAGTTGCCGGTCGTACTCCGACTGCGCCTGCAACAACGCCGCCTCGCTCAGCTTCAATTGTTGCTCGTAGGGTGCCGGTTCAATGACGAAGAGCAGCTGCCCGGCCTCGACGTCGGCTCCATCCGCGAAATTCACTGACTGTAAATAACCCGGAATGCGTGCCACCAGGTCCACCGCCAGCGAGGCCGCCACGGTGCCGCTCAGGTCAATGTGATCCGCGACCGGTTCCGACCGGGGATGGGCGACCGTGACCGGGGGCGGTGGTTTTTGATTGTCCCCGGAACCATGGCATCCGGACAGCAGCCCGGCCAGGGCTATGGCGCAGCCGGGTCTTGCGAGAGATTTCAGTTTCATGGCTTCGTTTCCGGATTGTCCCGGTTCAAGGGTTGGTTTTAGTTTCGTTGATGCCGGCCACCGGCGAAATTTGGGGCAGGTGGTGCGAGGGTTCCAGCATCCGGCCCCAGTCCGTGCGCCGCGCCATCTCGGCCTTGACCTCGTCGGATATCACGTCGTTGTCGCCGCGGATTTCCCAGCCGCCACCGAGGGCGCGGTACACGGCGATCAGTCCGAGGGCAACATTGCCCTTGGTGCTGGCGACGGCGTTCTCCACGCTCAACTCCTGCTGTTGCGCGGTGAGCACGGTGGTATAATCCGTCTGGCCGCCCTTGTACTGGATCATGGCGAGGTCGGTGGATCGGCGGGCCGAAGCGGCGGCCTGATTCAACCAGGTGAGCGCGCCCTGTTCATCGGCGAAGGACACGAGGCCGTTTTCCACCTCCTTTTGGGCGGCCAGGACGGTGTTTTGATAATTGAGTATCGCCTGTTGGAACTGGGCGTCCTGAACTCGCACCTGGTTAACAATCCGGCCGTAGTTGAATATCGGCATTACCAGCCCGGCCCCGGCGTTGACCGCGCGGCTCTGCCAGTTGAACGTGTCTGCCAGCGAACTGTTGAACTGGTTGTTGCCGGAAAAACCAAACTCACCGGAGAGCGAAAAGGCCGGATACAGATTGGCCTTGGCTACGCCGATTAACGCCGACATGGATGCTGCCTGCAATCCGGCGGCCCGCACGTCCGGCCGACGGCGCAACAAGTCCTTCGGAATCCCGACCACCACGTTGGTCGGTACGACGGGAATGACGGCCGGTCCAGTCAGCTGCCGGTCAATTTGGTCCGGCCGTTCGCCGAGCAGCACCGCCAGGGCGTTCCGGTTCTGGCTGAGGGCCTCGTTCAACAGGGGAATTTGTGACTCAGTCTGAGCGAGCTGGGTTTTGGCCTGCTGGACATCCAATTCGCCCGTTTCCCCGGCGTTGAACCGTGCTTCCGCGATGCGCAAGCTTTCCAACTGGGTGTCCCGGTTGCGGATCTCGACCTGAACCCGTTCCTGCAACGTGCGGATATTCATATAGGTGCTGGCCACATCGCCAATGAGCGTAACCATGGCATCGTCGTAGGAAGCGACCGAACCCAGGAACGTGGCCCGGTCGGATTCGATGTTGCGGCGGTACTTGCCCCAAAAATCGATTTCCCAGGTCGCCGAAAACAACACCGCGTCGGCCAGGTAATTGGGAGTGACACCGGGGATTTGCGATACCAGGCCGTCATCCAGCCGCGTATAATTCAATTGGCCGGAAATGCCCTGTTGTTGCGGGAACAAGTAGCCGATGGACTTGTTGAGCCGCGCGCGTGTTTCAAGAATGCGGGCGCCGGCGACCTGCAGGGACAGATTTTGCCGACTGGCAGTGACAATCAGTTGATTGAGGACCGGGTCATCGAAATTCCGCCACCAATAAACCTCGGCGTTCCCGGCCGGCCGGTTGGTGATGACGCTGGTATCCATCCAATGCCCGGCGACATTGGACTGGGGAGTCTGGTAATTCGGGCCAACCTTGCACGAGACAACCATGACCGCCACAGCGCCAGCCAGGACCAGAAGCTGGATTTTTGTGGATGTACTGGTTTTGATCACAAGGCTTTGTCCAAATGGAATTTTACTCGATCACCATCCACCGACGGTTGCGAGTATGAATTCGGTGGCTTGAACCCGTCAAGCTCTACGGGCCGGCTGCGAACCAGCGGGGAACTGAATTTCCGTCGTGGCATTGACCGCGCCGGCGGGATGCGGGGAAAATTTATTTTCCCAGTTGATTTTCGATGCAGGTGATCAGGTCTTCGAGTTTGACCGGTTTGGCCAGAAAAGTGGACCCGCCGATCTTGCCGCCGGTGGGATTGGTCTCCTCTTTTTTGATGATGGCGGAAAGAAACACGATGGGGATCTGGTTTAATTGTTTGTCTTCCTTGATCTGGCCGGCGACTTCTCCGCCGTCCACGCCCGGCATCATTACATCCAGGAGAATCAGGTCCGGCTGAAATTCCCGTGCGGCCGCGAGGACGGCGGCGCCGGAGTTTTCCGTCCTGACGGCAAAGCGCTCCGTCGCTTCGAGATTGCGCTTGAGCATGCGGGTCAGTCCGACTTCGTCGTCCACGACCAGAATTTTCTTTTTTGTCATAATATGCTCCTGTCGGGAACCGGGAGGGTAATGGTCACCGCCACCCCGTGGGTTCCCGTTCGATTCGCGATGCTAATGGTTCCCCGATGCAGTTCAATAATTTTTTGGGACACGGACAATCCCAGCCCGGTGCCGGACCCGACGGGTTTGGTGGTGAAGAATGGCTCAAACAACTTGTCCAGTTTGTCCTCCGGTACGCCGGTGCCGGTGTCCTCGGTCTGCATGACCACACTCCGGCCAGCAGTGCCGGGAGCGGCTGGCGCAAGGGCGGTTTTCACCAACAGAGTTCCCTGATCGCCCATGGCCTGGATGGCATTCATGAAGATGTTGATGAACACCTGTTTGACCTTGTTCCGGTCCAGGTCGATCCGGGGCAATTGCGGGGCCAGCTCTTGGTCCAGCTCTATCTGGTGTGTGGTGAGTTCGTGTTTGACCAGCAATAATGCTTCTTCGATGGCTGTATTTAAATCCTGCGGGACCAGGCTGAGCTGTTCCGACCGGGAGAAATCCAGCAATCCCTTGATGACGGTGTCCGCCCGCCGGACGGCGTCGCCCATTTCCTGGACCGATTCCAGGCAATCCGGGTTGCCAACGTTCTTCAACGCACGGTTCAAATAATCGACGCCCAACTGGACAATCGCCAGGGGATTTTTCACCTCGTGGGCCACGCCGGCGGCCAGCCGGCCGACGGATTCCAGTTTGGCGGTCTGGATGAGTTGCAACTGTGCGCTCTTGAGTTCCTCGTGGGCCTGCAACAGGCGGAGGTGGGTTTCCCTGAGCCGCTTGATCTGCCCGTTGAGAATATTGAAGATCATACCGCTGAAGACACCCGCCAGCAGGAAAAAGCCGATGCGAATCAGCCAGTTGGAGGGTGTTTGGAGTATTCCCAGGGCGACGTTCATCGGCATGTAAGGTCCGAGCGCGAACCCGGCCACCAGCGCCGCGACAATACCTCCATAAATCCCGAAACCCGCCGCTGCCAGGATGATCGGCAGATACATGAGATGCAGCCAGGCGTAACGCGTTCCGCCGGTTCCGTAAACTAACAGGGTTACCAGCGCAATGAGCGCAAGGATGAGCAAACTCAAGACAACGGCCCGCGGTCCTTTCGGCGAGAGCCAGCGACCGGCCCAGTGTTTTTCCTCAATCACCGCCAAAGTATTGAGGTCGTTGGCTTTGTTCATCGGCTGATTCATGCCGTTTTCTGCCGGGCGAAGGCTGGGGTGGCCGACGGGATTCGAACCCGCAACAACAAGCTCCACAAGCTTGGACTCTACCGTTGAGCTACGACCACCAACCGGTTTATAGAGAGTAGATTTTCAGCGGTCGCGCGTCAAGTTTACGGCATCGTGCGCAAAAGAAGCCGAGGTAAGATCCGGGAGCGGGGCGAGAATGCTAATACGGGCTGTGCTCAAGCACGTGGACGACCCTGGGCAATTCCATCTTGCTGAACGGGCTCCGCCATTTGCCGTGCTTGTCGCGAAAGGCCAGGCACCGGAATTTTTCGCACTGCACCAGCATCAGCTCTTCCGGCGACGGCGGAAGGTTGTCCATCACTTCGCCAAGCGGTCTCGAAAGCAGGTTGGTCATGCGCAGAGCATCCGCCGGGGATTGACGATCGTCTCGCCCGATATTGTCAAAGATTCAACGACCCTTGGCTTGGATGAGGTTGTCACGTGCTATTCTGCCAGCTTCCGGCGTTGCCAACCGCCTGCCAACGCCTTAGATTTTACCGTTCATTCGCAATGGCGGAATACAAAGTTCAATTCGAGGTCTTTGAAGGACCGCTCGATTTGCTCCTTTACCTCATCAAGAAGGAGGAGGTGGACATTTACGAGGTCAACCTCACCAAACTCGCCACCCAGTTCATCGAATACATCGACCTGATGCGGCAGTTCGACCTGGAAATCGCCGGCGAATTCCTCGTCATGGCCTCGACGCTCATGTACATCAAAAGCCGCGAACTGTTGCCCGTGGACCAGCAGGTGGCGGTTGAAGGCGAAGATGAGGGTGAAGACCCGCGTTGGGAACTCATCCGGCAGCTCGTCGAATACAAGAAGTTCAAGGACGCCGCCACCAAGTTGCAATCCCTTGAGGCCCGCCAGGAAAATGTCTTTCCGCGCCTGCCCGGCAAACTGGAATTCGAAAGTACCGCGCCGCCGCCCAAACCGGACGTGTCCATCTTTGACCTGCTGAACGCCGTCAATACCGTCCTGAGACGGTTCGAGAAACGCGATGACGCCCGCGACATTTTCGAGGACAAATGGACCGTTAGCGAGAAAATCGAATTCATCCTCAAGGTGATTGCCGAGCGCGGTGGTGTACGGTTCGCCGAATTGTTCGAGCATGCCGCCGGCCGGTCCGAGGTCGTCTGCACCTTTCTGGCGTTGCTGGAATTAATCCGGCTCAAACAACTCATCTGCGTCCAGCCCGAAGCCTTCGCCGAAATCGAAATCCGCCGGGCAGAAAATGCCGCGCCACCCGCCGGAACGCCGGGCACCGACCCAGCCCAAAATAACGTTGAAAACGTAGGACAGGCTTCCAGCCTGTCTCAAACTGAGAATGATTAATCAAGCCGCAAAAAAATTGTCATGCGTTTTAATCGCGCTGGCGATTTTTGTTCCGCTTTCGGCACGAGCAGACGCCGGAACCCCATTGATGTGGGCAGGAATGCTGCATTTAATTTTTGGGAACGCAATTATTGGAATTTTTGAAGGATTAATTCTTGCCTGGGTTTTCAAATTAAGAAAGGCCCAATGTATTCTGGTAATGATTCCTGCCAATTATTTTTCAGCGTGGGTTGGCGGATTGTTCTTGAATCGCGAAATAGCAGCCGCTTTGCCTTTAAATCTTTACAACGCGTGGCATTGGATTTGGGTTATGGTTGTTGTCACATTTTTGATTACCTTGGTGTTTGAATGGCCTTTTGTGTTTTATTGCTTCCGCAAAGAGCAAAACAAATTCAACAAGAGCATTCAGGGGAATTTGGTCGTTAACTTTCTGAGTTACATTCTGCTATTTAGCTGGTATTGGCTGGCAAGTGGAACGGCGCTTTACACAAAAATGAACATCGTTCAGGCGTCGGAGATTTCTTTTCCGAAAGAAGGATTTGTTTTTTTCATTTCGCAAACAAATGGTGTTTGTAGGTTTGATTTGGGCACGCGCCGAATTGAGAAAGTTTGTCCGCTGAAAACAGACATGGATGATCGTCTTTTTGTTAGAGCCTCGACTCTTGATACAAACAGTTGGGACATTTTAGATTCCTCAAAGAAAATTTTAATTTGTTCAAATCTTCAGGTGACAGCAGTTTCCCGTTGGAGAGATACAAATGACCCAAGTCGGATTGAAGGAACTTGGTTTAATTTTGACTACGATAAAATTCCCAAATTAGGAATTGCTGAAAAGAGTGACTGGACTTTTAGGACCGGTTTTGGGCCAATCGAAGGATTTCGAGGAAGCAGTCAAAAAACCGGAGAAAGAATTTACTTTTCGCTGGAAACGCCATTCGTTGCATGGATTATTCGGAGTGCGACGCAACTCCCGGATGACCACGTCATTTTTCAAATGGGCGATGACCAGATTTGTTTACTTGAGCCTTCAACAAAAAAAATCGCCTTGATAGCCAGAGGCCAAGGCCCGGTTGTTGTTCTTCCGAAAGAAAATTGATCTCACAATTAACCATGGAATTGAAATTCATTCTCGAATCACTCCTGTTCTCCGCGCAAAAACCGCTGAGCGTAAAGGAACTTAGCGACGTGTTCGCCGCTGCCGCCGAAGCCGAGGACGCCGACGCCACCGCCAAGTCACTCGCGAAAATCAAGGACAGCGAATTGACCGCTGCATTGGAACAACTGGCGCGCGAACACGAAGCCGCCGCGCGCAGTTACCGGCTCGCGTGTGTCGCCGGCGCGTGGCAATTCGTTTCCCAGCCTGAATACGCGCAGTGGCTCAAGGCGCTCGTCGGCCAGAAAATCCGGCCGCCGCGCTTGTCGCAGCCCGCGCTCGAGACGCTGGCCATCATTGCCTATCGCCAGCCGATCACGCGTGCCGAAGTGGAGCAGATTCGCGGCGTGAACGTGGACGCCGTCATGCAGACCATCATGGAACGCGGCCTGGTAGACGTCGCCGGCCGGGCCGAGGTGGTGGGTCGCCCGCCGACCTACGGCACCACGGCGTTGTTCCTCGAATACTTCGGTTTGCGCGGTCTGGCAGATTTACCCGCCGCAGACG
>JBGPDH010000204.1:0-7163 GCA_041482195.1 Verrucomicrobiia bacterium
GGTAAAAATACGCCTGTTTTGATTTCACACTTGTCTGGGGAAAGATCTCCGGTAGCCACGCCGCGATACAGCCAGATAAACTCATGGCCGGTACACGGTGATGCCGTGAGCTTGGAAATTCTTTCGCCCTGAAAGTTGTGCCAGCATCCAAACCGTTTTTTAGAAAGCCGGTAGCCGCCGGGGTAACGAGGCGGACAACTCGAAAGCCGTGACTAATCCGCCTCCTCACGTCGGCGGCTACGAAGGAATTGCGCCGCGGTTGCACCTCAAATGCTTTACCGCCATTGAAATCCTGCACCTGGCCTGGCTCGCCAAAAAATCCGTCAAGGAAACCTTGCAGGAGTTGAAAGCAGCCGGACTGGATTCGCTCACCGGCGGCGGTGCGGAGATTTTCCGCAAGGAAGTCCGCTCAACCATCGCCAAGGGCAAGGAATCGGCCGAGGAATATCTGGACGTCCACCGCACATGGCACCGGATGGGCGGACGCAGCACCTGCACGATGCTTTACGGCCATGTCGAATCCCTGGCCGATCGCGTGGATCATCTGCGGCAACTGCGCGCGTTGCAGGATGAGACACATGGCTTTGTCGGTTTCGTGCCACTGGCTTATCAGCCGCAGGACAACGAGGTTCCCGTCGAACATCCGCCGACGGGTTTCGATTCGCTGCGGACCATCGCCGTCAGCCGCATCTACCTCGACAATTTCGATCACATTACAGCGTATTGGGTCGGGCTCGGCCTGAAACTGGCGCAGGTGGCGTTGAGCTTTGGCGCGGACGATCTGCATGGAACCATTATCGAAGAACATATCTTCCACATGGCCGGGGCGACCTCGCCGCAGTTGCAGACGGAGGCCGACATGGTCAAGGCCATTCGCGAAGCCGGTCGCACACCCGTCCAACGCAACACCTTTTACGAGCCGATTAAAATCCTTACGGATGGTCCTCAAGCCGAGCCAACGGAAAGTTCAGGCTACTCAAAAGTGCTTGAAGACAATCTGGCCACGGCATGACTCAACACATGCTAATATCCCGTATCGGCCCGGCCTTTCTGATCAGAACCGTCGTGATCAGTTATTTAACGGTGCTGTTGACTGGTTGCTCGACCGTGGTGACCTATCACGCGAATCTCCCCGCCGGGCCGGCCAGGCCAGCGGGTTATCCCATTCCCGTTTACACCGAAAATATGACGGTCCCCCGGCCGTGTGAATTGATTGGAACCGTGACCGTTGCCGAAGGTTTTTTTACGATGCGGGGCGGGTCAGCCGATGAGGAAACGAAAAAGATAATTGAAACCGCCTGGAAAAAAGGGGCCGATGTCGTCCATATCAGTTCAATTGAAACGCCGGGCTTCTCCCGCGCCGCTTTCCGCATGGAAGCCGATTTATTGCGCTACGCCGACGACTGGGAAACCATTCCCGTTTCGACGCAGAAGCTGGTAACCTATTTCGATATGAACGCACCACGTCTCGACCCGATTGAAGGTGTCTGGGAGGGGGCCGGAACCAATCCTAATCACATCGTCATCATTCAGGATCACTACAAGCCCGGCCGGGATTTTGTCGGGTTAATTCTGAGCCCGGACAATCCCACCTGGCGTGAAGGCTACAAGAAAATGGACATCAAACGCGGCGTTCAACCCGGCGCTTACATCCTCGATTATTATCTCGAAGATTTCAGCAGAGTGGAAGTCACCGTCATTCTGGGACACAGCCAGGTGTTCACGTTGAACATGCCCACCTCCGAGGAAGAGGCCGACTTTGTCACCTATTCCAAAATCCGTTAAATCCTTTGAACCCTTCGACCCCTGACATGCCCGCTCCCGAGACCAACCCATTCCGTATCGGCTCGGTCAAATATCTCAACGCGGTGCCGCTCACGCGTGGCATCGAGAGCAATGTTTATTTTGCCACACCCGCTCAGCTCGCCGAACTGCTGCGCTGTGATAAACTCGACGCCGCGCTCGTCAGTATCACCGAGGTCCTGTTCAACGACCGTTACGACATTCTGGACGGCATCGCCGTCGCATCCCTGGGCGAGGTTTACAGCGTGTTGCTGGCGCATTGCGTGCCGCTGGAGAAAATCACGGAAGTTTTTTGCGACCCGGCGTCACTGACCAGCGTGAACCTGCTGAAGGTATTGCTGGCGGAACGCGGATTGAAGCCGGAGTTCAGGCCGTTGCCCGACTACGACTCCGCCCCGGAACGCGACGCGGTGCTGCTCATCGGCGACCGCGCGATTGATTTCCAGCGCGCGACTCACGTCCACAGTATCTTTGATCTGGGAGCAGCGTGGTATGAATTGACCAACCTGCCGTTCGTCTATGCCGTCTGGGCGCTGCGGCGCGGCATTGAGCAAAAGGAGCTGCGCCGCGAGCTGGTGGAGGCCAAGCAGTTTGGACTGGAGACACTGGATTATCTCATCGAAACCCGCGAGGAATACGACGAGGACTTCCGCCGGGACTACCTCGGCTGGCACGTGCATTATCATCTGGCGGCCGACGAAAAACGCGGTATCTCCAGGTTCATCGAGTTGCTTCGCAAGCACGGCCTCGGCCCGGTGTTCGAACCGAAATATGTGTAGCCGCGGATGTAAATCCGCGGATTTTGTAGAGGAAATCCGCCTTCTTACGTCGTCGGCTACAATCCTTTTTCGAGTTTCGCCAACGTCTCGGGATCACGCACGTCCACCCAGCGACCGGGGATTTCCAGGCCGGCCAACTTTTGCCCGGCGGCGACCATCGCATTGATGGCACCGGTCAGTTCATATTCCCCGCGCGGTGATTTCTGCAATTGGGCAGTGAAATCAAACAGTGACGGCCGGAAAATGTAGATGCCGGCGTTATACCACGCCGGCGCGCCCGGCTTGAGCCAGTCGTCACGGCGCAATTGTTCCAATTGCTTCGATGAGGGTTTTTCCACCAGCCGTTTCAGACAAAACTGTTCGTCGAAAAAATTCAGTCCGCCCTTGGTCACGTCTTCGCCGCGCGTGACCGTGATCACCCCCGCGAAATCGCCTTCGCCGAACCGCCGGATCATTTGCGGATACGTTTCGGCCGGAACCAGGATGTCCCCGTAAGTCAACAAGAACGGTGAATCGCCGACGAATTCCTTTGCCGGTTCCGGAGCCTTGCCCGTGCCGTCCTGGACCGCCTGGCGTCCATACGCAATATGCGCGCCCCATTTTTCTCCGTCGCCAAAATGATTTTCAATCACCTCGGCCCGCCAACCGGTGACAATGAACAGGTCATGGACCCCTGCAGCCCGGATCCCGGCGACGATATGTTCGAGGATGGGCCGGCCCTGTACCCGGAGCATGGGCTTGGGCAGCTCGTGGGTGAGTTCCCGCATGCGGGTGCCCTTGCCGGCGGCGAGAATGACGGCTTTCATTTTGTCACAGGTGAACACAACCGGGCCGGGATGAAAAAGAAAATTTCATTCGTTCCACTCGCCGGTTTTCAAATACGGCTTCAACTTTTCCTTGAGCGTTTCGCGCCCGCGATGAATGAGCGATTTGGTCGCGGAAAGGGAACAACCCAGGATTTTGGCGATTTCTTCGTAGCTCAGCTCCTCCTGCCGGCAGAGCAAGATGGCGGTACGCTGGTTTTCCGGCAGCCCGGCCAGCGCCTCCTCGATTTTTTGGGCCAGTTCGCCGTGCAACAATTTTTCCGGCGGCGGAACACTGCTTCTGTCCTCAAACTGCTGGCGCGGCTGGTCTTCGTGCTCGGCGTGACTTTCCTCGAGCGAATCGGCGGGATGACGCGAGCGGCGGCGGATTTCATTCAGGCAGAGGTTGCGCGCGATCGTAAACAACCAGGTGGAAAACTTGGCGCGCGATTCGTAGCGTTTGGCGGACTTGTACACCTGCAGAAAGACATTTTGCGCAAGGTCTTCCGCCTCGGCCTCATCGTGCAAGGAACGATAAACGAGGTTCATGACCGGCTGCTTGTATTTTTCCACCAGCTCCGTGAAGGCCACCCGGTCGCCGCGTTTGACGCGCAGCATCAGAACGGCATCAGGGTCGGGAGGCACCGGCATCGACGAACTTTAGAACAGTCGCACGGGGCGGGACAAGGTTTTCGCGGGCCCGAATCCTCCTCGTCCTCGCAATCGTAATCGAAAATGGTCGAGGGCAAGGACGAAAACATGGCCACGCTTGCTTTCAGGCCGTTTTGTTCGCAATTTGTCCGCCCGTGCAGGATTTAATCAGAAAAATTGAGGGAGATGCGGAGGCGCGGCTGTCGTTCCCGGCCAACACCGACACCGCGGAAAGGCTTCCGCGCTACAAGGGTTTTCTCAAGGTGGAAACGCACCGGCTCAAACTGTGGCACCGGGGCGGCGCGGGCGGGCGCGAAATCTGCGGGGCCCGGACGGCGATGCTCGACGCGCTGTTGCGGCACCTCTGGACCCTGGCGCGCAGCAGTTTGTCGCCCCAGGCCCAAAAGGAATTTCCGCCGTTGTCGCTCGTGGCCATCGGCGGTTACGGTCGCGGGGAATTGAATCCGTACAGCGACATTGACTTCATGTTTTTGCATGACGGGCAAGTCGCGTCGGGCAAACCGCTTCCCTACCTGTCCCGGCTGATTGACGGCGTGCTCTATCCCCTCTGGGACATCGGCCTGAAGATCGGTTATTCCGTGCGCAGTATTGCCGACTGCGTGAAGGTGGCCAACACCGACATGCAATCCAAGACCTCCCTCATCGAGTCGCGTTTGATCATCGGCGACGAAAAACTCTTCAAGAAGTTCCAGCGGATGATCATCGACAAATGCGTGGACGGCTTTGAGGAAAAATACATTGCGGCGCGCGTGGAAGACCAGCAGGCGCGCCATGCCAAATACGGCAACTCCGCCTGCATGCAGGAGCCGAACATCAAAAACGGCTGCGGCGGGCTGCGCGACTTTCAGAACCTGCTATGGATGGCCTTTTTCAAATATCGCGCCCGGTCGCTCGCCGAGCTGGAAAAGCGTGAATCGGTCAGCCGGTTCGAACACAAGCAACTGGAAGCCGCCTATGACTTTCTGCTGCGGACACGGACGGAACTGCATTATCACTCTAACCGGGCAGTGGACGCGCTCGGCAAAAATATGCAACCGGCCGTGGCGCTCGGCCTGGGCTACGGCGACCGCTCACCGAGCAAGCGCATCGAAAAATTCATGCGCGATCTTTACACGCACATGCGCAATGTCTTTCTTATCACGCGCACGCTGGAACAACGCATGGCCCTGCTGCCGCCAACGCCGGGAAAACTTTCCCTGCGCGCGTGGCTCCCCAAACGCCGGATGCCCGAACCGGTGGACGGCTTTTTATTCCTGGAGGGCGAGATCCACGCCGCCTCCCGGCATATTTTCCGGGAACAACCCCAGCGCCTGATGCGCGTGTTTCTTTACGCCCAGCAGCGACGGCTGAAACTCCATCCCGACCTCGAGCAGCTCATCCGTAATGAGATTTCGCTGGTGGACCGCGATTTCCTGAATGACGCCCACGTGCGGGAGACGTTCCTGACCATTCTGGCCCAGCGCGGCAGCGTTGCCGCCGTCCTGCGGGCCATGCATGAGGTCAACTTTCTCGGCAAATATATCCCTGAGTTCGGCCGGCTCACCTGCCTGGTGCAACATGAATTCTATCATCAATACTCGGCCGATGAGCACACGCTGGTCTGTCTCGAACAACTCGACCGCATCTGGGAAGCCGAAGACCTGCCCTATAAGAACTACGCGCCGCTCTTCCAGAGCCTTGAACGGCCCGGTCTGCTCTATCTGGCGTTATTGTTGCATGATGTGGGGAAGGCAGGGCAACACAAACGGGGCGGCCATCCGGAAGTCAGCGCGGAAATGGCCCTGCGCGTTGCCCGGCGGCTGCGACTCGACAGTGCCGCCACGCACACGTTGCAGATCATCATCGAGAACCATCTGCTGATGGCCAGTGTCTCGCAACGGCGCGATCTGGACGACGCCGCGGTGGTCCGTAACTTCGCCCGGAAAGTTGAAACGTCGGAGGCGCTCGACCTGCTGACATTGTTGACCTTCGCCGATTCGCAGGGCACCAGCGACAAACTTTGGAACGGATTCAAGGACGCCTTGCTGTGGCAGTTGCACAGCCGGGCGAGGGATCTGCTCACCGGCGGCACGGAGTTCATCCGGGTCGAGGTGGAACAACGGGAATCCCGGCTGCAGGAAGTTCACCAACTGGCCGCCAGGACATTGAGCGCCGAGGAGATTAATGTCCATTTCGCCACGTTGCCGGCGCGCTATTTCCAGGTTCGTACCGCCCGGGAAATCCTGGACGACCTGGAACTGGCGCATCGTTTCATGCGCCGGCTGATCCTGGAAAACGACCGCGTGCTTTCGCCGATTATTGCCTGGCGCGACGAGGCTGATCGCGGCTACAACGCGGTTACCATCTGCACTTGGGACCGGGCCGGGTTATTCAGTAAAATCGCCGGCTCGCTCAGCGCCTGCGGACTGAACATCATGGGCGCGCAGATTTTTACCCGTACCGACAGCATCGTGCTGGACACCTTCTACGTGAACGACGGACGCACGGGCAATCTCGCCACGCGTCAACAACACGACCAGTTGGCCGATCTCCTGGAAAAGGTACTGACGGACGAAGCAGTCGACCTGCCCGCGCTGATCAAGCGCCAAATCACCCAGCAACCGGTTTACCAGGGCTACACGGGCGAGCATCTGCAGACACAAATTCACTTTGACAACGAGGTTTCCGAAACGCGCACCTTGATCGAAGTCGAAACCGAGGATCATCTCGGCTTGCTCTACATGATATCCCAGACCCTGTCGAAGCTGGCGGTGGATATTATCGGCGCCCGGATCGTGACCGAGCGTGGTGCGGCGATTGACAGTTTTTACGTCTGTGAGCTGAGCGGGGGTAAAATCGATTCCCCCGAGCGACAGGTGGTCATCGAACGCCGGTTGCGTGAGGCCATTCACCGCCTTCGTACCACGTCGTAATGAACTGCAAACCTGTTGCCAGCCGGCAGCCAGTCTGGTAAAAGCAGTAGTGAGAGGCGTGCCACGGGTTCGTTGACAGGGCGGGCACGCCGCGCCGAAGTTCCGCTTGGCGGAACGCAGGCGGGTGTGGTTCAGTGGTAGAATGCGGGCTTCCCAAGCCTGAGATGAGGGTTCGATTCCCTTCACCCGCTCCA
>JBGPDH010000205.1:0-7123 GCA_041482195.1 Verrucomicrobiia bacterium
ATCGACAGCGGCAGCGCCAGGCTCGGAATCATCGTGGCGGACAGGTTCCGCAGGAAAACGAAAATGACCATGATCACGAGGCAAATCGCCAGGAAGAGGGTATGTTCGACGTCCGCCACGGATTGGCGGATGGTCAGCGAACGGTCAATGGCCACGTCCAGTTTTATCGAGGCCGGGATTTCCTCGCGGAATTGCGGGAGCAATTTCTTAACGTCGTCCACAACCTTGACGGTGTTCGCGCCCGGCTGGCGCTGGACCGCCAATATGATGGCCCGCGTGTTGTTAAACCACGCCGCAGTTTTGTCGTTCTGCACGCTGTCGAAGACCTTGCCCAATTGCTCCAACCGCACCGGGTTGCCGTTGCGGTACGCGACAATCATCGGACGAAAGGCGTTCGCGTCCTCCAATTGGCCGTTGGCCTGAACGGTGAACGCCTGATGTTTTCCATAAAGAATGCCGAGCGGCTGGTTCACATTGCCCGCTTCGACCGCCTGCTCAACCTGGTCAATACCCAGGCCATAGGCGGTCAATTTGTCCGGGTTCACCTGAATCCGCACGGCGTATTGCTGCGAGCCAAAGACGCCGACCTGGGCGACGCCGTTAATCATGGAAATTTCCTGTGCCAGCAGGTTTTCCGCGTAATTATCCACAGTCGAAAGCGGCAGTGTCGGTGACGACATGGCGAGGAAAACCACCGGGAAGTCCGCCGGGTTGACCTTTTGGTAGGTCGGCGGCGATGGCATATTGGGCGGCAACTGGCGCGACGCCTTGGCAATGGCCGCCTGCACATCCTGCGCCGCTGCGTCAATGTCTCGGTCGAGCGAAAATTGGATCGTGATTTGGACTGAGCCTTGCGAGCTGACGGACGACATGGAATCCACGCCCGCGATGGTGGAGAATTGTTTTTCCAGTGGCGTGGCGATCGCTGATGCCATGGTTTGCGGGCTGGCGCCGGGCAGGTTCGCCGAGACCTGGATGGTCGGATAATCCACACTCGGCAAATCGCTCACCGGCAACTGGTGAAAACCAATCAGGCCCACCAGCAAAATGGCAAACATGACCAGCGTGGTCATCACCGGTCGGCGGATGAACAGGGCTGGAATGCTCATGGCCAACGAAGGCAGAAGGCGGAAGGCAGAAGGCGTAAACGGTCTGGTGCCGGGCGCGCACGTGTCTTTTCTTTCTGCATTTTGCCTTCTTCCTTCTTCATTGGTTTTTGACGCTCACCGCTGCGCCCGGCGAAAGCCGCAATTGCCCGTCAGTGACAACGGTTTCACCGGCTTTCAGCCCATTGGCAATTACCGTTTCACCATCATATGTGATGCCGATGGTGACCGGTCGTTCCTCAACGGTCTGGTCGGATTTAACGATGTAAATGAACTGGCCCTTTTGTCCCGTTTGCACCGCCTGCGACGGCACGACAACGACATTGGTCAATTCCGACAACGTCAACGTCAGGGTCACAAATTGGCCCGGCCACAATGCGCTGTTTTTATTCGGGAATGTGGCCTTGAGCTGAATCATGCCGGTTGTCGGGTCAACGCTGTTGTCAACAAATGTCAATTCACCCTGCGGAGGCGGGACGTTCATGTTGTCGAAGGACACCGAAACCTTCAGCGGGTGTTCGCGCATCTCCTGTCGGATTTCCGGCAGGTACTGTTCCGGCACGCCGAACTGGACATAAATCGGTTGAATTTGGTTGAGGGTGAGCAGCGTGTCGTCGGGGGCTTTCACAACGTTACCTGCGTGAAATTGGAGGCTGCCCGTCACGCCGTCGAACGCTGCGTGGATTTCGGTGAAACTCAAATTCAATTCGTCCGACTGCACGGTTGCCGCCAGCGCGTCCCGGTTGGCTTTGCTGGAATCGAACTGGTCCTGCGATTCAATTTTTGCTTCAAAGAGTTTTTGATCGCGATTAAATTGCGCCGTGGCATTTTCCAATTGCGCCTGGTCGTGTGCCAGCGTCGCCTGCATCGGTCGCGGGTCAATCGTGAACAACAGCGCGTTCGATTCCACCTCCGAGCCTTCCTGGAAATGTACCTGCTGCAAAATGCCGCCGACTTGTGGCCGGACCGTCACGGTCGAATACGCCTCCACGTGTCCGACCGGCGGCGGGTCAATCTGCACCGGCACATTGGTGGTGATTGCTTTGGCGACCAGCACTGGTGCGCTGGTCGTGCCCTTCCGGGTGCCGCCCGAACAGCCGCCGGTGAGAATGGCAGCGGCGAGCGCGAACACCATCGGAATGAAAACGGTTTTTTTCATGTTTCCCTGCTTTGCCGATTTGATTTTGACGAAATCCTGTGTTTGGGCGGTTGGAGAGCCGCTGCGAGTTTTTTCAAAAACGCGGCACGTTCCTTCTGGAAGCCGGGATCGAATACCGACCGTCCCATGATCAGCCGGGTCAGTTGCGGAAACGCTGCCGGAAACATCGTCAGCGAACGCATGGCCAGCATCACGTGGCGCGGGTCGAGGTCGGAGGAGATTTGGCCGCGGGCCTGGCGCCGCCGGATACGCTTCAATGCGCGGGTGGTTGCCGCCTGCCGGTTTTCCTCATCAATCAGTCTTTTGTCTCCGCTCTGCAACGCCTCCCATTCCAGCAGACGGACCCAGTCCGGGTCCCGGCAAGCCGCGTCGAACCAGAAGGCGAGACTTTCTGCGGGGTCACCTGACAACGATTCCGCCCACGCCTGCCGCTCGGTCATCTTCAGCCGCAGCACTTCGCGGAATAAACCCTCTTTGTTGCCGAAATAATGATACAGCATCCGTTTGTTGATGGCCGCCCGCCGGGCGATCGCGTCCACCCGCGCCCCGGTGAAACCGTGCGCGGCGAATTCCTTCAGGGCGGCGGACAGGATGCGGGCGCGCGTCCGCCGGGGATCGCGCATCGCGACCTTGAATGATTCGGCAGGTCTGGCCATGATCGCCACTAAGTAACCATCAAGTTACTTACAGCGCAAGCCCATTTATCGGCGGTCCACGGGTTGGGTGCCTCTAGACACTGTCCTTGGACGGGAAGTCCGTGCCGGAATCATCGGGCGACTGGAAAGTCGCCCGAATCCGCGGACAGGAATGTCCGCGCTACGTAGTGCAGGCTTTCCAGTCCCCGGTTAAGCACCGTGTCCAGATGCACCCCACGGGTTCACAGTCCGGAGCTAAATGGGCGGTTTTTGCGCGCGCCAACCGGTGCTCTGTTCGTAGGCGTGGGCGATTTTCAGAAGTGTTTCCTCGCCAAAAGGTTTGCCCAGCAATTGCAGGCCGATCGGCAGCTTTGGCGATTGCGTGAAGCCGCACGGCAGGCTGATGCCGCAAATGCCCGCCAGATTGCAGGAAATCGTGAATATGTCGCTCAGATACATTTGCAGCGGGTCGTCGGATTTCTCGCCGATTTTAAACGCGGCGGTCGGCGAGGTGGGCGTCACGATGGCGTCCACCGATTCAAACGCCTTCAAAAAATCGTTGCGGATAAGCGTCCGGACTTTTTGGGCACGGAGATAATACGCGTCATAATAACCGCTGCTCAGCACGTAGGTGCCAAGAATGATGCGGCGCTTGACTTCGGCGCCGAAACCCGCGCCCCGGGTTTTGCCGTATAACTCAACCGGATCCGCGCCGTCCACGCGCGCGCCGTAACGGATACCATCAAATCGCGCGAGGTTGGCCGACGCTTCCGCAGTGGCAACGATATAGTAAGTTGCCACCGCATAATCCGTGTGCGGCAGTGAGATTTCCACAATCTCCGCGCCGAGTTCCTTGATTTTTTTTACCGCGCTATCGACGGCTGATTTCACCTCGGCGTCGAGACCGCCGATCATGTATTCCTTCGGCAAACCGAGTTTGAGCCCTTTGATGGCCGGCCTGTCCGGCGAGGACCCGGTCAGCGCGGCGGCATAATCCGGTACCGGCTGTCGTACGCTCGTGGAATCGCGCGGGTCATGCCCGCCGATGATTCCGAGCATCACGGCCGCGTCCTGGACGTCCTTCGTAAACGGACCGATTTGATCGAGCGAACTGGCAAAAGCCACCAGGCCATACCGCGAAACGCGCCCGTACGTGGGTTTCAGGCCCACGCAACCGCACAGTGCCGCGGGCTGGCGGATGGAACCGCCGGTGTCCGAGCCGAGCGCGGCGATAACTTCGTCCGCCGCCACGGCTGCCGCCGAACCGCCGGACGAACCGCCCGGAATGCGCGTCGTGTCCCAGGGATTGCGCGTGACCCCGAATGCCGAGTTTTCCGTCGAGCTGCCCATGGCAAACTCGTCCATGTTCAACCGGCCAAAAACAATGGCGCCCGCGGCTTTGAGTTTCTCCACCACCGTTGCGTCGTAGGGCGAGACAAATTGGCCGAGAATTTTGGAACCACAATTAAGCGGCTGATCTTTGACCGCCAAAACGTCCTTGACTGCCACCGGCACGCCGAGCAACGGCCGGTCAGCGGCGGTACCACCCTGCGACAGCAGTTTATCCGCTGCGTCCGCCTGCGCGAGGGCGTCGGCGTCGTTGTGGCTGATGAAGGCGTGGATTTTCCCGTCCACGCGGCGGATCTGGTCCAGACACGCCTGCGTGGCCTCGCGGGCGGAGACTTCGCGTCTGGCCAGTTTAGTGCGCAACTCGGAAATGGTCAGTTGGTTTAACCGCATAAACATTCAACATTCAACTCCCAACATCCAATAAACGAGCGCCAGAGCCATTATTCGGGGTTCGATGTTGAATGTTGAATGTTGAATGTTTTCCATTGGAGTCGGGTATCTTCCGTTTTCATTCCACGATCTTTGGTACCATGAAAAGCCCGTTGGCCTGGGCAGGCGCATTGCGCAGGGCATCGTCGTGGGGCAACGACGACCGGATTTCGTCGGGACGCGTGACATTGACCATTGGCACGGCATGCGCGGTCGGTTCCACGCCCGAAACATCGAGTTCATTCAATTTCTCGATATAACCGAGGATATTGCCGAGCTGTGCACTCAGTTTTTTTTCTTCTTCGGGAGTAAGCTGTAATCGCGCCAGATGGGCGACGTATTTGATGTCAATTTCGGCGGAAGCCATGGCGACAGGCTAAAGTCCGAAGCCCAAAGTTCAAAGTCCAAAGTTCAAAAGGTCCCGGTCAGGCGATGTTGATCCAATATCGCTGCGTGATACCTTTTCCATCTTTGCGCGGGACTTCGGAATCAAGTCGGCCGCCATTGCCTTGTATCACTCGCGCCGATGCCGTGTTGGACTTGTCGCATGTCAACCAGACCCGGGTCAGGCCCATCATCTTTGCCTTCTCCAGCAATAGTTTCAGCATCATTTTGCCATAGCCTTTGTTCCTCCGCGTCGGGCGAATGCTGTAACCGATATGTCCCCCTTCGTATGAAAGAGCCGCATTGAGTGAATGCCTGAGATGAGCGATGCCGACCAGCGTTTTGTGTTCATCAACCAGCCAAAAACACGACGCCGGTACGGAGCCTTCGGGTAAGTCAACCCCGGCTGCATCCAGGCGCAGCCGATGAACCAGGGCCCCAAAATCGCTCGCGCCCTGCTCCAGGATTACAGGAATCAACGGCTCGTTCCGTTCGAGAAATTCCTGGATGAACGAGCGATAGGTCGCCTCCAGCGCTTCGCAGGGTTCGACAAGTTCCACTTAAGTTGGGTGCAGGAATTCGCTAATCCTCATCAAACTTTCGTTGGACGAGAGCTTCGAGTTCGGCAATGGCCTGGGTGGCGTCATCGCCACGGACGTGGAGGGTCAATTTGCTGCCGGGACCGGCGGCGAGCATCATCAGACCCATAATGCTCTTGCCGTTGATTTTTTCGCCGTCTTTTTCGACCAGAATTTCCGACGCAAACCGGTTGGCGGTTTTTACAAACACGGCGGCTGGTCGCGCGTGAATGCCGAGTTTATTGGCGATGGTCAGCTCCTTGGTGAGGAACTGGCCGTCCGGCGTTTTCTTCGCGCTCATCGGTTTGCTCATAGTAGCCTAAGCGAAAGACGTTAAAATACCAGCTATTTTTGCACCGACGGCGGCAATACCTGACCCGGAACCATGTGGGCAATCAGGCGCTGGTTCAGGTCCTCGGCGGCATTGTACCCGGACATTTTCAATTTGGTCTGGAAAGCGGCGACTTCGATGAGCCGTGCCAGGTCGCGTCCGGGCCGCACGGGAATCACAATGTGGGGAACGTCCACCCCCAGCACCTTGACGAATTCCTGTTCGATGCCGATACGGTCCACTTCGCCGACCTCCTTCCAGGCTTTGAGGGTGACGACCAGGTCAAGGTTCTTTTCCTTCCGAACGCTTTTGACGCCGAACATGGCGGCGACATTGATGATGCCGATGCCGCGGATTTCCATGTGATCACGGGTCAATGCGGCGCTGGTGCACATCACCTGGCGTCCATCCAGCAACGTCACCTTGGTGACATCGTCGGCCACCAGGCTGTACCCGCGTTCAATGAGCGCCAGGACGGCCTCGCTTTTACCGATGCCGCTTTCACCGCGAATCAACACACCCACACCCAGGATGTCCACTGTGCTGCCCATTTCCGTGCCCCGCGGCGCGAACATCATTTCCAGCGCAAACGTGGCAAAGTTGATGAACCTCATGGTGACGAGCGCCGTGTGAAAAATCGGTACTTCCGCCTTGTCCGCCGCCGCCAGCAGTTCGTCGTCCGGCCGGAGATTGCGGCTGAACACGATTCCGGGGATCCGATACTTGAACAGTTCCGCGTAGCGGGCCTCGCGTTCGGCGCGGGAGAGTGACCGCAAATAATACGTCTCGGCGTTGCCGAACACCTGGATGCGCTTGTAGGCGAAGTAACGGGTAAACCCGCTCAACGCCAGCCCGGGACGATTGACCGTTGGCTCGCGGATAATGCGTTTGAGCCCGGCGTTGCCGGACAACAGACGCAATTGCAGCGACTCGGCGTGTTGTTCGAAAAACCGTTCAACGGTGACGGGTTCGTGGGCCATATTTTTTATCGGGCCGGATTACGATTAAGACCAGGATTACGATTAAGAGGAATTGCGGGTGTTGCCGGCGGTATTTTCTTCATTATCTTAATCATAATCCTCTTCTTAATCTTGATTCTGCTTCACAAATTAAACTCCGGTCCCAGGTAAATCTCCCGCGCCTTCGGGTCA
>JBGPDH010000206.1:0-7123 GCA_041482195.1 Verrucomicrobiia bacterium
CTTACGTGCTCTCCATTTTGTTGATTCTTGCCATGAGTGCCGTGCTCACTTTGCGTTCCAGGCAACCCAAAGAGCCGTTCTTCATCGTTACTGCCCTCGGCATGATGCTGGCTCCAAATATCGCTGATGGCACCACAATCCGAAACGACATAACCGTCAAATCCCCATTGCTGGCGCAACAGATCCGTAAGCAGGAAGGAATTCGCGCAGTCCGGCACGCCGTTAAGCGCATTGTAAGCGCCCATGACTCCGCCCACATGCCCTTGGCGCACCGCCATCTCAAACTGCGGCAGATAGGTCTCATACAAATCGCGTTCCGGCGGTGCGGCATTGAACCGATGGCGTTCCGCTTCCGGGCCGCTGTGGACCGCGTAATGTTTGGCGCAAGCCATCGCCAGCATGTAGTTGGAATCGTCACCCTGAATTCCCTTGATGAACTCCACAGCAATCGCGCCTGTGAGATAAGGGTCTTCCCCGTAGGTTTCCTGGCCACGCCCCCAGCGCGGGTCGCGGAAAATGTTGATGTTCGGCGTCCAGAACGTCAGGCCAGCCCACCATTTGGAGTCGCCGTTGTGCCGGGAAGCGTATTGGTTGAACTTCGCCCGGCCTTCAATGCCGATGACGTGTCCTTCCTGATGCAGCAATTCTGGATTCCACGTGGCAGCCATGCCGATAGGTTCGGGAAAAACGGTGGCGATGCCGTTGTTGGCGACGCCGTGCAACGCTTCGTTCCAATAATTATAGGCGCGCAGGCCAAGCCGCGGAATCGCTGGCGCATCATTCTGCAACTGCGCGACTTTCTCGGCCAGTGACATCCGCCGGATCAAATCATTCTCGCGTTTCGGCAAGGGCTGCGACGGATCCCTCCAAATCGGGGGCTCGCTGATTTCCGGGATATGCGTCGCCGCAGATGTAAAAGGCTCCGCCAACTCCGAAGCAGTGAAGGCAATGACCGACGCTCCCGAGGCGTCTTTCGCCTCGAACGTGTTGAACTTCGCGTTGTTCCTGCTCGCCGAGAACGAGACTTTCAGCGGGCCGCGAATTGAGTCGTCTTCATGCTCGACGACGCCGGTGATGTAGCAGATTTTTCGCACCCCTCCCGCTGCGGCAACGATGTCGAAATTGGTGGCCAACACCGTGTCGCCGGAGATCACGTCGAACATCCGGTACCCGGGCGCAGTGGCCAGCGTTTCCACTTCGCCGATAACGATGGTGTATTTTCCGGCCGGCAAATGTGAGATGCTGACGGTGAAATTCGTTCCGTTGATTTCTTCCCGGAACGCCGTCGCATTGTTGGTGGCACCCTCGATGGTGACTGACGCATCGTCCTTGCGATGAGCAAAGTCGCCGCTGACGCTCACCTGCTGTCCGCAGGAAGCGCAGGTTTCATCAGCCGCAGCCGTGGCGGGTACCAAAAGCCAAATATTGGCAGACATCAGGACGAAAACCGCCGCAGTCAACGGGTACATAGGGCTGAGCTTCATAATATTTGGTTTATGTTAAATTGTCCGCTTCACTTTCCTCTATTTCGAGTTCTTGGCCTTCAAATTTTTGTCGATAAGAGCCTTCACGGCGGCATGCATCATCTCGGAATCAAACTTGGGATCCTCGTGCCCAGCACCGGCAATGGTGTAAAAAGTGACATCCGCACCGGTGTTCTTCAGCGCCTCGTATAGCAGTTCACTCGAACCGCTTGGCAACGCTTTTATGCCGTGGATGGGCTGCAAAGGTCAGCTTTGAATGAATTTGAATGTGATGTTACCAGATGTTGCTACTATAACAGAACACTCGCAAATAGATTGATTCTATTGGTTGGCGGAAGGGGTGGGATTCGAACCCACGGTACGCTACACCAATTCACTTTTGTTCATTACCGTTCAATTCTGACAGGTTTAACCGTCTTGAGCAATAGTGAAAAATAGTGCTTGCATACAGTTTACAGACATGGCAAATTCAAGTAGTGAGTATTAAATCAAACCAGCAATCGAAAGGATGATTTATGGCATGGATTTACGAACGCCCTGGCACCGAACATTTTTGGATTGGATACCGAATCAATGGCAAGCAGGTTCTAAGGAGCACGGGAACCAGTGACCGGAAGGAAGCCGATAAAGAGCTGGCCAAAATTGAAATGGCAGCACGCGCCAGCCGAGCCGGTCTTTTGACTGACGAACTAATCAAACAACTCACCGGCAAGACCGGGCAAACCGAGTTTACCCTTCACGCCATGCTTCAACAGTGGCTTGCCGAGTGCAAGAGCCTGTCCCCGGCCACGCTGGAACGCTATAAGACGGTCATGGACCAGCTTTCAGAATACATTCACGCCACGGAAACCGCTCCATTGCTCCGCCAAATCGCAAAGGAGACCATTGCCGCGTTTCTCCGTAACAAGCGTGCAGCAACCACGGCAGCAAACGCCAAGCTCAACCGCCGTGTGCTCGCAGCGTTTTTCAATTACTGCGTCCGCAACGATGCCTTGGAAAAATCGCCAGTGCCGGACGCCGTTGCCTTGAAGCTCAACGGAGAATCCGAGCGGGTGCGCCGAGCATTTACCTTGGTTGAGCTTTCCACGATTTACCAGAAATGCCCAAATGATTTTTGGCGTTACATGGTTATGTCAGGGTTTTTCCTTGGTCAACGCATGGGTGATTTGATTTGCATGGTGTGGGGTGCGATTGACTTTGAACAAAACGTCGTCAGGCTCACGGCATCCAAGACCGGACGGCCAGTTGTTATTCCCTTGAAGCCCGAACTCCGCGCTTTTCTTTGGCAGTTGAAAGCCAGCGCGGGCCGGGTGAACGCCAGCGACCCGATTTGGCCAGAACAGTCCGAGCGGTACGCCAAGCAGGGTGCGGGTGGATTCTCAAACGAGTTTTACAGTGAAGTGTTGCTCCCCGCCGGGCTGGTTTCCAAACGCACACACCAAGCCCCCAAGAGCAACGGAAAACCCGCCGCGACGGGAAGGAAGATCAATCCTGTTTCCTTCCATTGTTTGCGGCATTCTTTCGTGTCGTTTTTGAAAATGACCGGAGCGAGCCAAAGCACTGCCAAAGAGCTTGCCGGACATTCATCCGACGAAATCAGCGACCTTTACACCCATGTTGACGGGGAAACCTTGACGCGGGCAATCGCGGGTTTACCTGCCTTGACAACGAATTGACCGAAGCTTAACCGCCCCCACATTTAAATTATGGCACGCCAAAGATTGCGCCGCAAAACTTACTTCGTGCCGAAGGCTCTTGAAATTGAACTGGCTGAAACGCTCACCGCTTCACGGCTGGCCGTGCCCGATGAATTGCCGACTATTGCTGCATTGCTCTGTAAGCCCGATTGCGTGACAGCAATTGAAAAGGGATTGATGATTGCCCGCCGCTATCAATCCGGCGACCTGCAATCACGAATCCAAGTTTTTTATCTATCACATAACTATGTTGCTTGGCACCGTGAAGGCGGGAAAATTGTCTTTGCCTGTCACGGTGGCGACCCACAGCTTTTTGATTGGCGAAGCAAATCCGGCAAGCCGTTAACAGGCCGTCACATTGACCAACTTACAAACGGGGAGCTTGCTGAATTTCTAACGGCCCTGTGGAAAATGCCGCGCAATGCAATCAAACCTTCCAACGTTCAGAAGGCTCTCTACCGTTTAAAGGCCGCTTCCGTTAAAGACTAGTTCTGGCTTTCACAGTCTGTTTCAACCCTTTGACCGTTCACAACATGCGGGCGTAATGTGCCCTCATGAGTAACAGTAAATCACCTTCGCCCGTAGTGAGCGAGCCGCCGAGCTTCGACCTTGTGAGATTGTCGAAAGCAAAACAGGCTTGCGATATTTGCCCGAACACCGTTCGAAGTTTTGCCGAGCAAGGGCTTAGAATTTACAGAGCCGGGAAAATGGCATGGTTCTCACGAAGCGAGCTTGAAACTTTCATTAAAGCGCGGGCCAACGGAAACGGGGTGCGGGTATGAATCATATCACCGACCTTGGCGACGGCCTTTGCTCGGTTTCATCGTCCAACGGATTATTCGGCGATGGTTGCCGAGGCCGCATTGAACTTTCAGCCGGTGCCGGTTCACGACGCCCCGCTCCCAAGGCCGACACGGCCACCAAGAGTACTGACGCCATTAAAAAACATGCAGCCGGGCTTTTTGGAAAGGAATTAGCCCGCGTCAGGCGGGAGCAACCGTCAGATTTCCCCGATGCGTTGAAGCGGGTTCAAGAGTTTATCCGGACACACTTTCACACCCCGACAGTCAACATCATAACCAAAACAAAATAAGCACCCCATGAGTAACCACGATTCAACACTGATACCAAGCGGAAAATTCCGCGTCGTCCATGAAGTTCGCACACCGCGAGCAGAACCAAACCACGATTGCACAGCACCACATTGCCGAGTGCCGAAACCGCAGGTTGTCGGCCATGCGAAATTCCCCACGCTTAAATCCAAGGTGGACAGTGGAGTGCGGCCAGCAAATCGAAGCGGCTCTCAACCCTAATTATATTTTGATTTATGCCACAGCTATATGAGTCTGAACGAGAACGAACGAACGCCAGTATTCGGAATGTCACCGAAGCGCCCGGCCCGGATGCTATTGAAGGTTTTGGCTTGCCGGAGCTTGAAAAACATTACTGGCGTTTCTGGGAAGGGGTTTTGGACATGCCAAGGGTTTTCCGTTTAATCAATCCCGCCGATGCCAAGGACGCGGACAAGCGGTTCGCCGTCCTTAATAACTTTGCCAGCCTTCCCCCCGGAGGGGACGACACGACGACTAACTTCTGCGTGGATTGGTTTTTTGAAGCCGAGACCACTGACAAAAAAACGCGGCTGAAAATCACCGAGAGGATTCACCCATTCCTTCAGGACGAAACGGGCAGCCGGATTTTTTCAAGTGCTCTGATGGAAGCCACTGATTTTCTCGAAAAGTATATCCCGGTGGACTACACGGACGACGAATGGAAGCGGACACTGAAGAAGCACGCTGAGTTTATCAGCCGGGAAAAAGCCGTCTTGAAGCAGGCAAGTAGGAACCGAGCGGCGACACTTGCTCAACGTGAGAAGTTGGCCCGGCCATTGTCAGACCAAATCGCGGAATCGCTCGCCGCATTGGTGAAACCCGCAACCCCGGCCCGGCCATGATTTTCGCAAATTATCTGATTCACGAACATGAATCATGGATACCGGGCCTTCCGATAACTCATACAGAAAACGCACCACGAATTGCGACGCATTGTTGCTGCGACGGATGCGGCAGACCTTGCCCGGTTCCGGCGGAGAATGAATCGAACGCCGTTGCCCAAGCATTATTGGCGGGATGGGGCTATTATATCCCGCCGCAATTCAAGCTGTCAGGATTTTTCACAGCCGCAAATCTAACCGATTCAAACGGTCTGATTTTGTGCAAACGATGTTCAACCGAGTACAACATCGAACAATGAAACAATTTTTCCGGCCCGGTTTCATGCCCGTTGGGGGCTGGTTGTTTACGGGTCGGCGTGGCTGGTTGTCTCTGTTATGCGACTGACCCCATTCAGCGCAGCCTTGGAACGACGGCCAGCCACTTTTGATTTTATGAGCTGATAATTTTGGGCCGTGATGCGGAGGGGAAACGCATCTGGGGATACGGCCCATTACCTAAATGAAAAAGCCGCCAGCGTTCACTGCGAAATGAGACGCGGACGGCAAAACGAACAAATGGAAATTACTACATTGCTCCCCAAGTTGCAAGGCGTGAAGAAGTCCGGCGACGGATGGACGGCACGCTGCCCGGCTCACGATGACCACACCCCTAGCCTGTCCATTTCAAACGGTAAAGAGGGAATCGTTTTACACTGTCACGCGGGATGCGCGCCGGAAGCGGTTTGCGCCTCACTTGGTCTGACGTTGAAAGATTTGTTCACAGACAATGGCCACAGCAACGGCTCACCGTCAAAAGTTGCGGCTCATTATCCCTACCATGACGCAGTCGGAAAGCTCTTGTTTGAAGTGGTGCGTTATGAGCCAAAGGATTTCCGCCAACGGCGACCGGACGCGACAGCCTTGGACGGGTGGACCTGGAACACTCGCGGCGTTCAAAAGGTTTTGTTTCGACTGCCTGAAACCTTACGCGCCATCGAAGGCGGCAAATTCATTTTCCTTTGTGAAGGTGAAAAAGATGTGCTCGCAATGGTCAAACACGGATTCTCCGCAACGTGCAATCCGGGCGGTGCCGGGGTGGGAAAGTGGCAGGACAGTTACAGTGAAACCTTGCGCGGGGCGGACGTGGTTATCATTCCCGACCGGGACGAACCGGGCCGGGCGCACGCTGAGCTTGTGGCAACCAAACTGCACGGCATTTCAAAGTCTGTCCGCATTGCCGAGCTTCCCGGCGAGAACATCAAAGACGCCGCCGATTTTTTCAATGCCGGCGGGGACGTTCAAACAGTGTTTGAAGTGGTTGACCGCACGCCCGAATGGGGCGGCGACCCGCTCATTGCACGGCTGGCGCAATGCCTGTTTAATCCTGATGCTCACCTTGTCCGGCCCGTGCCGGTGTTCAGCATTGGACGCACGCCCGTTTCCACGGTTGGAAATCTGACGACGATCACTGCGCAAGCCAAGAGCGGAAAGACGGCCACCATTGGCGGCATGATTGCCTCAATCTTTGCCGGGGACGGGGCGGACTGTCTCGGATTCAATTCGGCAAACCCCAAGGGCTTCGCCGTGCTTCACATTGACACGGAGCAAAGCCCGTTTGACCACGCCGAGCTTGTCCGGCTCATGTCCCGGCGGGCAGGCCATCCGTTGCCGTCATGGTTGCTGTCTTATTGCCTCACGGGATTCAAAGCCACCGACATTCGCCGCGCAATTCCGTTGCTCATGGAGCAGGCCCGAAAACAGTTTGGCGGCATCCATTCGGTATTTGTGGACGGTGTAGCCGATGCAGCAGACGATGTGAACGACCCAAAAGAATCCGGGGCACTCGTTGCCGAGTTTCACGCACTGGCCATCAAACATGATTGCACCCTAGTTTCAGCCATCCATCTAAACCCCGGCAGCGAATTCAAAACCCGTGGCCATCTTGGTTCCCAGTTAGAGCGCAAAGCCGAAACCAATCTGAAAATTGAAAAGGACGATGAAGTTTGCAC
>JBGPDH010000207.1:0-7110 GCA_041482195.1 Verrucomicrobiia bacterium
ATCCGCGCTTCCGGCGGCGTGGGGATCAACACAAATAATCCCAATGGCGCAGCCCTGAGTGTGGTTGGTACGGTGAAAGTCAGCGGCAATCAAACCATTACCGGAAGCGTTGGCATCGGAACGGAAAATCCGCAGCGCGCCTTGCAGGTGGGCGATTCCACCGTCGCGAGTTCGGAAGGCATGATTCATCTCGGTTCCCGATCCCTTAGTGGAAGTAGCCTTCGCGACTGGGAACTTGGTGTTCCCCAAACCGGCGACTTCGTCACTGGGGAGGGCTATTCCTTTGTGGTTCGCGACACCACCGCCGGCGCCAACGCGCGGCTGATAATCAAATGGGGCAGCGGCAACGTCGGCATAGGCACGAGCAACCCCTTGCATCTGCTGCAGGTCAGCGCCAACCCTTCGCCCGCCTATTGCGACGGACTTTCGTGGGTCAACGGTTCAGATCGCAACGCCAAGGAGAATTTCAAATCTGTGGACGCGCGGGAAGTGCTGGCGAAAGTGGCGGCGTTGCCCTTGAGCCGCTGGAACTACAAGGCAGACAAGCCGGATGAACACCTCGGCCCGATGGCGCAGGATTTCCACGCATCCTTCGGGTTGAACGGGACGGACGACAAGCACATCGCCACGGTGGACGAGGAGGGCGTGGCGCTGGCGGCCATCCAGGGGCTCAACGAGAAGGTCGAAGTCAGAAGTCAAAAGGCAGAAACCGGCATCCAAAGACTGGAAGCCGAGAACGCGGAGTTAAGACAGCACTGCGAATCGCTCGAAAAAAAGTTCGAAGCGGTGGAGAAAATCATTCGCAACCAGAAATCAAATTAGAAGCGGTCAATGCCATGCTCTTGAACGAATTCCTCAAACAACACCGAACGGTCCAGGGGCAAAACCGCGAAATTCAAGACCTGAAACTACAAAACGAATCCCTGAAAAACCGGTTGGAAAATCTGGAACAAATGGTAAAATCACTTGTAGCGAAAGATTGAGGCGCCTATGAAAAAACTCATCCTGTCCTGTCTTCTGGCATCTGGCATCTGCCTTCCCGCACTGGCACAACAATATTCCATCGACTGGTACAAGGTTGCCGGCGGTGGTGGCACCAGCACCAGCGGAACTTATTCCGTCACCGGCACCATCGGCCAGCATGATGCCGGCGGGCCGATGACGGGCGGCAATTATTCGCTCACCGGCGGTTTCTGGGCGTTGATCTCGGTGGTTCAAACACCGGGCGCGCCGGCGCTGTTCATCAGCCATTCCGGCAACACCGTAACGGTCTACTGGCAGAATGTTTCAGGCTGGACCTTGCGCCAGAACGGCAGTCTGGCCAACACCAACGGCTGGTCCCTCAACAGCAGCTGGACAACCTCCAACGGAACAAATTCCTTGAGCGTCACGTCTCCGACTGGAAACCTGTTCTTCCGGCTGAGCAATCCCTGACGAAGAAATAGTTAATCAGATGAGCCGCTGTTGATTGCCGCCAGTGGGTTTTAATCCGAGCTTCTGGTAACTGGACTCCGTGGCCACGCGGCCTTGCGGCGTGCGGTTGAGGTAACCTTCCATGATGAGATACGGCTCATAAACCTCTTCGATCGTATCCGGCTCCTCGCCCACGGCCACGGCCAGCGAGTTCACGCCCACCGGTCCGCCGCCGAATTTCACGATGACCGCTTCCAGGATGCGCTTGTCCATTTCGTCGAGGCCGCTCTGGTCAATCTCCAGCATCGCCAGTGCCTTGTCGGCAACGTCAGCGGTGATGCGGCCGTCGTGGCGGACCTCCGCGTAATCGCGCACGCGCCGGAGCAGGTTGTTGGCAATGCGCGGCGTGCCGCGGCTGCGCCGGGCGATTTCATGCGCGCCCGCCGGTTCGATTTCCACTCTCAACAGGCGCGCCGACCGGACGATGATTTTGTCTAAATCTTCGGCGACGTAATAATCCAGCCGTTCGCGCACGGCAAAGCGCGTGAGCAACGGCGCGGACAACAGGCCGCTGCGCGTCGTCGCGCCGATGAGCGTGAAGCGCGGCAGGTTCAGCCGGACGCTGCGCGCGTTCGGCCCCGTATCGATGATGATGTCCAATTTGAAATCCTCCATCGCCGGATAAAGGTATTCCTCAATCGTCTTTTGCAAGCGATGAATCTCGTCGATGAACAGCACGTCGCCTTCCTCGAGGTTCGTCAGCAAGCCGGCGAGGTCACTCGCCTTTTCAATCGTCGGCCCACTGGTGCTTTTCAGGTTCGCGCCCATGGCTTTGGCCAGGATGTTGGCCAGCGTGGTTTTGCCGAGACCCGGAGGACCGTTCAGCAGGATGTGATCCAGCGCTTCCTTGCGTTTCTTCGCGGCGGCTACGGCGATTTCCAGCCGCTCCTTCACCTTCGGCTGGCCGGTGAATTCGGAAAAGAGCGAGGGACGCAACGTCAGCTCCAACGCCACGTCAGGTTTGTTCAAAGTGGAAATCGGCCGTTCAGACATTGGATGGAGCATGGAAAATGCGCCGTCCGGCAGCAAGCGCGAAGCGAGCGTAAGAAAAATCTTCGCGAAGCGGCTTTCGGCAGAAAGCCGGACAGGTTGCAGTGGAATTTGCAGCGCTCTTCCGAAACGCCGCTACGTCATTGCCGAAGATCCAGCGAGCCAGTTGCATTTAAGGCGCATTGGGTTTCGATTTTTTTCTGCGGATCGAACAAAACAACGCGGAGGTTCCGGAAAACATCCGGGCCGGCGTAAGGCCCCTCGGTCTTCCAACTCAACCGGCCGGTTTTGTCCTGCCAGGTAAAAGTGGTACGGCGGACCTGTCCCTTCCGATAGTCCGTGGTCACACCGTCGTCTTCAAACAGGGTGAATATCGCGTCCCGGCCGGGATAGATCTGCAATTCGAGCGGGCCGTCGGGGAGCTGGCGGGTATGTAGAATAACCGGGCCCAGCGGCAGGATGGAGCCCGCCCGCACATAAACCGGGATTTCATCAAGGCTGGCGGTTACAGTCATCGTGTGTTTTCCTTTCAAGGGCAGATTGGAATTGAGGGCATACCAGAGACCCGCCGGAAGATAGACCGAACGCTTGCCGCCCGGCTGAAGAATCGGAGCGACCAACAGAGAATCGCCCATCATCCATTCGTCGGACAACTTGGCGGTCTTGGGATCATCCGGAAATTCCATCAGCAACGGCCGCATCAAAGGCAAACCGGTCTGAAAAGTTTCATGCGCCAGACTGTAGTAGAACGGGATGAGTCGATAACGCAGGTCGATGGCCTTGCGAATGGCCGACAAGGCCTCGTCACCGAAAAGCCAGGGAAACCGGGGTATCGCGCGTAATTCGGAATGCGAGCGCATGACGGGAAAAAAAGCTCCTGCTTCCATCCAACGGGACAATAATTCCGGTGTGGGATTTCCCTTGTAGCCGCCGATATCACAGGTTTCGTAAGGCATACCAGCCAGGGTCCAGTTCAACAAACTGGTCGGCGTATCGCGAAGCAGCTCCCAGGAGCTTTGAATGTCCCCGGTCCACGCCGCCGCGCCCAGTCGCTGCAGACCCGGAGAAAAGGCGCGATTGAGCGTCCACCAACGTTGACCAGGCAGGTATCGGGCCAGGGCCTCGGCCTCGGTCAGGTTCCAATAATAATAAGTGGTGAAGGTTGACTCACCTTCGTCATTCCACCAGCCGTCAATCCCGTTCCGGATCAGGCTGGCAGATTGCCCGATATACCACTCACGGAAATCAGGGTTGCCGAAGTTGACGTCGCGGGAATGGTAATTCTCGCCGTTCTCAACCTGCAAGGTCCAGCCCTTCGCCCGGGCCATGGCGAGGGTATCGCGATTGCCCAAACGTGGTTTGCGAATGCCGACAAAATGCACGCCCTGAGCTTTGTAATCGCGAATTTGGGCAACCGGATCGGGAAACAGATTGGTATTCCAGCCAAAGTCTTCGAAGCCGGCCATGCCATCCTCGGGCAATTTGTAGTCGGGATTGGTCGTGTACCATTCGAAATCGTAGATGAACGCGTCCACGGGAATTTTTAAATCCTGAAAGTGCTTCAGCGTGTCTTCAATATAAGCCCGGTTCTTCCAACCCCACCGGCTTTGGAGATAACCAAAAGCCCAGCGCGGCGGGACGGGGGCAAAGCCGGTCAGGCGGGCATAGGCTTCAGCGGCATCCTTTAACGTGGTTGCCGGCATGAGATAAAGCTCCCCTTCCCGCCCCGGAAACGTCCAGGTCAACGATTTTCCGTTCGCCGCGCCCTGCCAGCGGGCCGGTTGGTTGTCATTGGCGGCCACCGCGAGGACCGCATAACCGGCCGGCGACCAATAATAAGGAATGACCGCCCGCCCGTTGGAAACTCCGGTCGTGGCTCTGGATTGTTGTAGAGTATTGGTGCCATTGCCACACCCATAAACGTTGATCGGTGCATGCCGGTCCCAACCGAGTGTGACCGTGACGTTGGTGGTTTCCGCGGACATTTTTCCGTTCAGACCCTCCAGCTTGTGTCGGGGAATCAGCACTCTGCCCGCCGCATTCAACAGGGTCCACTCCGTGGTTCGGGGGTTAATGAGCAACTCGCCCGCTTCGATCCGGATGCCGATCATCCCGCGCTTTTTGGTCACTTGCCAGGGAACTGAAACCGTAGAGTCGGTGTCGGCCAGAAAAGTGGACGGAATGAACTGGAGCGGTCCATCACGGGCCACGCTCAAGCGCAAAACATCGGTCGATATCGCCGCCAGTTCCACCTGGGCCTGACCAAACTGGATCAACAAACCGGATTGGTTTGTTTCAACCGTCTCCTGGGCCCGGACTAAACTGACCGAGGCCGACAGAGCCAATCCCAGCAGCCATCGGCGCCATATCGACAACAAGCCACTCCTGGCTGGTTTGAACGCTTTCATCGTTGCATTTTCACTTAATGAATTTCGACGGTCGGTACCCTATTCGGAATCCCCGGGCGGCGTCAGGTTTATTCGAAATGAAAACCGGCCGTTCCATTTGTCGCCGGAACAGAAAAGCACCGCTGACCCACCGGCGCGATCCCGTCGCCACCCCGACCGCGTGGCTGGATAATACACTTTTTGTTATATTATTAGCAAAAAATGCTGGCTAGTCAGGCTTGCCTGCGGCAAGCTGCGCCCGCTTTATGGGATGTTATAAATTACCCTTCCGCATCGCAACGCTGGCCGCGCTATTGAGTGCGACCAACGCGTTTGCCGGAGACGCGGACATCAACCTGCCACCGTTGCAGGATGTTTCGTTTTTCGGCGGCGCTTTGAGCGGCCACGCCATCCTGTTTTTTGGACTCGGGGTCTGTGTGATTGGCGTGTTGTTCGGGCTTTTCCAATACCGGCAAACGCGCGCCTTGCCGGTGCACCAAAGCATGGGCAACGTCTCCCACATCATCTGGGAAACATGCAAAACCTACCTGCTGCAACAGGGAAAATTTCTGGTGGCGCTCTGGATTTTGATCGCGCTGTGCATGCTGTATTACTTCATCGGGCTGCAACAGAAATCCGCCGGTGACGTGCTCATCATTCTGGCGTGTTCGGTGCTCGGCATCCTCGGCAGCTATGGCGTGGCCTGGTTCGGCATCCGCATCAACACCACCGCCAACAGCCGCGCCGCCTTTGCCGCACTCAAGGGCGACGGGTTGAAAACGCTCACCATTCCGCTGGAATCGGGCATGAGCATCGGCTTGCTGCTCGTCTGTGTCGAATTGTTCTGTATGTTGGGCATCCTGCTCTTTTTGCCGCTCGAACTGGCCGGCCCCTGCTTCATCGGCTTCGCCATCGGCGAATCGCTCGGCGCGGCGGCACTGCGCATCGGCGGCGGCATCTTCACCAAAATCGCTGACATCGGCGCGGACCTGATGAAAATCGTCTTCAATCTGCCGGAAGACGACCCGAAAAATCCCGGCGTCATCGCCGATTGCACCGGCGACAACGCGGGCGATTCCGTCGGTCCGACTGCCGACGGGTTTGAAACCTATGGCGTGACCAGTGTGGCGTTGATTGCATTTCTGGCACTGGCACTGGCGGCGGCACCGGCACTGTGCGGCAAGCTCATCATCTGGATTTTTGCCATCCAGAGCCTGATGGTACTCGCGTCGCTGGTGTCGTTTCACGCCAACCGGTTTACCAACCGTGTGCGTTACGCCGGCAAAAAGGATTTCAATTGGGAATTGCCGCTGACAGATCTGGTCTGGCTCACGTCCATCCTCTCTATCATCGTCATTTTCATCGCCAGCAAGCTGTTGCTCGGTGATTTCCATGATGCCGCGGGTGTGCCACTGCCGAACTTGTGGTGGGTGTTGTCCGGCATCATGTCCTGCGGCGTCCTGGCCGGAGCGTTGATCATGGAATTCACCAAAATCTTTGTCAGCACCAACTCCCGCCACGTCCGTGAGGTGGTCAACGCCTCCGGCCACGGCGGAGCGTCGTTGAACATCCTGTCTGGCTTCGTCGCCGGCAATTTCTGCGCGTTCTGGATGGGACTGGTCATCCTGGCATTGATGTTCATTGCCTATTTGTTCTCCCAGAACGCCGACCTGCTCGGCTTGATGCCGGCGGAATTCCAGTTTGCCGCTCCCATCTTCGCGTTCGGCCTCGTGGCCTTCGGTTTCCTGGCCATGGCGCCGGTCATCATTGCCGTGGACAGTTTCGGTCCCGTGACCGACAACGCCCAGTCGGTTTACGAATTGAGCCGGATTGAAGCGGTGCCCAACGTCGGGGCGGAAATTGAGAGGGATTTTGGATTTAAACCCGACTTTGCCAACGCCAAACTCGAACTGGAGAAAGGCGACGGCGCGGGCAACACTTTCAAGGCCACCGCCAAGCCGGTGCTGATCGGCACCGCCGTCGTCGGCGCCACCACGATGGTCTTTGGTATCATCCTGTTGCTGAACAACACCATCGCGCACGGCCACGTCATCGAGATGTTGAGTCTCGTGCGGCCGGAAATCATCCTGGGCCTGCTCATGGGCGGCGCGGTGATTTATTGGTTCACCGGCGCCAGCACGCAAGCCGTTGTCACCGGCGCGTATCGCGCGGTCGTGTTCATCAAGGAACATCTCAATCTGGACAAAGCCGAGGCTTCCATCGCCGACAGTAAAAAGGTGGTTGAGATTTGCACCATTTA
>JBGPDH010000208.1:0-7054 GCA_041482195.1 Verrucomicrobiia bacterium
GTTGAAAGTTTCTGTGCTGTTTCCTTCACCTTCCGCAAATGGACAGCGGCGGTAAACGCGCCGCAGTCCAGACGCTTCGCGTCATTCGGATGCGCCTATGACGCGCGCCAGTCCCGCTTTGCGGGAGACTGCAGTTTCTTCAGCACCGCTTTTAACCTGGATTCCGAATCCGTGTTTATCGGTGTCCATCCGTGGTTGAAAGTTTCTGTGCTGTTTCCTTCACCTTCCGCAAATCCAGTTTACCTGTACCCAGCAGCGGGAAGTTGTTCACATGGAAAAACTGATCGGCACGCGGTTTCCAGAGATTCGGTAAATCACACTGCGCCAGTTTTTCCAGACAGGGTGCTAATTGCCCATCCGCCAGTTTGTACAGCACAACGAGGCGTTCGCCCTTCTTCTCGTCCGGCACGCCGGCCACCACGAACGTCTGTTCCGTCGAACCCGTCAGTTCGTGCAATTTTTCCTCCACCTTGATGTGCGGCACCATTTCACCGCCGATTTTGCTGAAACGACTCAGGCGATCGGTGATTTGCAGGAAGCCGTCCTCATCAATCGCGGCGATGTCACCGGTGGCATACCATTTCGTTTCATCAGAGGGTGCCGGCGTCGCGCCGGCGGAGCGCGGCTTGTCCTCAATCCGCAGCGGCTGATTTTTCGGACGTGCTGCGAGTTGGGACAACTCGCGCTCCGCCGTTCTTAGCACCACGGCCGTTTTCTCTGGTTTGCCGAGGTAGCCGAGCATCACGTTCGGACCGCTGACGAGCATCAGTCCGGGCTGGCCAATCGCCAGGGTTTCCCCGTTCCACGGATTTTCCGGGTCAACAATTTTCACGCTGACGCCCGGTAGCGGATGGCCGATTTTGCCGCGCTTGGCGCCGATTTGCCGGAAGCCCGCCGAGCGGAAATCATGTGTGTTCACGGCCACTGCCGGCGCGCATTCGGTGCAGCCGTAGCCTTCGAGCGGGCGGATGCCGAAATGTTCCTCGAACGCAGCGGCCAACCGGTCGGGCAATTTTTCCGCACCCGTCATTACAATCCGCAGGCTGCCGAAATCCTCCGGTGAACAGCCGCGCAGGTAAAGTTGCAGGAACGTCGGCGTGGCGAGCAGAAACGTGAGGTGGTGTTGGCGGACGAGCGGACCGATGGCTTTCGCGTCGAGTGGGTTCGGATTGAAGACCACGCCCACGCCCAACACGGCCGGCAGGCAAAGCGTGCCGGTGAATCCAAACGAATGGAAGAATGGCAGGACGCCCAGGAAACCGTCCCGGTGATTCAATCCGAAAACCTGTTCAAGCTGTTCGACATTCGAGCCGATGTTGTAATGGCTTAACATCACGCCTTTGGGTTCACCGGTGCTGCCGCTGGAAAAAATCACCGTGGCCAGATCGTCCAGTTGGGTTTTTCGTTCTGCACCGAGCAACTGCTGCAAAAAACGGTCCGGGACGAACCAGGCGATGAAAAAGGCACTGAACTTTTCGCCCAAGGAAGGGGGACGGCCTTCACCCCGGCCCTCTCCCATTCGATGGGAGAGGGTGTCCGCAGGGCGGGTGAGGGTTTCGTCGGATGGCTTCACCCCAAGCAAATTCTCCAGCAACACAGTTTCACACGGGATTTTCAGCTTGAGCCGGTCGAGCAGCGCCTTCGAGGTAACGACGGTGCTGATCTCGCATTGCCGGATGCACAAGGCCAGGGTTTCCTCGGACACCGTGTAATTCAAGTTTACCGGCACCTTGCTGAGCAGCAAGGCGGCGTGATTGACCAGTGCGCCCGGGACCGACGGCGGCAGCAGCAGGCCAACCATTTTCTGGCCCGACCAGATTTTTCGCAGCCGTCTTGATAGAAAGATTGATCGGGTTAACGCCGCGCCGAAATTGACGCGGGTATTTTGCGCGTCGGCCATGGCGAATCGAAACGGATGTTTGCGTGCTGAGTTGACGAAGGCGATGGGCAGGGGACGCATGCGCGCCTTACGGGCTTGCCAGGCTTCAACGAGCAGTTCCTGCACGGCTGAGCGCACCTGGAAGGGGGTCGCCGTGTGCGGTAATGGTTTGCCGTAATTAACCGTAACGGGGTAGGGGAAACGTCGTGGCAGTTTCCAGAGAAAGCGGCCCTTGTGAAAACTAAAGATGCTGCCCCAAACTCCGTCCATCGCTACTGGAATAATCGGCGCCTCTACATCTTTCATAATGCGTTCGAAGCCGCGCCGGAACGGCAGCAGGTGGCCGATGCGCGTGATTTGTCCCTCCGCAAAAATACAAACCACGTCGCCGGCGCGGATGGCGTCGCTTGCGGTTTGGAGCGACTTGATCATCTCGCGCGGGCGTTGATCGGAGGAAATGGGAATCACGCCCAGGATTTTGGCGAAGGGTTTGAGGTAGGGCAGTTCGTACTGGCCCCGGAACATCATGAACCGCACCTGCCGGTCGGTGGATGCCAACAACAATACCGCGTCCACGAATGACACGTGATTGCAGACGAAGAGCGCGCCGCCCTTTTCCGGGATGTGATCGCGACCCAGGACGCGGATGCGGTAGAGCGAATGGGTGGCGCACCAGAGGAAAAATCGCAACAGAGCGTCTGGGAGTAAAATTAGAACGTAAACGGCGCCCGTCAACGTCAAGACGCCACCGATGAAGAAAACCTGGCGAGGTGACATTTGCAGTTTCTGGGCCAATAACCAGTGAACTCCCGAGGCCAGGAAAACGCCGACGAATGAGAACCAGTTGGCCATTGCCAATACCTCCCCTTTTTTCCGCGGGTCAGGCCGGTGTTGCAATAATGCGGATATTGGCACGATGAAAAAGCCGCCGGCGAAACCCAGCAGCGCCAACAGGACCAATGCGCCCTCCAACGTCACCGAGGGCAGCGAGAGCAGCGCCGAGACGCCGGACAAACCGAACGCCCCAATGGGCACCAGACCGTATTCGATCTTGCCGCCCGACAGATAGCCGGCCGCCATACTTCCGACACCGATGCCGAGTGCCAGGGCCACATTGAGCAGTCCGATTTTTGTCTCGGTGACGTGCAGCACGTTCGCGCCGTAGAAGAACAGGTTCAGCAGCAGCAACGCACCGAGGAAATTGAAATAGGTATTGCCGAGCAGCGCGAGGACCATTGGCCGGTCGCGGCGTATGGCGCGAAGCTGGCCGAGAATTTGTGCCGGGAAATTCGGGTGAAATTTCCTGGCCGGATCCGCGGCCGGCACCCGCGTGATGCCCAGACACGCACCCAAACCAGCCAACGCCAGAAAGATGAGAAGGACGCCGGAAATCCATTGACGGCCGCGGAACTGTTCCGCCAGCAACGCCGCGGTGACCGTGCCGAGGATGATGGCCATGAAAGTCCCGAGTTCGAGCACGCCGTTGCCCCAGGAAAGTTTTCGTTCCGGCAACAGCTCCGGCAGGGAACCGTATTTCGAGGGGCCGAAAAATGCGCTGTGCATGCCCATCAGAAATACACCGGCCAGTAATAGATTTTTGTCTGTCCACGCAAGGCCGGCGAGGACCAATGTCATGACGCCGAGTTCAAAGATTTTCACGCCCAGCATCACCGAGCGTTTACTGAAACGGTCCGCCAGAAAACCGCCGGCCATGGAAAACAAAATAAATGGCAGTGAAAACAGGGCGCCGATGAGCTCGCCATAGGCGTGTTTTTCGGACAGCGACAAGGCTGTCCGACCGGTGGCGAACAGGGCCACAAACACCACCAGGTTCTTCAGCACATTGTCACTGAACGCGCCTTGAAATTGTGTGACAATCAGCGACCAGAAGCCGGAAGCGGCATCCCGGGGCTGGCGTCCGGCGTTCAGGGTCGGGCTTTCGATCACGGGACAAGATTATCCCTTTCAGCGCCAGAGTGTGAATTGAAAAACTTTTATCCGACATTGTTTGCCATAATGGTGCCGCCGGCTGGTTTCAGCCGGGCAGGGTTGGAAATTCCTTGAACTGATAGCGGCCAGCGGGCATGGTTAAACCGAACGAAATTCTCCGCTAAAAACCCGGCGGCTATGGCATTTCATTTCAAAAAAAAGGAATCTCCGACCAGGGCTGTGCGGCGATTGGGCCGCGAGCGGATCGGAAAGGCGCTGGACCAACTGCGCAAGTGCGACCGGTTGGAAGCTATTCACAGTGTGCGCAAGGAGGTCAAAAAAGTGCGGGCGGTGCTGGGCCTGGTCCGCGAGAATACGGGCAGGGGCGCTTATCGCAAAAACGTGAAGACCTTGCGCGCGGCGGGCAGGGTCTTGCGGGATGCGCGCGACGCGCACGTCAGACCCAGGACCCTGGAGCGGTTGATGGCGCGTTTCAAGGACCGGTTAACGCCACGCTCGTTTGCGGGGATCAAAAAGGTTTTGCGCCAGAATTGTGAGGCGGAGACCCGGCAATTTCTGAGGGGCAAATCCGTGACGACCGTGGATCGCATGCTGCGGAAATTGAAACGGCGCGCCGGGGATTTGAAGGTCAAGGCTGAGGGTTGGACGGCGATCCGATCGGGTTTGCAGGAAAGCTACGGCCAGGGACAGAAATCTCTGGCCGCGGCCCTTAAAGAATCGTCGCCGGAAAATCTGCATCAATGGCGCAAGCACGTGCAGGATCTCTGGCACCAGCTTCGCCTGCTCAGCCCGATCCGTCCGGAAGACCTGCGGGCGACGGTCGAGGAAACCAAAGCGTTGAGCCAATATCTGGGCGACGACCACGATCTGGTTATGCTCTGGCAATTTCTCCATCGCCGTCCTGCCCCTGGTTATGCCGCGGAACTGCCGCGGTTAAACGAATTGGTGGAGTTGCGAAGGAAGGAACTGCAAACGGAAGCGTTCAGGCTCGGCACACGCTTTTATGCGGAAAAGCCCTCCATTTTTTGCCGGCGACTAGAAAATTACTGGCGCACCTGGAAGACTCCCGGGAATTGACAGTTCCGGGTTAAAAAATATTTGGCATAAAATTATTTCTGGTTTGACAGGTGCCTGCATCCGGGTAGGCACATCAAAGATGTACCAGAGTCGGCTGGACAAGCTGCGGTGGAAATTGTTTCAGACAAACAGGTTAATATAAATCCCGGTAAGTTTAAGACCGCAGAAGATTTTCCTATATTGGCATATTCGGTGCTGCATTAGCAGACCGCTGAACGTGCAGGAAAATGAACGTGAACATTGCCAGAAACAAATCCATCGTTTTTGTTGAAGACAATCCGACTGTCATCATGGCCTATCGGAATTGCCTTGAACAGGAAGGGTTTCGCGTTGAGCCGGCCATGGACGGATTGGAGGCGGTAAAAATTCTTTCCCGGTTGGTGCCGGAAATGGTGGTACTCGATCTTATTTTGCCCAAGCTCAACGGGTCGGACGTGCTCAAATTTATTCAAAACAATCCACGACTGAATGGGGTCCCCATCATTATCCTTTCAACCAATTCCATCCTGGATGCGGCGGAGGAACATATCCTGCAACGGGCGCATCGACGGCTGCTCAAAGATTCCTGCACCCCGGCCATCATGATGCAAGCTGTCCACGAATTGCTTGCCGTTCCGTCTGCCCGCGGCGATACGTCTTCTCCAGCTACCCCTCCATCCACCGGCGTTAAGACGACAAAATGCCGGACCGTCGTTTTCGTTGAGGACAATCCCGTGGTGATGATGGCTTATCAGAACCGCCTGGAGGCGGGAGGCATTCGCGTCGAACCGGCCCGCGACGGTCTGGAGGCGATGAAGATCCTTGCCCGGCAGATGCCTGACGCGGTGGTTCTCGACTTGTTTTTGCCCAAGTTCAGCGGAGTGGAAGTGCTCAAGTTTATCTGTTCCAATCCACACCTTAACAAGGTCTGCGTCATTATTCTCTCGAGCAATTGCGTCGTCAATGAGGGGGAGGAATATGTATTGGAACGCGCGAGCAAACGTCTGCTCAAAGGTTCCTGCACGCCGGCCATCCTGCTCCAGACCATCCAGGAATTGCTGGATGGGCCCTCGTCCCAGGATGGCGCCTCCTCCGGCGGCTCAGAGGGCGAAGCCAACAGCCCAAAGCCTGGAATCACCATACGCTTTGGCAACTGAAGCAATCTGGCCACTGTCTGGAACGGTTCCGGCGCCCTGTGGACCGCGTGGATTTGATTCAATGAAGGATTGTGCAATCAGGGCTCCGATCCTTTCATTGCCTCGGCGTAGGGCTTGCCGTCCACGAAAACCTCTCTGATTTTCGGGTGGCCGGATGCCGGAACAACCGCCTGCACGGTCAGTTTGCCGGTCGGATTACCGGTGTTCTCGGCGATGTAATAATTCTCAATGCCATAAGCAGCGTGAACGGAGTTGGAACTCCACCAGCGTTCGTCGCTCCGGCCACACAACATCACTTCGTTCGTTGCCGGCGTAAGTTCGTTGGTGCTGGCGCGGACGACTTCGTAGAAACGGTTCGTCCCCGGTGCGAGCGCCACAAAGACCTTTGTGTCGTAAGGTAAATCCCTTACCACCGGCGGTGAAAACAAATTCGTCGGCACGTCGCTGATTTGATAATTCAGAATGAGATAATCGCCTCGCAGCAGGTCGCGCGGGTCCACGCGGTGCGTTTCCAACAGGATGATCCGGCCGTGGGCGAGTGCGTGCTCTTGCACCGCCACGGTGCCCAGCAGCCAGACGGTTTGAAGGGCAAGGAAGAAAATGAACAATTTGAGTTTCATGGGACCTCCATCGGTGTGGATGATCTGATTTGTTGCATCAGTTTGCGCCGTTTCTTTTCGAGATAGACGCCGAACAAAATCAGGAACACCCCCGACGCGACAAACATCAGGCCGGTGCGTGCCATCGAACCCAGCAAATCACAATAGGCTGCGATAATGTCGAGCGCGACGAAGACGACACCGAGGTTGACGAGGAAGAGCGAGCGTTCCTGGAGGCCGACCTGGATTTGCAGCAGGCAGAAAACGAAGAGGGCCAGCGTGCCGGCCAGATAACTCCAGGATTCACCCCAATAATAATAGTGAGGTCCGGGGGAGCGATCGAGCTGCCAGCAACCATACCAGATGGTCGCCATGAAAACCATCATGCCGAAGAATGCGGCCAGCCACGTCCA
>JBGPDH010000209.1:0-7019 GCA_041482195.1 Verrucomicrobiia bacterium
ATACCGGATCGTTACGCCCCCCTCTTCCGGGTCGGTCGTTCGATTAACGGCTTCGAACCCGTGGGCGGCAACCGGGCGCAATTGTTACCAGACTCCAACGCGACCATTGAGTCCATGATCCAAGACATCGATGCCGCGACGGATCATGTGCATCTGACCTTCTACATCTGGCTACCGGACAACAACGGGCTCAAGGTGGTCGAGGCCCTGAAGCGGGCCGCCTCACGCAAGGTTACTTGCCGGGCGATGGCCGATGGACTGGGCTCCCGCAGCCTGATCGTGTCGGAACATTGGCAGGCCATGCGGGACGCGGGAGTCCATGTCGCCACCGCTCTGCCGATTGGCAATCCGTTGTTGCGTCCGTTACGAGGACGCATCGATCTGCGCAACCATCGCAAGATTCTGGTGATTGACAATTATATCACTTATTGCGGCAGCCAGAACTGCGCGGATCCTGAGTTCCGCATCAAAGCCAGGTTTGCCCCCTGGGTCGACGCCATGATGCGCTTCGAAGGTCCGATCGCCCGGCAAAACCAACACCTGTTCACGAGCGACTGGATGGCCCAGGTGGATGAAGACATCACGGGCTTTTTACGGCAACCGCTCCCGACCGGTGTTCCCGGTTTGACGGCGCAAGTGATTGGCACCGGGCCGACGGTCCGCAATTCCGCCATGCCTGAGGTGTTCGAGACCCTGATGTATGCCGCCCGGCGGGAGCTGTTCATCACCACCCCCTACTACGTGCCCGACGAGTCGATACAGGACGCACTGTGCGCCAGTGCGCGCCGCGGCGTCGCCACCACCATCATATTCCCGGCCAAAAACGACTCGTGGATCGTCGGGGCGGCCAGCCGCAGTTATTATGGCGACCTGCTCGCAGCCGGAGTCCGAATATTTGAATATCAAGGCGGCCTGCTGCACACCAAGTCGTTGACCTTGGATGGCGAAGTGACGTTGATCGGCTCGGCCAATATGGACCGCCGCAGTTTTGAGTTGAATTACGAGAACAACATTCTGTTCTACGATCCGGTTTTGAGCGCCGATATGCGCCACCGGCAAGACACATACCTGGCTCAATCTCTCCCCGTGACCGCCGAGATGGTAGCGCACTGGCCCATGACCCGGCAGCTTTGGAACAACTCCATCGCCATGCTCGGACCTGTATTGTAAATGCGGACCAGCTTTTGGGCCTGTAGTGTGTTAGTACTCGGATGGCGATGGAGTATTTACGTGCTACAAGAGTGTGATGCGCGTTGAATGCAGGGCAAAAACCTTCAGTGAAATCTTCAGTAAGAGGGTTAAAACGGGTTAAGCTAAATAGTGAGAGAGTTACTTGAAATTGTTCGGCGAACATTTTTTTTGGTCGAAAAACGGGCATTAGCCGTCTGATTCCGACCCTCGCCTCCAAGTAATGCTGCGTGACCCGCAAGGGGTTAGGCAAATCGGAACGGCCACTGTCAGTAAAATGGTGACTGCAAACACAATTCGCCACTACTTGTCAGAACTCGCCAAAACCCGCGTGCTTAAACTCTTTTGCCTGTGACTTGCCAAACCGTGCGGGTGGGCTTACGGTCAGGCTGGATAGTAAATCCCACTGACTGGTGTACTTGAGAATTCACGCGATCCAGTGCACTTCCCGGCTTGTGGCCGCGTTGATAGTATCGTTCTCGTGTTCCCCGCCAATCTGGGCCGCAACCTACACGGCGCCGCCGGACCAGGTGAATCTGCGCATTCCGCCGGTCGGCACGGGCGGTTCGACAAACACCAGCGACAACCTCACCACCTCGACCATTGTCGTAAGCGGGTTCGCCACTAACCAGCCCATCAGTTACTTGAAGGTGAACCTCTCAATGATTCACACTTACGATGGCGATTTGATTATCACCCTGGTCGCGCCTGACGGAACGCCATTCATATTGGCAAATCGTGTCGGTGGCAGCGGAGCGAACTACATGGACACAACTTTCGACGACGAGGCCGGTCGGAGCATTACCAATGCGACGCCGCCCTTCCGCGGCTACTTCACGCCCGTGACCTCATTTTCCCTGAGTCTGACGAATCGCTTTCCGAATGGGACCTGGATGCTCCAAATCAATGATGCTGGTGCCGGCGACACCGGCACGTTATTGAACTGGTCGCTCGACTTCATCGTCAATCCGCTGGTTGATGTAAACAGCGGGAATATCCTCTGGAGTGGAAGCGTAGGCTACCCGTTTCCGCTCAACGGGTGGACCAGCGACACCTTTCTTACTCCGAGCCTTGGGCTTTCGTTCTTTGTGGACGGCTTGAACCAAAATAATCCTGAATTTAATCCTGAACTCGTCGCGGTGCCAACCGCCACCGGACCACCCAGGCGCTGGAGCACTCAAGCCATACCCGCTAGCGGCTTTTATCCGCCAGCAATGGCTCCACTGCCCGACGGCATGGGCGGTTTCAATGATTATGTGTTCGTCACCGCGCAGGATGGCTACCTGCGCATGTTTGACCAGCAGGGCGTTCTCCGAGGGGCGATTGACGTGAAGCGCGGAAGCTGTGCCAGTGACCAGTCCCCGATCGCTCCAGCCGTTCAGCTTTGGACCCAGTCGGATGTCAATTTTCGCAAGCAGTTTCCGGACGGAGACAGTCTGGTCTTCGTGGGCACCCAGGACGGGTGCGGCGATACGAGTCAAAACCGCATTCTGGCTTTTCGTGCCTCGAACGTTTCAAGGGTCTGGACGTTCAACGGCGACGGGAGCTACAACATGAATGCCGTCACGAGTCTGACGGTTGATTATGCGCGTAACACCCTTTACGCGGCAACCATCTCTGCCGGCGGCCAGCAGAGCGTGTTTGCGTTGTCAACCACCGGTTCGATTACCGCAACTCTCAAGTGGTCCTTCAACGCCGGCACGGTGATTGCGAAACCTGTGCTGGGCGACAGCTGCCTCTACGTGGCCGGTCAGGACGGTGTTTTGCACAAGCTTGATGCGGAGACAGGCGCGGAAATTTGGAGCTTTCAAACGAGTCAAACGAATGCGCTCCAAAGCGGATTTTCGTACCGCGACACCCCGGCGTTCGATCCCATTCGCAATATGTTGTTCGTGACCGACGGTAGATACCTCGCAGGCATCAAGGACCAAGGGGACCAGCCGGCCCTGATCTGGACCCGGTACTCCGCTCAACACAACATGAACTGCGAGAGTATGGTTGCGCCGCAAGCCTTCTCATATCCCGTGGTGGCCCCCGAGTTGGGCAAGCTCTATGTTGTCGCTTACACCGACGTTGTTGGTCAGATCCTGCAATACGACATTGCGAGTCGCACAATAGAGGTCGAAGTTTGGATGAACACCGTTACCAACACCGGTCTGGCTGCTGAAATCCTTTTGAACAGCGACAACGGCGGGACGAAACTCAACCGGCTGATGGCGATCGGATATTCCTCTTTGGATGGTTCTGATCAGGAGAACCGGTTTTGTATTCCCTGGGATCCGAAATATTGCGCGCCCTATTTGAACCTTGCTCCGAGCAATGATCTGGCCATCTCGGTTACGAGCATCACCCCGCCGCTTCAAAACGGTGAGGCCCCGGCAGGTCAGCCCCTCACCTACACGCTCGCGGTCACCAATCGGGGACCCGGCGATGTCCCCGAAGCGACGGTCGGCGATTTGCTGCACGCGGGACTGGCCTTTGTGTCGGCCACCGTCAGCCAGGGTCATTACTCATTCTCAGGAAACACGTTTGCCGCTGACCTGGTCCGTCTGACCAACGGTGCATCCGCCACGGTCACACTGACCGTCCTGCCCACGATTAGCGGTACCGAAGTCCACGCTGCCACGGTCGCAGCGGACTTGAGCTACGACCCGGTTCCGGCGAATAACACCGTGGATTTGAGCTTCTTCGCAGACGCAATTCTCTCCATCAGCAACTCCTCGGTTTTGGAGCCCAACATCGGGACAGCTCTCATGGTATTTACCGTCAGCCTCGCGGCGCCTTATTACCTGCCCGTCAGCGTGAACTACAGCACGTCCGACCTGACTGCCCAGGCAGGTCTGGATTATCTTTCAACGAACGGCACGCTAATCTTCGATCCCGGTGAGACCAACAAAACGATCTCCGTGCCGGTGATGAGCGACACGACAATCTCCGGCGACGAAACTTTCCAAATACACTTGAGTAATCCGACCAATGCGGTGCTCTTGTTCAATCAATATACCGCCGTCGGCACCATCATTGATGATGATGGGCCAATTGTGCTGCAAATTGCCCTGGCTGGCACCAATGTGTTGCTGTCGTGGAGCACCAATATCGAAGGCTTCACGCTGGAGACGACATACAATTTGAATTTGGGGACGTGGAACCAGGTGTTTGCACCCGTCGGCGTGGTGGGGGACCAGAACGTGGTCACAAACAACATTTGGTTCGACACGCAGTTTTATCGGTTGAGGAAGTATAATGGCCCCCCGCAATAATGATGAGGTCTGTACTATGTAAATATTCAAATGCCCAAAGAGTATGCGATTTTCGGTCTTTCAAATCCTCAGGCGAGACCAGGTCAGTTAAATTTGACTGAATGAGAACCCGTATTGACCGCAGCGCGGCTCCGCTCCTCACCCGGATCCAAAAGCTCTTCAGCGAAGATTTGGCCAAGGAGAATGATTACCTGCGGCAGGAAAACAAGATTCTGCGCAGTAAGTTGGGCAAACGAGTGCCGTTGACCGAGACGGACCGCCGCACCTTGGTCCGCTACGGCATACCCCTCAAGGGCCGGTTGCGGGAAGTCATTTCCGTCGTGTGTCCCGAAACCCTGCTAGCCTGGAACCGGCGGATGAAACGTAGGAAATGGACCTTTGACAATATTCCCAAGCGCCCAGGCCGACCGCCCAAAGCCAGGGCCACTGAAGCATTGGCGCTGCGGCTGGCCCGTGAGAATGTTTGGGGCTACGTCCGGATCACCGCGCCAGCCGGTAAGAACGCTGTGGGCCGAGCATGGGCCTGGTCACTCTGTACTGCCCATCAACGATCACCGGCGGAAAGGGATCTGCTACGCTCCAGCCCGTCGGCGACTGCAGATTCGCGGTATCTTGCAAAAAGTACCCGGTGTAACTGAACCCCGCGTAGCTGACCGGCCACGACAAAATGACGTTTGTGCCGGAAGGAGTGATGGTCAGTTGCGGCGCGAACGAAAGACTGAACACCGTGCCATTGCCCGAAGCGCCGCCTCGGTACGTCGTCCCATACAGGGTGTTGCCGGATAAAATCAATCCGGCATATGGATTTTGCCCGTCGCCGGTGAAGCTATGCAGGCTCGTAAAACCCGTGCCGTCGGTGTTGACCGCGAACACTGCGCCCAGACGCAAAATGCCGCCGTCAAACGTCGTCCCGTAGAGAGTGCCGGCTGATAAGAGCAATCTGCCCTTCGGATGACCTCCATCGTCAAACCCGGTAAAGCTATAAAGATTCGTAAAGCCCGTGCCATCGGTGCCGAGGGCGAATACCGTGCCACCGCCACCGCCCCCACTGCCGCCACGTTGTGCCGTCCCGTACAGGGTGTTGCCCGCTAAAATCAATCCGGCGTACGGATTGGCTCCGCCGGCGATCGTGAAATTATGCAGGTTGGTAAAACCGGTGCCATCGGTGTTGACTGCGAATACGGTGCCATAACCCGAGCTGCCGCCTTGAGACGCTGTCCCATACAGGGTGTTGCTCGATAAAATCAATCCGGTAAGCGGATTTGCTCCGTCGCTGTTAGTAGAGTTTTGGAGGGTGAGATCATAGACAACTGCCGTGAAATTGTGAAGGTTCGTAAAACCGCTGCCATCGGTGTTGACCGCGAATAAGGTGCCATAACCCGAGCTGCCGCCATCCGCTGCCGTCCCATACAGGGTGTTGCCCGATAAAATCAATCCATTCGGAATGGCCCCGTCACCATTGGTGCCATAGTAGCCGTTAGAACCGGAGGTTGCCGTGAAGGAATGCAGGTTGGTAAAACCGGTGCCATTGATGCTCACCGCGAAGACCGTGCCATAGCCCGAACTGCCGCCACCAAACGCAGTGCCATAGAGTGTGTTGCCCGATGCATTGGTAATCAAGTCCGAGCTCGGACCTACTCCGTCGCTGTTGGTGCCATAATCGCCGCCAGAACCAGAGGTTGCGGTGAAGGAATACAGGTTGGTAAATCCGGTGCCATCGGGGTTGAACGCGAACAGCGCACCTCTACCGGAACTGCCGCCGACTTCTGCCGTCCCGTACAGGGTGTTGCCCAATAATATCAATCCGGTACGCGGATTTGCTCCGTCGCCGCCGCTGAAACTATGCAGGGTCGTGAAGGTCTGCGCCGTCACCCGGCCGGCCAGTATCAAGTTGAGCCCTGCGATCAGCGCGGGCAGGAGGAACCGATTGAGACCGCTGCAACAAGCTCGACTCGTCGTAGCGGCGTCTCGACAGAGCGCCGCATTCTTCGAGAAAGGGAATCGTCCGGCTTTCTGCCGAAAGCCGCTACGCCCGTTTTGCAGAGGTTCCACGATAAACGCTTTCATGGGTTGATTCTTTGCTTTTTCACAATGCAATGACCTTACATCCAGTCATGCGACGTGGCCAGCCTGGGCATGTTGTTGTCGGCGATCAGGAAGTTGAAAGCCTTGTTCTGCAGAGCCTCCCAAGCGGCTGCGCCATCTTCGGCTGCGACAACGTGGTAGCCGGGCCGAGTTAACGCATCGGCGTACAGGAGGCGTAAGTCGCTGTCGTCATCCACCACGAGAATTTGAACATTATGTCGGGATACAAGCTGCGCATGTGCCTTTTTCAATGGCATAAAACATTTCAGACCACAGAACTTCCTGACTGCACATTGGACATTGTTTAATGATTATTTTGTCAATCTCGATGTGAAGAATTGCGTTTTGCTTTGGGTTCAAGCTTGACTGACCGCGGGCAATCGTCTGCTTTGCAATCCCCAACACTGCTCTATCAAGGCGATTAGATTCCACCAGATGTCTCAAAAAATTAATAAATTCCAACTCGTCTTTATCCGGCATCATAAT
>JBGPDH010000210.1:0-6952 GCA_041482195.1 Verrucomicrobiia bacterium
AGTCCTTCATGTACTTGCCCGATTAACGCCCGGGTTCATCGGTATGCGACTCCGGCTTGTCGGTGGTTCTGCCCATTTGGTGTCCAGTACCGCAGTCAGCACCTGGGTGAACTAGTTTCTGGTCTGGGCCATTCACGGTAGTCCAAAACCGGCTCGCGAGGACCACCGCAGTGCGGGACAGGCTGCTCGCCCCACCCGACCCCTCGCCTTTGAGATCTTTGTGTGTTTTGTGGTTCAACACGGCTGTTCAAGCCGCGTGGGAGCCGTCGCAGAAGGGTTTATTGTTGGACTGACCGCAGCGACACAACGTCACCCGGTTCCGGACTTCGTAAGCCTTGCCGTCGGCGGAAATAGCGGACATATCCAGCCGCAAAGATCGCAAAGCACGCAAAGAGTGAAACCCGGAAATACTTTTTGGTTGATGGTTGATAATTGAGTGGTGAGGGCCAAATCGGTTGCTCGCCCCATCTTTGTGTTCTTTGTGCTCTTTGTGGTTCAACCCGAATTTTCCGGCTCGTCAGTATCGCCGCAGAGCGGGACGGGCCCTCGCCCCACCCGGTCGTCCGTCGGCAGCGCTACTTCAATCGCCCGGCTGGGCGACGCGCCCCAGGAACAGGATGGAGCCCGTCGTCGAATCCCGGATCATGAAAACAAACGGATGATCGGCGAGGAATTGCTTGGGGTGTTCCACTATGGGCTCAGCTGCACCTGCCATGACCATTCCCGTCGCCGCGGCAGCTTCGGTTCCCTTTTCGTACACGTCCACGTACGCCTTGTGCAGCACGGCGCTGATGCACAGCCAGTGGAGCTGGCCATCCATGCCCGAAAAGTCGGCTTTCGTGGCATCAAAAGCGTCTTCCATCCCCATCGCCCGGAGCGTTTCGGCCAGCCCGAACTCGCTGGTGATTTTGAACTTTGGCAAGGCCACATCAACCTGCTCCACTCTCATCGTTGACATCCACCAGGACAGGTTCGTTGTGTTCAGATCGTTTTCCAGTTGTCCGAGGCCATCCCGGTCACGCGGCAACAGGATGAGCATTTCCAACTTGTCCCCGATATACGGTAAGGAGATCAACTGCAACCGGTCATTTTCACCATACCGAAAGGTGTCGCTGACGTGCATGAACGGGATTCTGATGTGCTTTTCCGGCTTGGGATAAAACCTGTCGGATTGCGTTGCATCTTCGGGAAACGGCGTCAGCCATGTGCCCTTGAAATAGATGGCGTTGACCAGCACCATGCGCGTCAAACTGTCGAGCACGCCCGGGCCGATGATCTCATTGATTTTGTGCCGTGTGTGGCTGTCCACCCACTGATTGATCGTCACCCGCGCGTGTTCGGCATTGTGCGCGTAATCCAGCGGGGTCACGGTGGCACCGTAGTCTTGCTTGAGCAGCGTCAGGAAGTCTTCCCGGAATGGGTATTTCTTCTGCGGCCAGATGGAATTGGCGATGTTCAGTTCGTTGTCACCTTTGGCCGCCTTCACGGCCTTGTTCAATTGGCCTACGAGCGGGGCCAAGTCGACCTGGCTTTGATCGAAATACAGCACCTGTTCCATCTGCCGGGCGGTTTCGCCGCGCGCCCCGGCGCAGGTCATTGCCAGCGCCGACGAGATGCTGTAGGGCGAAAATGCTAGGTTGCCGTCTTGGGATTGCAGTTTCCCATAAAGCTGGAGGGCAAAGGCGGTGTTGCCTTCAACCAACGATTTCATATCTGCTCCGGCTGCGGTGCGGGCCGGCAAAATCATTGCCACGAAGATCACGAGACCCATTCGAGTGATGGTGAGTGGCATATTCATAGGACATTAGACGGGGATTTCTGGACGATGCTCCCGCAAACATCCAACCATTTCAACCTGAATCAGATCACGCCGTATGGGCAACCACGATGTTGATCGAAGCTGAACTCGCTAATAATTCAACAGGAGCAAACAGAGGCAACCGTGAAAGGGCCATTCGGGTCAGTCCCAAGTATTGACACAAAACCATTTCGCCAGGCTTTGCGCTCTTTGCGTTCTTTGCGGCTCATTGAAATGCGGTTGAGTTTTCGGCCGCCCCGTCCGTCTCCGCTCCGCTTCGCCGCGACAAGTTGGGGCTTGGGGGATTTTGGGGGATCGTAACCCGGGGCGATGCCCCGCGCTATTTTCGGTCAGCCCTCCGGGCTTTCAGAAACAGTTCCCCAGAGCCCTTCCGCCTTTATTAAATCACGGCGCGACAGGCGCCGGCGCTCCCAGCAGGGAGATGCCACGACCGGGAATTTCGCCGCGACCGCTGAATTCGGCTGTGCAACTCCTTGACAGGCAGGGGAGATTGCCTTTTATAATCAGGTATTCGCCGGAAAGTAGGAACCGGGCTTTCCTGGCGGAGGGTTTCGCTCGCAAACCACGTTGTGTGGGCGGGACACGCGCGCGGCAGAATTCCGGACTGTCAAACTGGCCTCAACTAATAATGAACACTTACCCCGCGCACGCAGAACATCGTTCCGGCCCCCGCCTGCGCCGCCTCCGGCAACTGCCATCGCGGCTTTTACTCCTGAGTCTTTTCGTACTGGCGCCGGTTGCGGCCGGGATGGCCCAGAGCCTCAATGCCTCGGCTGCCTTCATCGTTTCCGGCGACTGGGGCGCCGGCGCCAATGCCACATTGTGGATCACCAACAATGGCGCCACCACCATCACGAACAATTTGCTGGAGTTCGACTTCGATCACTCCATCACTCCCTACAACAACCTCCGGATTGCCTCGCATGTGGGCAATCATTATGCCCTGACCAACGAAACGTATTATCTCCGGAATGTGGCCCCCGGCACTTCGTTCCATTTCGACATGCAGGTCAATCCCGGCAACCTCAACGGCACCCAACCGACCAATTACTTGATCAACGGCCTGCCGCTGGCCGGCTACGTGCCCCCGGTGATGATTGTCATTGCCGATGCCTCCATCACGGCAGGCAGTTCCGGCACCGCCCCGCTGGCGTTTCCGGTGACCCTTACCTGGCCGGCGACAAACCTGGTCACCGTGAATTTTGCCACGATTGACGGAACCGCCGTTGCTGGCCAGGATTATGTGGCCGCGTCCGGGATGCTCACCTTTAACGCGGGCGTGACCCAGCAGGTGATCAGCATCAGCATAATCGGGAGTCTGTTGCCCAAGCCGGATGAATTCTTCAGCGTGGTGCTTGCCAATCCCGCCAACGCCACCTTCAGCCGGAGCAACGCCATCGGCACCATCACCCACACCAACCGCCTGGTGGTAACGACCTATCCGGATTGGCGCACCACCAATGGAGTTCCGCCCAGCGTCGGCGACCTGGCCGATGCCGACGGGGATGGCGTCAACACGTTGTGGGAGTATGTGCTCGCGTTGAACCCCAATGTTCCGGATGCCGCGAACTCATCTCTCTCGAAACAGCTGGAGGGCGGACGGCTCAAGCTGACTTATCCCCGGTTCCGCGCGGACATCGCCTATCGCACACTGACTTCGGACGACCTGTTTTCCTGGAGCACGAATGGGGTGGTCGAAACCACCAACGGCTACTTGATCACCGCCAGCGTCCCGGCGCCGGCGGACAGCCCGAAGCGATTCCTGTCACTGCGCGTCACGCAACTGGCGCATACCTCGCGGTTCCTGCAGCATTATGCCAATCTGCATGACCCGGCCAACGGCTACTTCAGCTCCAACGGCATTCCGTATCACTCGGTGGAGACCTTGATCTGCGAAGCGCCCGACTACGGCCATGAAACGACGTCGGAGGCTTACTCGTACTACTTCTTGCTCGAAGGCATGTATGGGCGATTGACCGGTGACTGGAGCCGGCTGGCGGCAGCGTGGAACAACATGGAGGCATATATGATCCCGACGCATGCCGACCAGCCTTCCAACGACAACTACAATCCCAGCAAGCCCGCCACTTATGCACCCGAATGGGAACTCCCCAGCCTGTATCCCGCCCAACTCAACACCGGCGCCGCGGTCGGCGCCGACCCGCTGTTTGCCGAATTGAAGAACACCTACGGCACCTCGGATTTGTATGGCATGCACTGGATCCTGGACGTGGACAACTGGTACGGCTACGGCCAGCGGGGAGACGGCACCACGCGCCCGTCGTACCTCAACACCTTCCAGCGCGGCAAACAGGAGTCTGTGTGGGAAACCGTGCCGCAACCGTGCTGGGACATTTTCCGCTGGGGCGGTCCCAATGGATATCTTGATCTGTTCACCGGCGATTCGAGCTACACCCGGCAATGGAAATACACCACAGCGCCGGACGCGGATGCGCGGGCCATTCAGGCCATTTATTGGGCCAAGACGTGGGCTGATGCCCAAGGCGGTTCCAGCATTGTGAACACCCTGGCCGGCAAGGCGGCGCGGATGGGGGACTGCCTGCGCTACGCGATGTTCGACAAGTATTTCAGGAACATCACCAACTCATCCCAGGCTGGCACCGGCCGGCAGTCGTGCACTTATCTGCTGGACTGGTACTATGCTTGGGGCGGCTCGACCAACAACAGCGGCGGCTGGGCGTGGCGGATCGGTTGCAGTCACGCCCATTTCGGTTATCAGAACCCGGTCGCGGCCTGGGCGCTGGGCAATGCCTCCGGCTTAATCCCGGCGTCGCCCACCGCGCGCCAGGACTGGACGAACAGTCTGCGCCGTCAGCTTGAATTCTACCGCTGGCTGCAATCGGACGAGGGCGGCATCGCTGGCGGCGCGACGAGCAGTTGGAACGGCCGCTACGAGACGCCGCCCGCCGGCACCAGCACCTTCTATGGCATGGCCTACCAGGACGCGCCGGTTTACGAAGACCCGCCCAGCAACCAGTGGTTCGGGATGCAGACCTGGTCCATGCAGCGCGTGGCGGAGTATTACTACCTGTCCAACGATCCGCTCGCGAAGCAGATCCTCGACAAGTGGGTCGCCTGGGTCCTTTCCAACATCCAGTTGCCGGACGATGGCGCGTTCGCCATACCGGGGGACCTTGGCTGGAGCGGCCAGCCGGACGTGTGGAACCCGGCGTCGCCCGGCGCAAACTCGAGCCTGCACGTCACGATCAAAAACTGGGGACAGGACCTCGGCATCACCGCTTCGCTCGCCCGCGCGCTGCTTTAATACAGCGCCGCGACCAAACGCTGGGCGACGCAGGATGTTGCTTCGAAGGAGACTGCCAAGGCCCTGCTCGACCGTCTTTGGGCGAACTACCGTGACGGCATCGGAGTTTCCATTGCCGAAAACCGGAAGGATTACACCCGCTTTTTCGAGCAGGCCGTTTACGCCCCCGCTAACTGGGTCGGCCACATGCCTAACGGCGACACGATCACCAACAACGTCACCTTCCTGGGCCTGCGCTCGAAGTATCAGCAGGACCCAGCTTTCCCGACGCTCACCAATGCCTACAGCTCGTGGGTTGCCGGCGGTCGCGCCGGGGACTTTCAATCACCTCCCTATCATTATCATCGCTTTTGGGCGCAGGTGGAAGTGGCGTTGGCCAACGCCACGTACGATCTGTTGTTCCCGGGTGAATGAGTTGCCCGACCGGGCGTAAACGGGATGGCTCACTCGTTGAGAGTTGAGGGTTGTGGGTTTGATTGAATCAAGCTGGAGGCTCGACGCTACAGGGAAGCTGGAACTCTTTGCGCTCCTGGCGGTTTTGGCGGTTCAATTCCCAGCTATTCAGGCCGCGTGAGAGCCGTCGCAGAAGGGTTTGTTGTTGGATTGGCCACAGCGGCACGGATAGAGGGCAAACAAATGCTGAATTCTGAAGGCTCCCGCCTACGCCGGGCTTCGGCGCGGCAAGAAAGGCTGAATTATAGAATGTGGCGTGCTTTCGAATTCTTGCCACTGCAGACTGTGCTGGCGTATCGCCGACGATTTTACTTTCGCTGCCAGCGGAACAGCAGCATCAACCCGCTCAAACCCGCCAGTGCCAGTGCAGCAGGTTCAGGGACTGGGACGACGGTCAGGTTGTCCATGACAAATTGGGTCCCCGAACCGTAATTCAATCCGGCGTTGTACCCACCATACGAGCTGAAATCCACCTCTGTGATATTGTTCATGCCAAAAGTAATAAACTGGGATGAAGTGGCATTCAGGCTGTAGGTCTGGCTATAAATCAAGGAACTGCCGTTGTAAGCTTGAACCGACAGGGTCAGGTTGTTGTTGAATGCCCCGGTGAAATACCCGGAGACGAGGTTGAAAGGCGTGGAAGCGGAAGTAATGGCCGTGTTTCCAAAGTTGTTAAAAGCCACATTATTGGCCGAGACAACTCCATTGGCATATCCACTGGCGGAAATACCGTAGTATGCGTTGATGTTTACGCCATCCAACTCGTAAAAGTTCCCCCAGTCGAGTCCGCCGTAACCGTTCGGGATGGCGTACCCCGGAAAAGAATCAGGCAAATCGTCGAAAGTAAACAGGTTGGCTTCCGCCTGGTACAAGGCGGCAAGTCCAATGACAATAACAACTGCAATGAGTTTCAACGCGTTTTTCATACTGGATAAAGGTTGAATAAGTTGCTTGAGCGGTACCGCTCTGATTGGTTTTATAAAGACAAAATCAGGTGTGTTTGTCAAGCATTTTAACGGTACTTATGCTTCAAAGAGAACTGGATGCACGCAGCCGCCGTCGCGCGGAACGAGTGCTGTGGCGCGCCAGGGAGAACGCAAAGATGGGAACGATTTCGCGCGACCCCAAAATGGCAAGCGTCGGCGATTACAGGTCTCCGGCTCACGGAGGGCTCTATTTCGGTCCCGGAGACCTGGGCCAGAGGCGGCCCAGACTGCCACCGATTACTCCGCAGAGGCTGCCCAGCACCAGCCCCGCTAGCAGGTGGCTAAATCCTGCGTCCAAGGTGTTGGCGATGGCAAAGGCCTGCACGTCGGTCCAGCCACTTTGTTTGAATTCCGGCCAGATGGCGACGTAGTCTAGCGACGGAACGTCAAAAAACATCAGCACAAATC
>JBGPDH010000211.1:0-6943 GCA_041482195.1 Verrucomicrobiia bacterium
CCTGCCACCTGAATCCGGCCCGTGGCAACCCGTCCAGGTGTTCGTCACCAAGTTATATCGAAAGCAAGTCGCATTGCCCACACCACCGTCATCGGCGCCGTTGGCCCCTCCCCAGCCTGGATCCCAAGAGAACACATTGTGTTCCACATACGTCCAGTTAGTGGTGGTGCCGTATTGAACTGTTGTGTTCCACATTTCGTTGTGCCCTAAATGATAAAATCCAGTTGGGTTGCCGCCGTTGCCGAAGTCGGCGCTAATGTAGTTGTGGTCAATCAAACCGCCGTTGCCATATTGGACAATGCCAGTGTAACCAATGTCCACGTAATTGCTGCAAAATCGCCAGTAGCCGTCGCCGGTTATGTGAATCATCCCCGAGGAACCCGGAGCACCCGCAGTTGGGTGCGCATTGAAACGAAACCCCGATACTGTGAGCCACTTCCCGTTCTTTGGCGCAACGATAACTAAATCGGAACCGCCGGCTACGCCGTTGTTGATGATGGTCGAGGTAGTTCCATTTCCTTGAACAGTGATGGCCTTGCCGTTTATGGTCACAGGACTTGACCAAGTAACATTGCCCGCTGGCACTATCACCGTGTCCCCATCGTTTGCGAAATTGATTGCAGTTTGAACATCCGAAGCTGAAGCGGAGCTGGCAGTAATCGTGTTGCCGAATACCGCGTTTTGTGACATTAGAACCAGGGCGATCATTGCTGTCGTTGAGGAAACTTGACTCCAGACATTCCTGCCACTGCCAAATGACCCCCAATCAAAGATCAGACGTCGAAGCGATTCTACCATGTTGCTATACATCTCGAGAGGTTATAGCAAAAAAGATGCCACCCACGTACGTGCAAGGCTCGATCTTGTCTAATCTACGCATTCGTTATGCCAAAGCAAAAGGTTAGGGAGTTATTAAAAGTGCTGGCTTTAAAGGTGCTCTGTCCTTTACCTTCTTCTGGTACAATGGAATGCAGCGCAATCTATTAAGTAACATTGGGAATGCCGCACCCATTCGGTTATAATTGGCAATCTATCTTCTTGGCTTCGCTCTTGAACTTTAGTATCTATACCAGCCGAAACTTTTTCCTCATCGGTGGTCTGGGTTGTTCAATATTGGCATGCGACGATACTATTCGAGCCGTAACTGGTGCAATTTAATCCAAATTAGCGAAAGAGCTTTTCGACACTGACATGTCAACAAATTGCTGGGGTGAGTGATCTAAAGCATCCATGATCACTGTCAACAGTTGCATTTTGCAACGGGGCACGTGATGTTTCGGCAATTTCACCGACATCACCCAACCCAAACTCCTGAATTGGAGTAATTCGAAAGGCAATAAGCCACAGACAGAATCCCATTATATGGCTAACGTTAAATGTGGCTTCAGTGTAGTTGTAGATAATGCCGCTCATGAACAGGGCGAGATAAAAATGTCCCAAACCAGTGCCTGCGGCTAAGTGTGTGATAGCGTTTTTACCAGCCGAAAAAAGCACGCCGAACAGAAGAACCACGCCAATCAGGCCTGAATTGAGATACACTTCCAGGTAACCGTTGTGGGCTTCCGTGAGCGCCCAATTTTGAGAAATTTCTACTGCGTCGGGACCCACCCAAAAGGCACCAAAACCTGTGCCGATGATAGGGTCGGTATGCCGACTGAGAACCATGTCCCAGATTAACGTTCGGCCCGTAAGCGTCGAGTTCCGCCCCAAACTTTCAACGACAGCGCTTCTTAGGTCCGGATTGATCAAAATAATCAAGGAAAGCAACGTCAGCCCAGCTGCGTACCAACCGAGTCGTCTTACGTTCACCTGCATCCACTTAAAATGCGACGCGATAAATACCGTCACGCCAATTGCAAAGCACGCAACAGATGTTGCGCTTCGAGCAATCTCAAGAAGCCACAGGCACATAACCAGGGCCACTCCATTCGCCAAAATACCGATAGACCTCTCTCGACCCCGCATTAGCTTCCAGATAACTGATAGTCGCCATATTAAAGAAATACCACTTACCATAGCCAGCACACCCAATGCATTTTTGTTCATTGTAATTCCGCAATAGTAAGCATAGCCTTCATAACGGTCGTAGTATCGGCCGATTTCAGAATAGTATTTGACAAACAGCAGCGATAGAGGAATCAGTGCATACGCACACATCGAAAAAATTCTATTCACTGCGTTATACGGATTTTCCTCTGTCAGGATGATAAGAATCATCACCAAGGTCCCGCATTCCTTAAACCAACGTTTAAATGACACAATTGTGTAATCGGACCACAACACGCTGATCAGAAGATACAGATAGAAAATTAAAAGCCAGCGATTTAGTTTGATGATGCTATTCCAATCAATACGCCTTCTCACCAATATGATAATTCCCAGGATTATGAGGGCCAGAGACACATTCCGGTCGACGGGACTTCCTTCCATGGCCGCCAGAGGATCAGTTGCAACGCTCGTGGAATTCAACCAATAGCCGACGGGCCTCGAAGCAATGATGCCAACCCAAATTACCGGAACCCAGAGTGCATGAGAAACACCTGTCGCTTCCTTCAAATTCCGCCGAAACATCCAAACTATGAAGCCAACAAACAGTAGGGTAGCTAAGAGAGAAGACATGTTTGATTTAGCGGATAAAACGGGCCAGAATTTCGCGTCCTTTCCCAAATCTGGCCATTAACTGATCTCCAGTGTGAACGAGCCATTTGATGGCTGCATTTGGGTAGGCGTCAAACTCACCCAGAAGCTGGACATCATGTCCGTGCGCACCCGCGAGCCGCGATTTAAACTGGTAACCGCCTGGGTTGATTACGGGGTTAATCCCGTTCAGGTCATAGGATTGGCAGCCCCGACTTTTCACCCATTCCAGCATTTTCCAATGAACCAGATAGGAGGCGCAATTTTTCATTCCAAGATTGCTGGTGGCACCGAACAAGTAGATGCCGGTGTCTCCCAGAGCCGAACAGATCCCTCCGGCACAAACCTCCCCATCGAATTTGCATAGAAACACCCGCACCTTCTCGTGCGGCAGCAACTTTGCCTGGGCTTGACGGCAGTGGTCCGGACCGGTGAAATTTGCAAGCTGTTTGCGATTAACCATCTCTCTAAAAATATTCGCAAATGCCTCGAACAAATAGTCTTCTTCGCCCGCGATGATTTCGAGGTTCTGCTTGCGCGCTTTGTTCAGGCAATTCCGCCATTTTTGATGCAAGCCCAGATACAATTCCTCCATGGTTGGACGAATATCCATCAGAATGGTTCTGCGGCACTTTGCACGAGGCCGAAATACATAGCCTTCTTCCGCAAGTATGCGCCGGAACGGTTCACCGTCACCATCACCCAGATTTGGGACTAAGCGAACAATCCATTTCCGCCGCCTCACATATTCATCCCGGAGCGCGCGGACGGCCTGCCGGAAGATTTCCACATCCACCGGGCGGTTGCGCCGTTGCCACAGCGGTCCCGAAAGGATATAAGCCGCGCCCAAAGGCAAGAGGGGAATTCGTGCGAGCCGCGCCTGGACGGCGACCACAACCTCCGAGCCCAGCGCGAGCAGCAGGTGGCTGACATTGGCCCGTCCGCTCCGCACGATTCCGTATGGCCAGGTTTGATACAAATTTGCATCTGCAAAATCCGCGGTAATCTCGCTCCAGCGCGCCTCACTGACGGCGTCAACTTCAGACACGAAGCCGTTATCCTCGGCTCTCGCGGAACTTTCACCGCAAGGCGCAGGCCCCGGCACCTGAGGGAGGATTGTTTTCAAAGCTGTGCGTAACTGCCGAATTGGAGGTTCCTGAACATTTCCAGACAGTCATTGCTGTTCAAATACGACCACTCCGGCGCACGTTTCGGATGCGTCATGAGTTCGACGGTCGCAGTTCTTGCCAAATCAATTGCCCGATCAAGCGTTCTTCCCTGCAAACATTGGCCAAGGCAAAAGAAATAGTCAGTCACCACATACCTTCGTTGCAGCCAGCCGTCCACCAAGCCTCGGTAGGCGCGATTCAACGGCCCCTTATCGCCGCGGGAAAGGCTGAAACTTCGGCGAACCTTGAGGCCGGCGGGAATAACCTTGTCCACCAGGATGTTGGTGCAAAGGTGGAGATGGCGATGTCCATCAATGTGCGACGGGGGTTTGCCGTAGAGCCTCGTGAATTCGTCATGCTGGGCCTGGTAAACCGAACGGATTTTCCCGCGCAGAAACGGATTGTATAAAACCAGCGCGTATTTCCCGCGCTTAAGGAAGCGGGCTACCGATGCGTGTTGTCTGCTGAATTCCAGCGGCACATGCGGCGCCGTGAACTTTTCATCTAAATTCAGGTGCAAACCGATATCCAACCCGGCGCCCTTCGCCAAATCCGCCGCCCGCTCCGAGTCAGCCATGAAGACCATGGCACTTGCCGAGGTGATTCGGCCCTGCGCGTAACACGACAGGGCGGCATCCGTTTCCGGGAGCGACCGTCCCAAGTCATCTGCGTTCACGATCATCATATCGGTGCGGCCGCAACGGGGGAATTGGCCGGCGTGGTCACCGGTGCAGAGCTGGAGTCAAGCTGTTGAAAAATCGAATCCATGATCCGCGCCGTCAGCAAAATCTCCCGATAAGGAATGGGCGCAGGAGCGTCATCAATAATCGAACGATAAAAGGATTCAATAAGATGCTTCTTGCCCGCATCCATGTGGAAGTCGTTGGCCAGGAACAACCGGCCGTTGCGAAGCAGGTTGCGCACATGCTGCACGGCCAACGTCAGGTGGGGGACAAACTTTTCGGCAAAACTTTTGTAACGATTGCCTCTTAACTGAAGTACGGTCTGCTGCTCTTCATCCAGAAACAGTCCGTTCTTGGTGCCAAAAATTCGGAATTGGTGCAGTCCCGGGCGCATCTGCGTGGAGAAGGTGAAATAAGCGGTGGTATGGTTCTGGTCCGTGATGATGACCCGGATTTCGTCCAGCAGTTCTTTCTCGCCCCGTTGGGTGAGGAATCGGCTCGGAAAGCCCACCACGCGGACTTCCGGCTGCTCGCCGGCCAGATATTCGGCAATTTTGGCAATACCATGGCTTAGCACGTTATGCAGCAGTCGGCCCGGCAGCTTGCGAACCCAATGATTCTTGTCGCCCAACAAGGCGTTCACATAGGCACCTTCTCCCAATTCGTAACACCAGGTGCTCTCCATATGCACTGGTGTTCCGCCCAGATAACCGCTCTTGACCAGTTGGCGCATCCGCTGCATCGCTGGGCTGAATTGCTCATCGTGGCCGGCGGTCAGCCGGAGCCCCTTCTCGTTTGCCAGAGCCACCAGTTCTTCCGCTTCCGTAGCAAATAACGTAAAGGGCTTTTCGACATACACATGGCACCCCGCTTCCAGGCATTGGTGGGCTATCTCGTAATGGCTCTGGGGCGGAGTGGTCACGTGAACCACATCCGGTCTGGATTCCCGTAACAGCGCCGTCAGGTCGCTGAAAGACCTCTCGATGCCGAACCGCTCCTGCAACTGTCGGGCCATCAGTTCTTCCCGGTCACACACGCCCACTACCTGACAACCGGCAATCCGCTGGATTTGCATTACATGGGCGTCGGCGATTTTACCACAGCCTACGATGGCTATTTTAAGCATGAATCCCCTCCTGACGGCAGTCGGCTAAATACAGTTTCATTCCCTCGTGAGTGGAGACCTTTTGGCTCCAACCCAGCTCCTCTTTGAGTTTACGGTTGCTGTAAACACTTCCTTTCCATTCGGCGTGCCAGCGCCCGCGGTTGAACACCGGCGGCAACTGGCCGTGGGAAAAATAAGCGTATTTTTCCCATAAATAGCAGAGCAGATAACTGGCGAAATGCGGCACATAAATGGACCGAAAAGTTTTTGCTTTCTTTTTGAACATCCGCAGAAACTCAAAACTGCGAGGAAGATCGTCATCCACCACGTTGAAAACCCGGCCTTCAATGCCGGGTTTGAGGCCGGCCAGCACGATGGCGTCGGCACAATTGTCCACGTAGGAAAACGGGATGCGGTTGAATCCACCCAGATGCAGGTAAATCCCAAAAGTGTCGATTCCTACGCGGCCGGTAATGGCCCGCTTGCCGGGACCATATACAGCGCCGGGACGAAGCAATACACACCGCAGCCCATGCTTTTGACTATATTCCATGACGAGCTCATCCTGTTTGATTTTGGCGTAGGCATAGGCATCCCCGAGGCGTTCGGGCTGCTCCTTGATGGGACAGGATTCATCCAAAACCCGGCCGGTGGGTTTGTTCCGGTTGGAATACACCGCGAATGAACTGACGTTGACAAACCGCCGCAGACATCTTTCCGCCAGACAGGCCACCACCAAGTTCCGGGTGGTGACCACGGAGTTAAGATATGCATCGGCGAACGATTTTTCGCCGCTGCCTGCCGCCAGGTGATAAATGACTTTCACCTGCCTTACCGCCCGCTGGCAGTCTTCCTTGGAGAGCAAGTTGCCGTAGATCATTTCGACGGCCGGCGACCCGGGGTTGCTACCGTTCACTAAGGTCAGCCGCGCACCTGGCCGCCGTGCCAGACACCGCACATTTCGAAAGCCGCGGGCTAGTAGATTGGCCACTACACGTCGCCCAATGAAACCGGCCGCACCCGTCACCAGAATGGGATCCTCCGGTCCGGCCAGCATCAGTTCAGGCTCTGTATTCATCGCGGACGCACCCTCCATAAGCGTGTATTCAAAAATCGAATGCGGCCCGCAATTACGGGCACTGACTGTTTATGACTGAAAACATCTCCCAGCCCTGCCTGATTGTGTCCTTGAACGGAGCGGGCGGATGGAATCGAACCACCGTTTTGGGTTTGGAAAGCCCACGTTTTGAAATTCAACTACACCCGCAATGGCATTGATGTAAAAAACGGAGAGGGGAAGGATTCGAACCCCCGATGCGATCCTTTGGGACCGCATAGCAACCCTTGCG
>JBGPDH010000212.1:0-6870 GCA_041482195.1 Verrucomicrobiia bacterium
CGGTTGGTGGCGGCCTCAAGTCCGTGGAGGACATGTTCACAATGCTGCGCGCCGGCGCCGACAAAATCAGCATCAACTCCAGCGCGCTCGCCCGGCCCGAACTCATTCGGGAAGGCGCGGAAAAATTCGGCAGCCAATGCATCGTCGTCTCCATCGACGCCAAGAAAGTCGGGCCGGACAAATGGGGCGTCTTCTCGCACGGCGGACGCAAGGACACTGGCCTCGACGCCATCGAATGGGCAAAGAAGGCCGTGGCGCTCGGTGCGGGCGAAATTGTGTTGAACTCAATTGACGCCGACGGGACGAAGGCGGGATTTGACCTGGTCATTACGCGACGCATCAGCGAATCGGTGGGCGTGCCGGTGGTGGCCAGCGGCGGCGCGGGCACACTGGAGCACATGGCGGAAGTGCTGCTCGAAGGCAAGGCCGACGCGGTGCTGGCCGCGAGCATTTTCCACTTCGGCACCTACACGGTCGGTGATGTGAAGAAATTTCTGGCCGGGAAGAAGATTCCAGTGAGGCTATGACGAATCATCCCGCTGATTCAAACCGCCATGGGATGAATTGGGGGATATGTGTCCTTCTGGCAGTTATTACCCTGGCCGTTTTTAGCCCGACACTCCACTACGGCTTCGTCAACTACGACGACGGTGGGTACGTTTATCAGAATCCGGCTATTCAACAGGGACTCACGCTGAAAGGGCTTGGCTGGGCGTTCACCCATGTCGTGGTGGGCAATTGGCATCCGCTGACGGTGTTATCATTCATGGCGGACTACCAGTTCCATGGGTTGAATCCGGGTGGCTATCATCTGACCAATGTTTTACTGCACACCGTTGCGGTGATCCTGTTGTTTCTGGTGCTGGAAGAAATGACCGGGAAGCCGTGGCGGAGCGCTTTTGTGGCGGCGGTATATGCGATTCACCCGCTGCGATTGCAATCGGTGGCGTGGATATCGGAGCGCAAAGACGTGCTCAGCGGTGTGTTCTTCATGCTGACCTTATGGGCATACGTTCGCTATGTGCCCCGGCCTTTTTCGTATGTCCGCTATTTGTGGGTGGTGCTTGCGCTGGCCCTGGGGTTGATGTGCAAGCCAATGTTGGTCACGGTTCCATTTGTGTTGCTGCTGCTGGACTACTGGCCATTGGGCCGGTTCTCAACTCCAGTCGGCTCAAGGAATAGCTTTTCTATCCCCGGACGAATCATCATTGAAAAGTTGCCCCTGCTGGCACTTTCCATCGGCGCCTGTGTCGCGGCGGTGCTGGCACAGAAAAGTGTCGTTGTTTTCGACACCGTACCGGCCCTTCCGTCGCGGGTCGACAATGCGCTGGTATCTTACATCGTCTACCTCCGCCAATTGTTTTATCCCGCCGGGTTGGCGTTTTTTTATCCCTTTCCAGTGGCGGGGTTGGCGTTGTGGCAGGTGGTGTTCTCGCTCGTGGTTCTGGTGGCCGCCAGTACCGGGGCCCTGGTCGATAGGTTGAAACGCCCTTATCTGCTGGTGGGTTGGCTCTGGTATTTGGGCATGCTGGTGCCGGTGATAGGATTGGTGCAAGCAGGCTTGCAAGCGCATGCAGATCGATACACGTATCTGCCCGAAATCGGACTCTGCCTGGCTTTGACATGGCTGGGGGCGGAATTGTGTGCCCGCTGGCATTACTCCCGCTGGTTGCCTGGAAGCATTGCCGTCCTGGTCATCGCGAGCTTGAGCGCCGGCACGCATGCCCAGGTTTCTTATTGGCGTGACAGCGAATCGTTGTGGAATCACACGCTTGCCTGCACGGCCGACAATGTGGTGGCCCACGACAATCTGGGCGAAGCCCTGCTTGAAAAGAGGCAGGTGGATGAGGCCATTCCTCATTTTCGGAAGGCTTTGGAGATACAACCCGATAATCTGCCGGCCCAGACTGATCTCGCGGCAGCTTTATTTCAGAAAGGACAAATGAGCGAGGCGATTGTCCATTTCCGAAAAGCGCTCGCCTTGCGGCCAACCGACCCGCTCAATCACTTTAACCTGGGCGTCGCACTGCTCTATTCCGGACAGGAGGACGAGGCGGCGGCTGAGTTCCAAAAGGCCGTTGAAATCCAGCCCGACTATGCGCGGGATCTCAGCCAACTCGGCGACGCGGTTCTTCATCGGGGACAGGTGGATGAGGCCATCGTCGTGTTTCAAACTCTGCTGAAGGTTCACCCCGATGATGCGGGAGCCCACTATCGGCTGGGCGTGATTTTTCTGCAAAAGCGGGAAGTCAACAAGGCCATGGATCATTTGCAGGCGACACTTGAATTACAGCCCGACCATGCCGGTGCGTGTGGTGCTTTGGCCTGGGTATTGGCCACCAGTCCGGACCCGTCCATCCGCAACGGCAATAAAGCACTTGAATTGGCGCAGCAGGCGAACGCGCTTTCCGGAGGAACGAATCCGGTAGTTCTGGAAACACTGGCCGCTGCCAACGCCGAGGCGGGACACTTTCCCGAGGCGGTTGCGACGGCCCGGCAGGCCCTGCAATTGGCCGTAGTCCAAAACCACACCGACACCCCCACGCGGGTCACTGCGCTTCAAGAGCAACTTAAATCGTACCAGGCAGGTGCTCCCTTTCGTGATACGAACCTGAAAAATGTTTCCGACCCCCCAAACCAGCCATGATTGGGCGGTTGCTCTGGCCGCGGATTAAGTTCCGACGGCGAATTGAAGATTGTGACCAAGGCAAATCGGCTTGGCAGTGGGGAAACGTTCTGTTTAATTGGCCGCGCCGAATGATAAGAGCGCCCGCCTGCGTGGCCGTAGCCAGCGTTACGTGCGCGCAACTTGAAAACGACCACGGTTCGTGTGAATCCGTGCCGGTCAGCACTCCAGCGTGGCGAAGGCCCGCCTTTTTTCTGCTCGTTCTCTTTTTCGCACTGCTTCCAGTCATCGCCCGGACGCAATCAGAGCCGTCAGCGATTGAATTCGGCGGGCTCAATCAGATTTTTTCCAACGCCCCGACTACAAACTTCGAAATGCAGGGTGATGTGGTTACGGCGACCAACGGCTTTTATGTGAAATATGGCGATAGTCTGTTGATGGCGGACAGCGGCACCTTCAATCAGAAAACCTATGAAGCCGTGGCCGACGGCCATGTGCGGATTGAATCCGGCGACCAGATGTGGATTGGCGAGCACATGCGTTACAATTTCAAGACGCATCAGATGCAAAGCGAGGAATATCGCACGGGCAAACCGCCCGTGTTCGTTGCCGGCAGTGAGTTGACCGGGCTCGTGGACACCAAAAAAGGCGCAACCAATGAGGCCACCGCGCGGCATGTGTATGTCACGACCGATGACGTGAGCAACCCGGCTACCCGCGTCCGGGCCAGTCGCATCAAGATTGTTCCCGGTCAATATGTGGAGATGTGGAATGCGGTGCTGTACATGGAAGGCGTGCCGTCGTTTTATTTTCCGTTTTACCGGCGCAACCTGGGTGAGCGCCAGAACAGTTTCAATTTTATGCCCGGTTACCGCACCACGTACGGGCCGTATTTACTGAACACTTACAACTGGTTTCTCGACAACACGGCGGATGGCCGGTTCCGGGTGGATTATTACGGGAAGCGGGGTCCGGGGACGGGGCTGGATATCAATCCGCACCTGGGCCGCTGGGGCGATCCCAAACTGAAGTATTACTACGTGCACGATATGGACCCGGATGAAAGCACTAATAACCTCCCGGTGAATCAGCCCATTTCGGAAAATCGCCAGCAATTCTATTTCGGCTACCAGGCCACGCCCTACACCAATCTCAATGCCAAGGCGATGGTGAATTGGCAGAGCGACCCGCTGGTGGAGCACGATTTTGCGGAAGGCGCGTATGCGGCGAACCCGCAGCCGAACACGTTCGTGGAGATCAACAAATACACCGAGAACTGGAGCCTCGCCGCCTTGACCACGCCCCGCATCAACGACTTCTTTGACCAGGTCGAACGCCTGCCCGAGGCGCAACTGACCGGCTATCGCCAGCCAATTCTGGCCACGCCGGTTTATTACCAGAGCGTAAGTTCGGCAGGTTACTATGACAAATATTTTGCCAACACGAATACCCCGGTGATCCCTCCCAATTACGCCGCTGCCCGCGCCGACACCTACCAGAAGTTATTGCTGCCCTGGACGTTTTTCGACTGGCTGAATGTTGTGCCCTATACCGGCGGACGATTCACGTATTACAGCGACGGAAGCGGCCCCGGCGGGACCAATGTAGAAACCACCCGCACGATTTTCGATGCCGGCACTGAAGTTAACTTCAAACTCTCGCGTCTTTGGTCGGGAGTGACGAATTCGGCTCTCGAGATCGACGGCCTGCGCCATATCATCGTGCCGTCGGCGAATTATGTTTACGTGCGGAACCCGAGCGCGCCTTCCACCCAGTTGCCGCAGTTCGATTCCCTGTCGCCCAGCATCCTGCTCCTGCCGGTGCAGTTTCCTGACTATAACGACATTGACGCTATTGAAGGTCAAAACCTCATCCGATTTGGCCTGCGCAACACGTTTCAGACCAAACGCAATGGCCAGGTGGACAACCTGTTCGACTGGAACTTGATCCTCGACTGGAATCTCAAGCCCAATTCGCAGACAAACGCCATTTTTCTGCAGCCGCAAAAAACTTTCAGCGACCTTTATTCCGACTTGTCATTCAAGCCGCGCACATGGATTACCTTCGAATCCCAGTTGCGTTATGACATTAACGACGGCCTGTTGAACATGACGTTTAATCAAATCGCGTTTACGCCCAATGACCGCTGGAGTTGGGGTGTCGGCTACTTCTACCTGAACAGCTCGTTCCAGGGCACCGGCGAAAATTACATCACCAGCACTTTTTATTACCGGTTCACGGACAACTGGGGTTTTCGCACCACGCAGGATTTCGATGCCTCGAGTGGCACTTTGCAGGACCAGTTTTACACCCTCTATCGTGATTTTCGCAGTTGGACCGGGGCGTTGACCTTCCGGGTGGAGAACAACAGCAGCGGGCCGAAGGATTACACTGTGGCCTTTACCTTCTCGCTCAAAGCCAATCCGAAATATCATCCTGGCGACGACACCGCCGCGCCTTACCACCTCGTCGGGCAGTAAGAAATCGACGGTCAAAGGGGCAGAAACAACCTTATCAGTTTTTGAAGTGGTCTTTGAAGTGAAGGAACAGCACCGTAGGTGCGACATCTTTGTCGTAAAGACCAAACGAAAAAAGATGCTCAAGCTCCGTCAGTTCGGTGTGGAATATGACTGGCGCTACATTTTTAGATCAGGTGATAAATGATATCCCGACGATGTCGCCCCTACGGGGCTGGAGATGGTTTGGGGGCTGGTTTCTACAACGATGTCACACCTACGGTGTTTCGCATTTGCGCTTCAACGCCTTTTGATGAATCCGCCGATTAACAACTGAGGAGCAAAGACCAAATCGGTTACCGATTACGGATTCGCCGCCACGGTTGACGAAGAAACTTTCAGCGGTACGCGCAACCGGATGTCATCTGAGGCGGCACCGATCAGCAGTTCATAGTTGCCCGGTTCGACAGTGTATCGCTGGTGCGCGGTATCCCAGTAGCGGAGCCGTTCCACCGGAATATCCAAAGCGACCCGGGCCACCGCGTCCTGCGGCAGATGAATTCTGACGAAGCCGCAAAGCGCGAGTTTCGCCTGCGGCACCGCGGAGTTCACGTGCCGGATATAGACCTGTGCCACCTCGTCGCCGTCGCGGCCACCGGCATTTTTCAAATTGAATGCCAGCTTCAATGTGTCGCCCGCCGCGACGGTGGTGGCATCAAGCCGGGCGGCGCTATACTGGAATCGCGTGTAACTGAGGCCATGACCGAAGGCGTAAAGCGGCTCACCGTTGAAATAACGGTAGGTGCGGTTGGACATGGAATAATCATCAAACGCTGGCAAGTCGCTGGTGGAACGGTAAAAGGTGACCGGCAGTCGCCCGGCGGGATTCACGTCACCAAAAAGCACTTCACCCACCGCCAGGCCGCCGGCCTGCCCGGGATACCACGCCTGCAAAATGGCCGGCAGTTTTTTCGCCTCCCACGGCATGGCCATGGCGCTACCGCTGCAATTCACAAACACGACAGGTTTACCGGTTTTATAGAGCGCCTTGAGCAAATCCGTTTGCACGGACGGCAGTTCAATCTGCGTCCGGTCACCACCGCTGAAACCAACGTAACCGTTGGCCCGCGTCATTTCCTCGCCTTCCAGTTGTGCGCTGATGCCGCCGACGAAAATGATCACGTCCGCCGACTTTGCCGTGTTGACCGCGGCTACCATTCTGTCGGCATCGGGTAGATTTGCATCGTCCTTGAGCAGCGCCAGCGGGCAACCGGGTTCATAGACCACGTCGATGTCCGGGCCGGCCACATAACGGATGCCGCCCAGGATGGTCACCGGATTGGTCGGCGTGCCGTTATAATTGCCGAGTAACATGGGGAGGGAGTCCGCGTTCGGGCCGATAACAGCAATCCGTTTGATTTTGGAACGATTGAGCGGCAGCAGGCCATCGTTTTTCAGCAGCACCATGGACTCGCGCGCGACCCGAACCGCGAGCGCCTGATGCTCAGGACTGTTGTTCTCTGAAATGGAAATTTGCGAATAAGGGACGTCGGCAGGAGGATCGAACAGACCGAGTCGGAACCGGATTTCCAGCAGGTACCGGAGCGCCCGGTCAATTTCCTTTTCAGAAATCAACCCCTTTTGGACCGCGAGCACCAGCGCATTGTAATCGGTCCCACAACAGAGATCGTCCCCGGACTTCACCCCGACGGCGGCGGCTTCGGCCGGCGTTGCAACAAATGTCTGATAGGCCCAAAAGGCAGAGATGGCCCCGCAGTCCGACGTGAC
>JBGPDH010000213.1:0-6860 GCA_041482195.1 Verrucomicrobiia bacterium
ATGCAGATCCAGGGCGTGCTGGACCGACAGGGCAAATCCATCAAGACCCTCCATCTGGCCGAAGTGCTGACCCGGACATGAAAACCTACGCGCAGGAATTCAACGAATCCGCACGGCGTTATACGTCGGATTTGTCGCATCGCGATCGGATTCAAAAGGCGCTGGCCGGGTACTACAGCAAACGCGACGAGTTCAAAAATCGCTTTCAGAACTGGGCTGGCGCGCGCGCGCTGGCCGCCGAAATTAAACAGGAGGCCATCAACCATCTCGACCGGTACCTGGATGAGTTTGCCTCCAAACTGGAGGCGCGCGGTACCCGGGTGTTCTGGGCGCCGGATGCGCAGGCGGCGCGCGATTACATTGTCGGCGTGGCGCGGCAGCACAAAGTCCGTTCCATCATCAAATCCAAGAGCATGACGGCAGAGGAAATCCACCTGAACGGCGCGCTGGAGCGGGAAGGTTTTGAAGTGGTGGAATCCGATTTGGGCGAATACATCGTGCAACTTCGTCGTGAGCCGCCGTATCACATTGTCTTTCCGGCCATGCATCTCACCCGGCAACAAATCAGCGATTTATTTCATGACCGGCTGGGCTCCGACCCGACAAACAATCCGGAGGATCTGACGATGATTGCCCGGCGAGTCATGCGCCGCAAATACTGCGAAGCGGACATGGGCATCAGCGGGGCAAACTTTGCCATTGCCGAGACCGGTATGATTTCCATCACGGAAAACGAAGGGAATGCCCGGCTGACCACCTCGTTACCGAAAGTGCACGTGGCCCTGGTGGGTATTGAAAAAGTGCTGCCCAAATTGTCGGACCTGGCGTTGTTTCTGCCGATGCTGGCCACGGCCGGTGCGGGGCAGCCGATCACCTGTTATAACACCCTTTATGGCGGGCCACGACAGCCGGGCGAACCCGATGGCCCGGAGGAATTTCACGTTGTATTGCTGGACAACCGCCGCACGGAACTTCTGGCAGACGCCGAACAACGGGACGCGCTGCACTGCATCCGCTGTGGCGCCTGTTTGAATGTTTGCCCCATCTTTAAAAACGTCGGCGGTCACAGCTATGGCACCACGTATCAGGGTCCGATCGGCTCGGTCATCACCCCGCACCTGCGTGGACTTCAGGATTGGAAACATCTGTCTCAGGCCTCGTCGTTATGCGGCGCCTGCACCGAAACGTGTCCCGTCAAGATTGATTTGCATCATCACCTGCTGCACAACCGTCGCAACGCAGTTCGCCTGCATCCGGCCCCGGTTGAAAAATTGTTTCAAGCCGGGTTCTCCTTTGTGATGTGCCGTCCAAAGTTGTACGCCCTGGCTGCGCGACTTGCCCGCCTCGCGCAGCCGTTGCAACGCCTGATCCAGGGAACCATCCTGGATCCTCTGCGTCCCTGGACAAAAAGCCGCTCGTTTCCGAGTTTGGCCGTCAAAAGCTTCCACCAGCTTTGGCAGGAAAGGAAAAACCCATGACCAACCGGGAACTGATTTTAGGCCGGATCCGTGAGGCGCTGAAGACAGTCACGCCGCCGCCGGTTTTCTCCAAAAGTACAACCACACCAGACCCCCGGCCCGGTTCTCCGCAAACCTGGCTGCCACCAGTCGGTGATACGCTGGAAGAACAAATCGAATTGTTCCGGCGGAACGCGGAGGATTTGAAGGCGGAGTTTCGCACGTGCGCAAACCCGGGGGAAGCGATTCAACACGTTAAAGCTCTGGCCACGGCGGGCGGCTGGAAAAAAATCGGCCGACACTCCGGCGAATTGACCGATGCTCATGCCGAGGAGTTGCATTTGGCCGAGGTAAGAACAGACCATGGTTACGCTATAGCCGATTTGGAAAGTTGCGATGCAGCGTTGACGGAATGCGAAGCCCTGGTGGCGCAGACTGGCAGCGTGCTGGTTTCCGCGCCCAGTGCCGGCGGACGCGCTCTATCCGTGCTACCGCCCCATCACGTGGTGCTGGCCCGCCAAAATCAAGTGGTTCCGGATCTGGGCACTGCCCTTCGGCGGATGCAGGCAAAATTTAAAGGCAAATTCCCCAGCTTCTTTTCTTTCATCAGCGGCCCCAGCCGCACCGGTGACATTGAGCGCATCCTGGTGCTGGGCGCGCACGGCCCGAAAAAGCTGACCATTCTGTTGCTCCCCTGACCCCCATTCCAACCCGGACAAAACCATGACGATATCAACCAACGAACACGAAACAACCGGCAAATCCACCGGTTTGTTTCGCACCGCGGATGGACGGAATTATATTTTCGTTTTTCTGCTGGTTTGCTCGCTGTTTTTGCTTTGGGGATTTTGCAGCGGCCTGCTCGATAACCTGAACAAACATTTCCAGAACTCGCTGAACCTGTCGAAGTTCCAATCCGGCTTTGTGCAGTGGGCCTTTTACATGGGCTACTGTCTGGTGGCCCTGCCGGCGGGCATCATTTCGCGGCGTTTTGGCTATAAAGGCGGCATTATCGTCGGGCTTGCCCTGGCTGCTTTGGGGGCCTTTTGGTTCGTGCCGGCAACCACCATCAACACCTACTGGGCGTTTTTGCTGGGCTTGTTCGTGCTCGCCTGCGGCCTGGGTTGTTTGGAAACCAACGCCAATCCCTATACCACCGTGTTGGGGCGCCCCGAGAGCGGAGCCACGCGCATCAACATGGCGCAGACCTGTAATGGCTTCGGCTGGATCTCCGGAATGTTCATCGGCTCCAGCGTCATTCTGTCTGCCACCCGGGAGGTCAATACGAGCAATGCCCGACTTTACATTCCGTACCTGGGCATTGGCATGGCCGTGGCCGTTCTGCTGGTAATTTTTATTTTCGCAAAAGTTCCGGATGTCCAGGCGGCTGAGGAATTCAAGGCCGAAGCGGAAGGCACGGGCAAAAAACCTCTCCGGCAACGTTCGCATTTCACCTTCGGTGTGGTCGCTCAATTTCTTTACGTGGCCGCCCAAACGGGCATCTTCAGCTTCTTCGTCAATTATATAAGGGCCAATATCGTCGACTCGACGGACCGTTCGGCGGGTTATTTACAGACACTGGCGTTCGTTTGTTTTGCCGGCGGCCGGTTTTTCGGCAGCGCGGTGGTTGGCCTAACCAAACCGCACAAGGCACTGGCCGGTTATGCCGTCATCAATACCCTGATGATGGCGTTCGCCATGGCCTGTGGCGGATGGTCGGGTGTGGTGGCCATCATGGTCAGCTTCTTCTTCATGTCCATCATGTTCCCGACCATCTTCGCCTTAAGCATTCGGGGACTGGGCGACCATACCAAACTGGGTTCGTCCGTGTTGGTCATGTCTATTGTTGGCGGCGCCATCATGACGCCGGTGATGGGGTTGATCGCCGACCAAGGAGGCATGCGGATCGGCTTTGTCATCCCGTTGATCTGCTTTGCCGTTATTGCCGTTTATGGAGCGCTCTGGCAAAAACTGGAAGCCAGAGACAGCGAAAACTGAGCTCAAATCACGGACCGTCTCAGGTTCGATCCGGTGGGCTGGAGCCTGAAATCAACTCTAAGCTGCTGCAAATAAGACAGAAGGTAATGAGACCTGGACCCTGGTTGAGCGACGTTAGCGTCCTGGATACGCTTTGTCATTGACATCACTACTCCGCTATGGCTTAATCATTGATAGTCAGTCAGTACAGCCCTTTAAATCAGATCAGAACAACCCGACGTCGAGGTGCCCGATGAACAAAGCATCGTTCGAACATATTGAGGCGAAAATCATTAACTTCCTGCACGATGCGAAAGCTCCCCAACATGCGAGCCAGATTGCCATTAAGATTCGTGAAACGAGGGAGCACACGCTTCACGCGATCCAGAAGTTGATAAAGAATGGCGCGATCAGAGGCGTGCAGAACTTTGCTCTGCTGAATTCCACCGGTGAAATCGTGGCTTATGCCCAGGCGAATTCCGCGCTGGGGCCGACACCCACCGTGCCTTCCGTTCCGCCTTCACAGCCGGCCGTGCCGGCACATCGACGCCGGGCTTAAGCCGTTAATCAAAGCCGGTGCCGGTGATTTTATTTCCCGGGTTCAAGTGGAAACGTGACTTGGTCTGCTCTGACAGCCTCCGCAAATTTTTTCCGTTCGGAAAAATGCCCGCGCAAGTCGAGCACGATTTTGAGTCCGACTAGCAGGAGCAATCCCCAAACGGGCGAATGCAATGCCATCATCAGAAACCCTCCGAACAGGATGCTCAGATGCAACACCACAATGCGCCCATACGGTTGCTGCATCAGCTGTGGGAGGCTCGCGTGCCGGTATTCGCCTTGACCGAGATAGTTGGTGACAAAGGAAATTCCGCGACTGATGGTCAATCCGAGGATCGCCCAATCCAAATAATTTTCGTGAGCGATTTGCCAGAACGTCCCCGGCGCGGGAAATCCGGCGCCGGATCGAAGACCGCCGCCGAACAGCCCGATAATCAAAACACCGTGAACAAACGTGAACATCCCGTAGTGCACGCAGAAGAAGGGAATGGTGAAAACCTTCCCCGCCCAGCTGATCGGCGATTCGGGATTCGCCAGAAGCATCTTCAACACGTTGAAGACACCAATGATCACGTTCTCGCTCCAGAACAGGAACATCAAAGGAAAAACTTCCCAGTGAAGACAAAGAACTCCCAAAACCGGCACAAGATTGGCCAGTACCAGCGCAACGACAGAGGGTCGCAGCCAGTCAATAGTGGGGGTTTCCCCAAAGATCTTCATACGAAGGGATTACCGCGGAGCACCCGCAATGCCAGGTCCGGCGCTTAGGATCGTAGCCGCAGCCGCCACCAGCATGCCGCTGCAAGTACCGCTCTCACAGCCACGACTTCAACTTCTCCCGCAGAATCTGTCGGGCCCGATATAACCGGGATTCCACCGCTTTCGGCGTGGTTTCCAAAATCGCCGCCGCTTCGGCCACGGCGCGTTCTTCCCACTCGCACAACACAATCGCTCCTCGCAAATCTTCGGGCAGTTTGTCGACGGCGGCACGCACGGCGGCGGCACGTTCAGCCGCCTGGGCCTGTTCGTACGGGGCCAGATCACCGGCCGGAATCGTACTACCAAGAGTTTGTTCCGATTCTCCGGTTTCGGTTTCGAGCGAGACATTGGGATGCCGAGACCGCCAACGGAAGTGATTGCGCGCCAGATTGGCGGCAATCGTGTACAGCCAGGTGGAGAATTTTTCGTTGGTCCGAAAGCTGGCACGCGCGCGGAAGACGCGGACGAAGGTTTCCTGCGCCAGATCGTTTGCGTCCTCTTCGTTGCCCAGCATCCGGCAGAGAAAATGGAACAGCGGCGTGGCGTGCCGCTCCATCAAATCATTCAACGCGGGCTCATGGCCGGCGGCCAGTCGCTCCATGTCCGCACGGTCGCGAGCCTGGGTATCAGTTGGCTCCATGTTCATGGCCAGCGTGGTCAGACATGGATTGCTCGATGGCCTCATGCGAACCGAGCGTGATTTTTTCCATTTCGGCGAGATACCGACGGCCTTGCTCCGGCGGCATGGCCTGGCTGACGGCAATAAAATGCTGGAGCATCTGCCCCTGGCATTGCGCGCGAAATTCGCCCAGTTCGGTCAATTTCTTCTGGACCTCGACGGTGACATTCGTTCCGTAGGTGAGCGCGGCCTGAACTTCGGCCTTCTTGGCCGCAATGAGCGCACACATTTTGGCGCATTGCGGCAGGTAGCTCGCGTGCACCTGCCGAACGCGCGCCATCTCGGCATCGTTCAAATGAAATTCCGTGCGCAGCCAGCTCAAATCGTCCGCCGGATTGGCGCAATAAATGACACCGGCACGCCGGCCGACGGAATAGGAGCCGGCGAAAACCGCCGCGCTCAAGGCCAGCGCGCCGAGAACGACAATCAACGAGCGGTTCATGCGATTTCAGCGCAGGGCATTCGGCGCCACCATCGCAACGTACTGCGCTTGCGCGTCCTGTTTGGCCCGTTGCGCGCCTTGATGCACACCCAACAGGGCACCGACCATCACCAGCGCGGCGACCGTGGCGTAAGCGAATCGCGGACGCAACACCAGGGCGGCTAGCGCATCCAGCCAGGACAGACCCGGTGCGGAAGTGACCGGCGCTTCGGCGCCCTCGATACGGCGCCACACGTTTTCCTGAAAGCGCGGTGGCAGAGCCGGAGCGACGCGCCCCTGGCGCAACAACGCGGAAAGTTTTGTGTCGTCGGGATTCATATTCTCTTTCATCGGTTGAATGGGCGGCGGAGATTTTTGTCCGCCGCCCGTATCATACATTCTTAATCACACCGGGACAACCCGGTTGATGGTGAACTGATTACTTCAACGGCGCAACTGTCGCAACCGTCGTCACATTGCAACCCGGCATGGTGGCCGGATGTTCGGCACAAGCTTGAATGGTCTTGGGGCTGCCGGCCATGTTTTGAGCGCAGGCGGTGGTGGGATTCACGTTGCCGTTCGTGCCAGCCGTGGTGGCAATCTGATTGCCGGCCGCGCGCGGTAGAGCAGCAAGACCTTGGTCCACTGCGACCAGGTCGGGGTCGTTATAGGTTCCGGAGACGTGCTGGATCTGGTTACCCGCGGCACGCGGTGAGAGCGACTGGGCATTGGCATTAAAGGTTATTGCGGTCAGGGCAGCCACGCCAAGAGTGATGAGAAGAATTCGTGTTTTCATTGTTCTTTCTTATTTTTTGGTGACGCTTGATTGCGTCATCGAATGGTTGTATTGGCAATACCCCGGCCCGGTGAAAATCCCGCAAAAATCTTTTTGCGCGGATTGTCCGGGTGCATCTTGACACTGTCCTTGGACGGGAAGTCCGTGCCGGAATCATCGGGCGACTGGAAAGTCGCCCGAACCCGCGGACAGGAATGTCCGCGCTACGTAGCG
>JBGPDH010000214.1:0-6844 GCA_041482195.1 Verrucomicrobiia bacterium
GCGACTTGACTCAAATTAAATGTTACCGGGGCTGGGAGGTAGACGAGGCGTCTGCTGATACGTTGACTCGTATTCATGGTTACCGAAGCCCTGAACATGAGTTTAACCTCCAAACGCGAGTATCTCGCTAAAATTCACGGTCGTTATCAACGCGCTGGTCGGCCGCACAAGAGCCGCATTCTCGACGAGTTTTGCCTCAACTGCGGTTACCATCGCAAAGCGGCCCTGCGGCTGCTGCACCGTCCGCTGGCCGGCCGGAACCGCAAGCGATCCGGCCCCAAAGTCACCTATGACCCGGCGGTGCTCTTGCCCGCGCTTAAGGCGGTCTGGCTGGCCAGCGATCAACTGTGCAGCAAGCTGCTCAAGCCCGCATTGCCGGAATGGCTCGCGCATCACGAGCGGCGCGGTGCGCCGCTGCCCGGAGCGGTTAAGGAAAAACTGCTGGCGATCAGCCCGGCCCAGATTGACCGGCTGTTGCAACCCGCGCGCGTACGGCATCCGCGCAAAGGGCTTTCGGCCACCCGGCCGGGCACGTTGTTACGGCGGCAGGTGCCGACTCGGGGTGGCCCGCCCGACACGAGCAAACCCGGTTCAGTCGAGGCCGACACGGTGGCCCATTGCGGCGACACAACGGCGGGCGATTACGTCAATTCCCTTACGTTTACCGAGCTGTTCAGCGGCTGGACAGAGAACCGAGCCGTTTGGAACAAGAGCAGCCATGCCATCCTTGGCCATCTTAAGGAGCTCGAAGAAAAGGCTCCTTTTAAGATGAAGAACTTCCACACCGACAATGGCTCGGAGTTCCTCAACTGGGCGCTGTATGAGCACATCACCGGACAGAAGATGAAAGTGCCCTTCACCCGCAGCCGGGCCTATCGCAAGAATGACAACGCCCACTGCGAACAGAAGAACTGGACCCATGTGCGGCAACTCTTCGGGCACGAGCGGTTCGGACATCCCGAACTGGTGGCGTTGATGAACGACCTCTACGCCAACCAGTGGAGCCAGTTCACCAACCACTTCCGGCCAACTTTCAAGTTGCTGAAGCGGGACAAGCGCGGGAGCAGAACGGTGAGGATTTACGAGCCGACCCCGCAGACCCCGTATCAACGGCTGCTGAACAGCCCCGAGATTGATCAAGCCACCAAGACCAGGCTGCGCCAAGAACACGCGCCATTGGACCCATTCGAGTTGAAGAATACCATTGAACGAAAACTCAAAAACTTCTTCACTGTGCTAGGTAACCAGAATTGCGAGTCAACCAAGACCTGACGGCCCCACCCTCCGGTAACATTTAACTGTGAGTCAACTCGGTCCGTTGGAACAAAATAAATCGCGCGTCGAATGGTAAAAGCGAGGGCAACATGTGACCCATATCGCCATTCAGTAACGCTTTGATCGCAAGGTCGTTGTGTGGATGGAAAAGGGGGGCGACGAACAATACCGCCGGTGACCTTACATCCTTGAACCAGCCCCTTTTTGAACCGCAGAGAACGCCCGTCCTCCGCAGTGATTTGCTACGGAAAGTGGACAGAGAACGCAAAGGCGGGGCGAGCGCCTGTCGCAGCATTGCGCTGCTGCTCGCGAGCCGATCTTGGACTGCGGCGACATGTCGCCGCTTTCAAAGCGCGGACATGTCCGCGCACTCCAAACTGTCGGTGGAGCAACAGGATTTGTTACTGTCGGACGAGAAACATTGGCACGTACCCGGCTTTCAGGTACCACCCGAAACTGATTGACCGCTACGCGTCTCTCCACAGAATGCAGGGAAGACAGTCATGACAGTGCTCGACGGATGGGAAAACTTCTACGTCATCGTCGGCTCCTCAGCCGGCGCACTGATCGGGTTGCAGTTTGTCGTCATCACACTGGTGGCCGACCTGCCGATTACTGGAAGTTTCCCACAAGCTACGAGCGCCTTCACGACACCGAGCGTCATTCATTTTGGAGTCGTACTATTGCTGTCGGCAGTCGCCAGCGCGCCCTGGAGCAGCATCGCGCCCGTCGCAGTTCTCTGGGGTCTGGTTGGCCTCGGCGGGATCATTTACACCGTCATCGTGGGCCGGCGTATGCGGGCGCAAACCGTTTACAAACCGGTGTTCGAGGATTGGTCGTTCCATGTTCTGCTTCCCATTGTTGCCTACCTGGCACTGGTGATATCAGCAGGGATGGCTCATTCATGCGAGCGACCGGCCCTTTTCCTCGTCGCGGCGGCGGTGCTGTTGTTGCTCTTCATAGGCATTCACAACGCCTGGGACATCGCCACGTACCACCTCTTTTCCCGGAAACGGAATCAACGGGACGCTGAACCACCCGCCGAAATAAGAGAGTGATCTGGTTCGGGACTTGCCCTTTTACCTCTACGTTAAGAAATGACTGGCGTTGTCGCAGTAAATAAGGTTTTTGTAAAAGCGTGGTGCGGTCTGTGAAAAAATGGTCTTTTGCGGCAGGTCTATTGGCGGCGCTGCTTTCCCAGGTCGTGGGGGCGCGAGCGGTGGACGCCGATACTCCCTTGGGTGGATTAATTGAGCGCATCCTGCCGGGTCACGCGAAGGATTTTATCGTCCAAACTATTCCGGCGCCTGCAGGCGAAAGCGTGTTTGCGGTCGGTTCGCAGGACGGAAAAATTATTTTAGGCGGCGACAGCGCGCTATCGCAAGCCGTGGCGCTCAATTGGTATTTGAAACATGACGCCTTCATAGATGTTTCCTGGTATGCCGACGACGCGGTGACCGTGCCGGCCAAACTCCCGGTGCCGGGGGAAAATATTCGCAGAACGACCCGGATCAAAAACCGCTTTTTTCTCAACTACTGCACGTTCGGCTACACGCTGCCGTTCTGGCACTGGCGTGACTGGCAACGGTGCATTGACTGGATGGCGCTTAACGGGATCAATCTGCCGCTGGCCCAAACCGGCAACGAATACATCTGGCAGAAAGTCTGGCGCTCCTACGGCTTGAGTGATGAAGAAATCCGCGCCTGTTTCACCGGGCCCGCGTATCTCCCCTGGCACCGCATGGCGAACATCGACAAATGGGACGGACCGTTGCCGCAATGTTACATTGATGGCCAGCACGAATTGGAACAAAAAATTCTGGCACGCGAACGCGAATTGGGGATGTCGCCTGTCCTTGGCGCATTTGCCGGCCATGTCCCGGAGGCATTGATGGTCCGGCAGCCGGCGCTGAAGATTGAGCGCATTCCGCCCGGTTGGGGCGGCTTTTCCCCCCAATACGGCTGTTGGTTCCTCAATCCCTTGGACCCGAAATTCAAAGAAATCCAGCTCCGGTTTTTGCAGGAGCAGCAGAAGGAATACGGCACCAGCCATTACTATAGCGCTGATCCGTTCAACGAAATCACGCCTCCCAGCTGGGAGCCGGCCTACCTGGCGCGTGTGTCAGGGGCCATCTACGACGGCTTGTCCGGGGCCGACTCGAACGCAGTCTGGGTGCAGATGGCGTGGACGTTTCAACAGCGCGGGCAGTGGACGGACCAGCGGCTCTCCGCGATGGTTGGCGCCGTGCCGCGGGGCCGCATGATATTGCTGGATTATGACTGCACCGATCGCGAGTTGTTCCGCCAGACCAAAGCTTTTTATGGCGCGCCATTTTTCTGGGATTACCTGGGCAATTTCGGTGGCAATACGTTTTTGGCCGGACCAGTTGACAAGATCAACCGGCGCCTGACTGCGGTCATAAACGACACGACCTTGACTAATTTTATCGGCGTCGGCGCCACCCTGGAAGGCCTCAATAACCCGATCGTTTACGAGATGTTGTTTGACCGGGTCTGGACCGGGACCAATCTGGACCTCGCGGCCTGGATGCGCGACGAAGCCGGCGCGCGCGCCGGCGGGCCGGATACGAATGTGGCGGCCGCGTGGGATATTCTTCGGCGAAAAGTCCTGGTGGACGGCGCTTATCGCATCGGCGGCCACGGCGTGATTTTTCAGGACCCCAACCCGGCGCTTCGCGGAGAAAGTGGCGGTATGTTGACTGCCAAAATCAGCTATAATAACCGGGATTTAATCCGCGCGTGGGGGCTGCTGTTGCGGGCGGGTCCGGTTGCGCGGAAGTCGAGCGCCTATCAACACGACCTGGTTGACGTCACGCGGCAGGCTTTGGGTAACCTCGCGCTGACGTCGAGGCAGCAGATGGCCGACGCTTACGACCGGAACGATGTGGCGGCGTTCAAGGCGGCGGCCGATCGGTTCATGGCGCTCGGCGACGACCTCGACAAGTTTCTTGGCACCCGTACCGAGTTCATGCTCGGCAAATGGATTGGCGACGCCCGATCGTGGGGGGCGGACAAAAATGAGCAGGCGTATTTTGAAAAGGACGCGCGCAGCATCATTACCGTTTGGGGCGGAGAATTGACAGACTATGCGGGCAGGCAATGGAATGGTTTGATGCGCGATTACTATTTGCCTCGTTGGCAGCTCTTGATTAACGCGACGCTGGCAGAAATGAAGGGCGGGAAACCCGTGGACCGACCGGCGCTCCAAAAACTGTGGCGCGATCATAATTTGCGATTTGCGTCATCAGTCGGTGGTCGTTACGCGGCTAAACCACATGGGGATTCGTTCTCCATGAGCCGCGCGCTTTACAAAAAATATGCGCAATAGCAATGGTGGCTTCAGCCCTTTACGCCCACGCCAAATTCCTGCCTTACGCCGGACACGATATGAATGCCGCAGGGAAATGCCATCGCAACTTATTGTTTTTAAACGACATAGCTGTCGCTTAAACTCATCATCATGTTAACTCAAACCAAATCCATTCCGTCAGGGGAGCGGGCCAATCAGCGTTCTGCTGCCAGCAGACGTTTGATGTCACTGGATGCCTTGCGCGGATTCGACATGTTCTGGATTATCGGCGCCGACTCGCTGGTTTATGCCTTAAACCAGATGAGCCAGACCAGACCGACTGCTTTTTTGGCCTACGAACTGGATCATTCTGACTGGCAGGGAATGCGTTTCTACGACCTGATCTTTCCGTTGTTTGTTTTCCTGGCGGGCGTGGCGCTGGTTTTTTCACTCGGCAAAATCATAGCCACGGCCGGACCCACCCGGGCACTCCAGCGGGTTTTCGTCCGGAGCATCCTGCTTTATGCTTTGGGCGTTTTCTGCTACGGTGGTTTCGCTAATTCGTGGCCCGACATCCGCTTGCTGGGCGTGTTGCAGCGCATTGCCCTGGCGTATTTTTTCACCGGCCTGTTTTTCTGTTTTTTCAAGCCGCGCGTGCTGGTGATCATTTGTGCCGGATTGCTCGTCGGCTATTGGGCCGCCATGACGTTTGTGCCCTTTCCCGATGTCAGGCCGACGCCACAGACTCAAATCATCGGCCGGGAAACCGGTTTCACCAACGTGAGCCAGCTCAACCTGGCCAGCACGCATTATATCCGCGGGATGTTTGTCAAAGGTGTCAATCTCTGCAACTACGTTGATCAGAAATATCTTCCCGGCTACAAGTGGGACGGCACGTGGGACCCTGAAGGTATCTTGAGCACAATTCCCGCCGTCGGCACCTGTTTGCTCGGCGTGTTTGCCGGACTGCTGATGCAGGGCCAAAAAATCAAAGATCATCGCAAGGTGCTTTATCTGCTGTCGTTCGGGGTGCTGGGCGTCGTGGTGGGCTGGCTTTGGGGACTGCAATTTCCGGTGATCAAGAAAATCTGGTCGTCTTCTTACGTTCTGGTTGCCGGCGGTTACAGTGCCATCCTGTTGGGCGTGTTTTATCAGATTGTGGACGTCTGGAAATGGCAGAAATGGTGCCGACCCTTCGTCTGGATTGGAATGAATCCACTCACGATCTATCTGGCCGATAATATACTGGGAGGATATGCCAGCCTGGCGCCGCGGCTGGCCGGCGGGAACATCAAGGCATGCTTCGATGCGCATGTGGCCCAAGGCTTCGGGCAATTGATGATCTCGGTGACGGGACTGGTGCTGACATTCTGGCTCGCACATTTCCTGTATCGGCGACAAATCTTCCTGCGGCTGTGATCCTGGTTACTGGCCGCACCGGAGTCAGCAAACCGGCTTTTGTGATTTCCTTCTCTGTTATTGGTAGGGCCGCGCGGCAGCACGGCCCTGCCATTTTAGTTCTCTGCGATCTCTGTGATCTCTACGGTTAAATGGAAGCCCTAAAGACCGGGAAGAAAAAGCTCGCCAGCCGTTTTGGAAAGGGGCAAAAGTTGAACTCATGAAACAGGAGACGACACCGGACGTAAAAATCGAAATCACCGAAAACGGTCCGTACCTGGTCAGCGGCGGCCTGCCGCTCAGCGAACAGCACATCGTCACCAATGCCGAAGGTGACTCGCTGGATTACCGGGAAGGCAAAAAACATCCGGCCCCGGCGCAATACGCGCTTTGCCGGTGCGGCCAGTCCGGCAACAAACCATTCTGCGACGGTACCCATGCCAAGGTCAGTTTCGATGGCACGGAAACCGCCAGCCGAGAACCTTACCTGGAACAGGTTGAAACCATTGATGGCCCGACCGTGCGGCTCACCGACGCCGAAAGTCTCTGCGCGTTCGCGCGTTTCTGCGACCCGAAAGGGCGCATCTGGAACCTGGTGGAACAGACCGACGATCCCGAGGCCCGGAAGATTGTGGAATACGAAGCCGCGCATTGTCCGGCCGGCCGGCTGGTGGTTTGGGATAAAAAAACCGGCCAACCCATCGAACCGAAATTCAAACCGTCACTCACGCTAATTGAAGACACGGCCAAACAGGTGAGCGGCCCCATCTGGGTGCGCGGCGGCATCCCCGTCATTTCCGCTGACGGCAAGGCTTACGAAGTCCGGAACCGGGTGACGTTGTGTCGCTGCGGTCAGTCCAA
>JBGPDH010000215.1:0-6764 GCA_041482195.1 Verrucomicrobiia bacterium
AACTATGGAAGATCATCCAAGAAATGGAGCGCGTTTCCCGCCGGATCATCTTCGCCTCCGCACCCGATACCCGGCGGCGCAAGCGCCTCTCCAGGAAAGTTTTGGGCCTTAACTAACCGCCATTCGGAACCGACCCGTTTACGTTTTCTTGGTGCGGGTTGGATTTGGCAACTTATCAAGACTTGTTGGAAATAAGGCCGGGTGGTTTGAACTGGCCAGACCCATTGTGCGCCATGCTTGATGCGTGGATTGCCATTTCCGAAATCATTTTGGCTCTAAATTGCGTGAACCGGTGGGATTAATGGCGTAGGTCAAAAATGCTCCGCCGTACGAAATTCCTGTTTGGAGTTGAAGATGGCCATAAAGCGGTGGATTGCCGAATTTGATATAGTAGTTTTTCTGGAGGTTTTCAGTCCAGTCCGCTTGTCCTTGCTGAAACCGAAATTTCACGACCGGTTGGTAGCCAGTTTCCGGCGCCTCAAACGGAAACTCGTCGTTTTCCTCTATGAAACCTCCATCGGGAATTTCTATTCTGAAGGACCATGAGCTAGCTTGCTGCCAATTTTTGTACTCCGGCTTGTTTTCGGTGATTTGCATTTGGCCGTTGTCCCCGGTCTTCCGCTTAATGAAATCAACTCTTATTGGCGTTCCATCCCGCGGAATATGGATCGGAAAGTCTGGGGAAACTCCATATTGTGATATAATCAAATCAACCCCGACACCTTTTTTTCGCAAATGAAGGATTACAGGATTATTCGGATCAGGAGTGAATAAATTGTCCGCGGGATTGGCATATTCATAAGATGGAACCCTCGCATCAATGGTAGTATAGTATCCGTCTTTGCTTGCTTTGAGGCATAATCGTTTACCCTTCTTTCCTAACAGCGAGAATAAACCAGCGGAATCGCTTTTGGTATCCGCTTCTGACGTTCCTGTTTTGGAAAGATCTGTCCAGATAAAGTGTACATTGGCATTGGCGACTAGTTGATTGTTTTCATCCACTACCTTTCCATAAAAGTTAATCGGTTGTTTCCACTCATATTGAGGATCAGCCAGGGTCTTCCGGATAAATTCCTGGACGGCAGGGGGAGCTGATGATTTAGAGACATTGATAGATTGTGAATTTGATTGTTCGCTTTTAGGTTTTTGGGGGACTGGCGCATTCGGCTCTTGTTGAATAGGCAACGAGTTTGCCGCTGGCGATAGTGAAATGCCTCGTTGCAGGTGACGTGAAGCCAGCCACCAACAGATTCCCAATGCGAACAAAATGGCTAATCCTAGCATCAACGACTTTTTCATGGAGGAAACAGAGAATTTATAAACGTAAACGGATCGGTTCCTAGTATTATAGTATTTTGGCGTTTCATCCTGAACTTTCGTGCCGCTGCCATTATAGCAGATGGTTGAGGTGCGTCCATGTCCCCATCAGTTCGCACCATCTCGTTCTCCTTTGCCCAATTGGCGCCGACTGACGTCGGCGGCTACATGTATTTTTGAAACGCCTTAACACTTCATCGTCCGAAAAGGCTGTAGCGCGCGCAAAATTGTTTTCCCCATCCCGTCAACAACCAGGCAGACAAGAGGGTGAGCAGAATATTTTCCACCAGTTTGTGGCAAATGTATTCCTCGCCGGTGCCGCAGCCGCAATCGAACTTCACCGCACAGAAGGGAATATGCAACGCCACCTGTAGTTGCAGAGCGCGATGCCACACGAGCAGGGTGAACGCCACCAGCATTACGGTCAGCGTCAGGGCCGTCCCGCGTACCGCCACCCCGAGCAGCAACAGCAGGCCGCAAAAGATTTCAAACCAGGGCAACAACGCGGCCAGCAAATTTAATAGCAGGGCGATCTGGGTGAGGTCGTATTGCCGCAGGAGTTTCAGGAACTCGACGGGGTGTAACGCCTTCGTCAGACCCATATACACAAAAAACGCCCCCAGCAACCACCGACTCAGGACGGTGAACAGGTTGACGACCGCAATCGGTCGGATGGGCTGATCGTTGGTCATTGGAACTTGATACTCAGGTTACCGCTGTTGCGCGTGCCGATCTCAACCGGCTGGCGGTTGGTGCTCCAGTCCGTGATCCCCCCTCCATAGATGAACAACTTCCCGTTGGGAATTCCCACTTCCCGGAGCAGGTGAGCGGCTGACTTGCTGTCGTCGCAATCGCCGCCGTAACAGTAAACCACAATTTGCGCCGCCGCCCGGCAGGCTGGCATCACGGCCGGGAAATATTTCTCGGGATGATACGGATCGAATTCATAGGCCCCCGGAATATGGCCGCCCAGATAATGTTCCTCGTCTCGCGCGTCGATGAACACGATGGCGCCCGGCTTTAAATGGGAGTCATGGAAAAGCTGTACCGCCTGAGGTCGATCGATCCACTGCCATTCTTTCGGTTTCTCCGCTCCGGCCGGCGACGACGCGGAGGAAAACGACGCGACATTCGTGCCGGCATCCGGGACCCCGCGCGCCGCACTGCCGATCCCCTCCGGAAAATAATTCCGGGTGAGCGCCAGTCCCCGGGGTGAGTAATGATTGGCGGCCAGGGCCAAAATGCCGCCCGCCACCATCACGAACACGGCTTCCCGTACAACGCTTCGGGCCGCGCTGGGACGTTCTGCGGTCGTGGTCTGGCTGAGTGGCTCCTTCATATCTCGAAACCCGCCCGCTTAAATGATTAATACAATTGATGTCATTTGAATGAATGATAAACCATTATTGTTCATTGCGAATCAATTTTGTTTCAATAAAGTGCAATCGAAGGGTAGCGGGATTGGTGTTCATCTTTAGATTGTGAGCATATCGAACTGGTATAGAACACCGGCGGCCGGATGGCAAATCAAAGTCCGGCGAAATGTTGGCGGCGGACCGGCAACGGAGGTTTGATTTGACAAGAACCCGGTAACATCCTTTAGTGGAGCAATTATGAAGATGAACATGAGAACTGTTGCAAAAACCATGGCCTTGGTCAGCGTCTTCGGAGGCGCGTTATGCTGGTCTGCCCGGGCCGGCGATGTCACCGAACTCTGGAACAAGGCTTGCGCCTCCTGTCATGGCAAGGACGGCAAAGCTCAGACCACGATGGGGCACAAGCTGGGCATGAAGGATTTGAGCGACGCCAAAGTCCAGGCCGCCCTGACCGATGATCAGGCGACCAAAGACATCAAGGAAGGGGTCGTCGAAAACGGCCAGACCAAAATGAAGCCATTCGCCGACAAGCTCAGCGACGACGAGGTCAAGGCCTTGGTGGCGCATGTCCGGTCCCTCAAAGCAGGGCAATAAAACGCCCTTTCAGCTCCGGTCACCCGATAGCGGACGCGGACCGACACGCCAAGGTAAAACAGGTGCGGGTCGATCTGGCGGTGAAGTGTCGTCGCGATTCAAGCAGGTAAATTATGGAAGCGACAGACAATGCAGGCCCAGACCGGCAGAAGGATTTCTTTAAAAATTGGCTCAGTGCCAGGGCGCCGTGGTCGCGGCGGGCAGTGTGTTTTCCTGCCTCTTCCCGTTTGCGACCGAATTGTTTCTGCCGCGCAGCAATCCCTGCATGGGGATTCTGGTTTATATCCCGGCCCCCATCTCTTGCTTCCCCGGTCTCGCGCTGATTATTGCCGGCGCACGGGGTCGGCTTCTTTGCTCAGCCATCGGCAGTTATCAAACCTATGAACACACGATCCGGTCCGGTTTTGCGATACGCCAACGGAAGAAATTCCGGCGATCAAATTACCTTGTCTTTAATAATCATTTTAACTGATTTATTTATATAAAAAAATAACTTTATCTTGTTCTGTGTCAATCAATTTTAGCACAGTAAATAACAAGGGAAGGTAAGCATTTCTTCATTTTTTGCCGGACTGTTATTTCGTGGTAAAAATCGCGTCAGATTCAGCGCCGGTGGGAAAATGGCTCAAGTTTTCCGTGGATAAAAACGGCGTCGGATCGCTGGTTTCAGGGAACAAACAAAGGCCGTGAAAAAGATCGGATTAGAAGCAATATGGTTATGAAAACTCCAATAAAAAAGATAGTGGTCACGTTACTGTTGGCAGGTGCGGCTGGCTGGACGGCGGCGGCGGGTGACGCTCAGCAAAACTGGGACAAAAATTGCGCCATGTGCCATGGCAAGGACGGCAAGGGACAAACCACGGTTGGCCGCAAGCTGCAGATCAAGGACTTTACCGACCCCAAGACCCAGGCCGCCCTCACCGACGACCAGGCCGTCAAAGTCATCAAGGAAGGCATCACCCAGGATGGCCAGCTCAAGATGAAGGGCTTCGGTGACAAACTCAGTGACGACGAGATCAAGGCTCTGATCGCTCACGTGCGCAGTTTCAAAGTGTAATCAGGCTTAAACCCCAAAAACCATGCGCCGCTTCAGATTGCCACCGCAGATTCTTCGGCTGGTGTTACTGACCCTGGCCATCGTGGGAACCTATCTGGTCGGACGCACGCTGCTCGTGCCGGAGTCGTTTGGAGAATACGGGTGGTATCGCGGGGCGGCGCTGGAGGAAATCGCCTCGCGCACACCGGTCTTTGCCGGAAAAAAGTCGTGCGATGAATGTCACGCCGACGTCCAGCACAAGCTCGACAAATTCGAACACAAGACCCTTTCCTGCGAAGCCTGTCATGGCCCGAATCGCGACCACGCGCTCAATCACGACGTGGTTCCGACCAGGGTACCGGGAAGTCTCTGCTTGCGCTGTCACGAGGCCAATCCGTCGCGGCCCGCCTGGTTCAAGCAAATCGTCGTGAAAAATCACTATGGCGACAAGTGCACCGACTGCCACCTGCCGCATCAACCCAGCCAAAGCCCATGAAAACTCAATTCAACCGGCGCGGCGCGCTCGCCCGCATGGGCGCCGTCCTTGCGGGCGTGCTGGCGCTCCCCGTGGCGCGCACCGCCAAGGCGGCCGTGCAAAATTTTTTCACCTCTTCCGGCGCACCCAAGGGATACGACCCGACTGAGCACAAATGGCTGATCTGCCTTGACGCCACCAAATGCATCGGTTGCGGTTTGTGCGCCGAGGCGTGCAAAAAGGAAAACGACGTCCCCCTGGGACCTTATTACCGCACCTGGGTCGAGCGTTACGTCATCACCAAGCCGAAACCCGGCTCGGCGGAAACCCGCGGTGAAACGCTGGTGGATTCACCCGACGGTGGAATACACGGCTTCCCGGAGTGCCCGGTGGCGGAAGACCAGATCGAGCAATCGTTCTTTGTGCCCAAGCTGTGCAACCTGTGCGAAAACCCGCCCTGCGTCCAGGTGTGCCCGGTGGGCGCCACGTTCCAGGGGCCGGACGGGGCGGTTTTGATTGACAAGAATTACTGCATTGGCTGTGGCTTTTGTGTTCAAGCCTGCCCGTATGGTGCCCGGTTTTTGAGTCCAGCCACCCGCACGGCCGAGAAATGCACTCTGTGTTATCATCGTATTACCCGCGGCTTGAAACCGGCTTGTGTGGAAATTTGTCCGGCGGAGGCGCGCATTTTCGGGGACTTAAAGAATCTCCAGCCGGACGATCCGCTCCGGAAATTTTATGAAGGCAACCGCACGCAGGTGCTCAAGCCGCATTTGGGAACCAGTCCGCGCGTCCTGTACGCCGGGCTGGATGAGGAGGTAAGATGATAACTGGATTGACAAATAGTGTGGTGGAAGCGATCCCCACCTTTCAAGGTTATGTGTATCCCAATGAAGCCACCCTTCACCCGGTCTGGAGCACGCTGATTGTCATTTATCCCTACATCACCGGCCTGGTGGCGGGCGCCTTCATCATGGCCTCGTTGGTGCGCGTGTTCAATGTCAAGGCGCTGGTGCCGGTGTATCGGCTTTCAATGTTGACCGCCTTTGCCTTTCTGCTCTGCGCGCCCCTGCCACTTTTGTTCCACCTGGGACATCCCGAACGCAACTACGAAATCATGATGACACCGCACCTGACTTCGCCCATGGCGGTTTTCGGCTTTGTTTATGCCTGGTATCTGATGGCGGTCCTGCTGTTGGAACTGTGGTTTGATTTCCGGCAGGACCTGGTGAAATGGTCGGAAGTCACCCCTGGCTTTCGGGGTGTCCTCTATCGGGCGCTGACCCTGGGTGTAACCGATGTGTCGGAGCAAAGTGTCCGGCTGGACATGAAGATGGAATGGATCCTTTCGATTGTCGGAATTCCTTCAGCCTTTTTGTTGCACGGCTATGTCGGTTTCATTTTCGGGTCCATCAAGGCCAATCCCTGGTGGGGCAATGTGCTGATGCCGATCATGTTTATTCTGTCCGCCATCGTTTCAGGCATCGCGCTGTGCGTGTTCAATTACCTGGTCCTGACCTGGATTCGCCGCAAGACCGTGGACATGCGCTGCCTGGACACGATGGCGATGTTTCTCTTCTACGCGCTGGTGGTGGACGCGGTCGTGGAAACTCTGGACGTGCTGCATCGCGGTTTCGCGGCGGAGGAAGGGTTCGCGGTTTTGCAGACCATGATCCGCGAGAAACTATTTTACACGCTGAATCTCGGCCAGGTTATCATCGGCACGTTGGTGCCGCTGTTGCTGCTGGGGTCACTCCAACTGCTGCGCCGGCGCGTGCCGGAACTGGTCCGGCGGCGCATGATTTTCGGCAGCGCCGCGATGATCCTGATCGGCGTGCTGGCCATGCGTTGGAACGTGGTCATGGGCGGCCAGTTTTTCTCCAAGAGCCTGCGCGGCGTGATGAGTTACAAGATGGAGTTTGCCGGACAGGAAGGCTGGCTCATCAGTGCCGTCATCATGTGCCTG
>JBGPDH010000216.1:0-6726 GCA_041482195.1 Verrucomicrobiia bacterium
CCTGCGCCGATGCAACCCTTCCGCTTTGGCTACACGCTCTTTTGGCAAATGGGTGCCGCGGACGTGAAACTGTCCGAAAACCGGGTGGTCGGTACGCACATCGGCCTCGTTCCCGGCGAAAACAGCAACCGGTTGATGGTGATTGATTTCACAGGGCCGAAACTGGAACCCATCCCCGAAAACAACCCGCCGCAGGCCATCGCCAATTGCAGCACCAACGCCGTGATTGTCGAGAGCCAGGTTTTGCGCAATACTTTCCTCAAGACGTGGCGTGTCGTTTTGAAAATGAAGCCCAAACGGGGCAATACTGATCCGGTGGACATCCGGTGCACGCTGCAAAAAGGAACGAACATTTTGAGCGAAACATGGACCTACCAGTGGAATCCCCCATAACCGGACTCGGCGCGCTGACGGACGTCTCCGGCCGGCTGGCCGGCCGCCCGTTGGAGGAATGGAACGCCGCGTATGGCAAGGTGGAGAACTATTTTCATGCCCTGCGCATCCGCAACAAGGCGTTGCTGGGTCAACTCGTCCTGCGCGTGCTCGAACGGGCCATGAAACGCGCCCCGTCCGAACCCGGCCATTCCGCCACCCAGATCGCGGCCGAGGAAATGGACCGCACGGTCACCGAATGGTTTGCCGCGGTATTGCAGGAACCGCCCACCAACGCCGATCAGATGCTTTCCACGCGCGGCCGGCTGGCCATGCTCCTCGCCGATATGCCCGGCAAGTGGCAGGACCAATTTTTGCGTCCCCCGCCCTGGCCGGATGAGTTTGTTCAGTCGATGCGCGATGCCTACCTGCGAGCCGGCCCTGACTTTCAACTGTCCAAAATGGCGCCACGCCCACTTGACCTGGGCCCGATTACCACCCTGACCAATCTGGGCCGGATCCCCTACCTGAAAATGTCATTGGCCTGGACGCTGTTTGTGCTGCTGTTGGTCATGGTGTTCGTCCTTACCCACTGAACCATGGCCGGCGCCACTCCCCAGTCCGCTCCGGTGTCGGGCCAGCCACCACCGCTCACAGTAGTCCCTTTGCCCCGCATCCACCGCGGCTGGCGCGTGTTCATCTTTTATTCCTGCGCCTTGCTGTTGACCGGGCTGGTCTCGATGCTTTTTGCCGACCTGCTCTGGCGCACAGGCTGGTCGGCCTCACGGACGTTGTTGCTGGTCCTGTTTGCCGCCTTATTCCTGCTCATCGCCGTCGGCTGCATGCACGGTGTTTTTGGTTTTATTCTGCGGGTCATCGGGAATCCCCGGCGGATAACCCAGGCGGATTGCCGGGCACAAAGCATCGACGGCACCAGTACGGCCATCGTCTTTCCAATCTACAACGAAGATATTGTCCGCGCCTATGAAGGCCTGCGGGCAACCTACGAGTCACTCCAAAGAACCGGTCAACTGGAACACTTCGACTTTTTCATTCTCAGTGATTCCACCGATCCGGACAAATGGGTGGAAGAGGAACGGCGCTGGTATGAACTGGTCGGTGAACTCGACGCTTTGGGACGCGTTTATTACCGCCGCCGGACGGACAACGAAGGCCGCAAGAGCGGCAACGTGCGCGATTTTCTAAGCGCCTGGGGCCGTCGTTACCGCTATTTCCTGGTATGCGACGCCGACAGCGTCATGCGGGGCGAAACCCTGGTGAGCCTGGTCCAGTTGATGGAGGCGCACCCGACGGTCGGCCTGGTTCAGACCGTGCCGGCGCTCGTCAATGCCAGGTCGCTTTTTGGCCGGATCCAGCAATTTTCCAATCGCCTCTATGCCCCGCTGTTCATCGCCGGATTGAATTATTGGGCGCTCGATCTGGGGAATTACTGGGGACACAACGCCCTCATTCGCACGGAACCGTTCATGCAATTTTGCGACCTGCCGCAATTGCCCGGAAAAAAACCCTTCGGCGGTTATATTTTGAGCCACGATTTCGTCGAAGCCGCGCTGCTGACACGGGAAAACTGGGAGGTTTGGTTCGCTTACGATCTTGAAGGCAGCTACGAGGAGGTTCCTCAGGAAATGATTGAAAACGCGCAACGTGAACGCCGCTGGTGTCAGGGTAATCTGCAACACAGCCTCGTGTTGTTCGCCAAAGGCCTGCGCGGGGTGAACCGGTTGCATCTGTTGTTGGGTATTTCCGGGTATCTCGCCGGGCCGTTATGGCTGGCCTTTTTGCTGATGTTCAACTGGATCCATTGGTACCAAAAATACACCGGCCTGTCGAATATCACCGTTCACGCTTTTACGCCTTTTTTGAATTTGAACGGTACCACCCACGCGCTCCTGGTCTTTGCCATTTGCATGGGCATCCTGTTTTTGCCGAAGGTACTGGCGTTAATCGATCTCGCGTTTGACTGGGAACGACGCCGGGCCTTTGGCGGTCTGGCGCGGGCCACGGTCGGCGTGGCGGTGGAAACCGTCTTCTCCACCCTCCACGCACCTTTGTTGATGCTCTGGCATACCCGTTTTGTGGCGATGAACCTGTTCGGCGTCAGCGTCGGTTGGAGCCGGCAAAAGCGGGACACGGACAGCACGACGTGGTGGTACGCGGTTCGCCGGCATTGGGGCCATACCCTGATTGGCCTGGTCTGGGGCCTGTTCATGTGGCGGTTGAATCGCTACCTGTTCTGGTGGTTCACACCCGTGTTCACCGGCATGGTGCTTTCCATTCCCCTCAGCGTCTGGACCAGCCGGCGCACGCTCGGCGCGCGGGTGCGGAAATTGGGACTCCTGTTGACGCCGGAAGAAACCAAACCGCCGCTGGAACTGGTCTCTTTGCGCTCCCAGATGAAGATTCATGAAATCACAGACGACACCACCCCGCGCCAGCCGCACGCGGGACTGGCCGACGCCGTATTGGATCCTTACGTGAACGCCATCCACGTTTCATTGTTGCGTGAAAAACGGTTTAACCCGGTTTATGCCGAACAACTGGCCAAACTCGGCGTGGGCCATGTGGGAGTTCAAGTGCTCGGGGAAAAATTGCTGGTGGAAGGCCCGGCCCTGTTGACCGCGCCGGAACGGTTGCTCCTCATGACCGACGCGCACGCCATGGTCTGGTTGCATCAACAAACCTGGTTGCGAGCCGGCGAATCGCTCGCGCCCTGGTGGCGGGCAGCCATTCAGGAATACAGCCGGCGCGATTGATCCAGCCTTGGCTGGTCGTTAAGCATCTTCCGCCTCCCCCAAAGCATTGTTCCATCATCCACGGTCATTCCACCAATACAACCCGGCCTTCTGCCCTTCCGGCAATTAAAGACGACTGTGAATACAGAAATAGTTGGTTTCGTCCGGCGAAATTCTTTATCGTAAATTGCACTTTTACACGATGTAAGAAACGTGAATCTAATGCGTTCACACAAAATCCAAAAGGATTGGCGGGCCACCCTGAAATCGGCGGTCCCGTTTGGTCTGGGCCAGGTCAAGCCCAAGCATTTCCGCGACATGCTGGGGGTGGCGTGGAAGAACCGCGACAACCTGCCCTACGCGTGGAAGGTGCTCAGCCGGGGTGTCTGCGACGGTTGCGCCCTCGGTGTGGCCGGATTTCACGATTGGACCATCGAAGGTGTTCATCTTTGCATGACGCGGTTGAACCTGCTCCGTTTGAACACCATGTCGACGCTCGACGTGCGATTGCTCGAAGACGTTTCGAAACTCCGGTCGCTCGACAACGCGCAACTGCGTGAACTGGGGCGGTTGCCCTACCCGATGTTGCGGTTGAAAAACGCGCCCGGGTTTCATCGTATTTCCTGGGATGACGCTTACGCCCGCATCGTCGCCCGCATCCGCAGATCAAATCCGCGCCGGCTCGCGTTCTACCTCACGGCCCGCGGGATAACGAACGAGGTCTATTACGTGGCGCAAAAGGTGGCGCGATTCCTTGGCACGAACAACGTGGACAACGCCGCGCGCCTCTGCCATGCGCCGAGCACCGCAGCCATGAAACAAGCCATCGGTGTCGCCGCCACCACGTGCAGTTACTTGGATTGGTTTGGCACCGACCTGATTATTTTCTTCGGCGCCAATCCCGCCAACGACCAGCCCGTCACTATCAAATATCTGCACGAGGCGAAGAAAGCCGGAACCCGCATCGTGCTCGTGAATCCATATCGCGAACCGGGCATGGAACGGTATTGGGTGCCGTCCACAACCTCCAGCGCGATGTTCGGTACCAATGTGGCCGACTATTGGTTCCCGGTTTCCATCGGCGGCGACATTGCGTTCCTCTGCGGCGTGTTAAAAATCCTGATCGAAAACGGATGGACAAACGGCGAATTCATCAAAACGCATACCGCCGGCTTTGAAGAACTCAAAGCGCATCTGGCCAAATTGAATTTCGCAGAACTGGAGGCGCAGTGCGGTTTGAATCAGGACGCCATGCGGGAATTTGCCGGCCTGATCCGCGATGCGCGCACGGCTGTGCTGGTCTGGAGCATGGGCATTACCCAACACGCCTTCGGCGGCGATGCCGTGCAAATGATTTTGAACCTCGGTTTGGTAAAGGGTTTTGTCGGGCGCGACCGGTGCGGGTTGATGCCGATTCGCGGGCACTCGTCCGTGCAGGGTGGCGCAGAGATGGGCGCTTATGCCACCACATTTCCCGGCGGTAAACCCATCAACGCGGCCAATGCCGACACTTTATCCATGCTCTACGGGTTTCCCGTGCCGGACCAACCCGGCTTGAGCACGACGGAAATGGTCGAGGCGGCCGCCCGTGGTGAGCTCGATTTGCTTTACTGCGCCGGTGGAAATTTTCTTCACACCCTGCCCGAACCGGCCCATGTTCGGCAGGCGATGGCCAACGTGCCCCTGCGGGTGCACCAGGACATCATCCTTACCGACCAGATGTTCATCGAAGCGCCGGAAGAAGTGATTCTATTACCGGCCAAGACACGTTATGAACAGGATGACGGTGGAACGGAGACCAGCACGGAACGGCGGATTATATTCAGTCCCGAAATCCCGCGCCAGGTCGGTGAAGCCAAAGCGGAATGGAGGATTTTCCGCGAGTTGGCCGGAGTGGTTGACCCGAAACGCGCAGCGTTGTTGGGGTGTGAGACTGGCGCTCAAATCCGGGAAGAGATTGCCCGTGTCGTGCCATTCTACGATGGCATCCAGCTTTTAAAGAAGACCGGGGACGCCGTGCAGTATGGCGGGTCGCATTTGTGCGCGAACTGGAACTTCCCCACGGCCGACGGCAAAGCCCATTTCCATGCGGTGGAACTGCCGCCCGCCCTGTCCGAAAACCAGCCGGCAGGTAGCGCAAAACAGAAATTCCGGGTCACCACCCGCCGCGGCAAACAGTTCAATTCGCTGGTTTACGCCAAGGTGGACCCGCTGAATGGCGCACCACGTGACGCGGTGTTGATCAGTGCGGAGGACGCCTTATCGCTTCAAGTGATTCACGGTGACCGCATCGCGCTGGTCAATGGAATCGGGCGATATGAAGGTCGCGCTCATTTTGCCCCGGTCGCGCGCGGCAATCTGGAGATTCATTGGCCGGAAGGAAACGTCATCATCCGGCGCGGCGTGGTAGACCCACACGCCGGTGTGCCGGATTACAACACGCGCGTTACGGTGGAGAAACTTCGATGAGCCGCCCGGCACTACCACCAACCCGAAAACGCTTGAACCGTAACGGCGCCCCCGACCCTGCCATCGTCGCGACGGAGATGTTGCGGTATCAGCCTGGCGCCCGACCGGGGCTTCAGTGCGATAAACTGGCCAGGGAAGAGCCTTTGGAAATCCGTATCGGCGGCCAAAGCGTGGCGGTCACCATGCGCACGCCGGGACACGATGAGGAACTCGCTGCCGGGTTTCTGTTAACCGAAGGATTGATTCATCGGCGGGAGGATTTGGTTACGATCGCGCATTGCCCGGTCGCTGCCGCGCCGGAAAATACCCTGAACGTTTTCCTGGCGCTGTCGCTGAAAGCGGACATGACCCGGCTCACCCGGCATGTCTTCGCCTCGTCCAGTTGCGGACTGTGCGGCAAGGCGTCCATCGAATCCGTACACCAGCATTTTCCCCCGTTGAAGTCGCGCCTCAGGATCACCGCCCGGATCCTCGCCAGCCTGCCGGAGCGAATGCGCCGGGCCCAGGCAACTTTTGACCAGACCGGTGGTTTGCACGCGGCAGCGATCTTTGACGCCAAGGGCAAATTGATTGTCCTGCGCGAAGATGTCGGCCGGCACAACGCGGTGGATAAGGTGCTCGGGTACGGCTTCATCGAAGGCAAACTGCCGTTCGATTCCCATGCGCTGCTGGTAAGCGGGCGGGCGTCGTTTGAAATCCTGCAGAAAGCGCTGGCAGCGCGCGTGCCGATCGTGTGTGCGGTGTCAGCACCCTCGAGTCTGGCGGTGGATTTTGCCCGCGAGAGCGGCCAGACCCTGGTCGGCTTCCTGCGCGGGAAAGCCATGAATGTTTATTGCGGGCCGGAGAGGATTATTACCTGATCCAAATTACGGCGCCTCCTTTTTCTGCCAGGAAGCGATTTGGTGGGCGAGCGTACTCGCGAGCCTGAAATTTTGGAGTGCGCGGACGCGTCCGCGCTTTCAAAGCGGCGCCGTGTCGCCGCAGTCCAGAAACTCAAACCGGCTCGCGAGTACGGCATGTGCTCAGCGGATGGGTTACAGAATATCCTCACCGCATGGGTGACACTTTCCTGGCAAATATGCCATGGAAAACCGACTCCGAGCAGGAGCAGCGTTGGGGATTTGTCGAATTA
>JBGPDH010000217.1:0-6678 GCA_041482195.1 Verrucomicrobiia bacterium
GCAAGCGGTTGAGATGGCCCGGCGCGTGGGTGATCCGATGGCCCAGATCGCCGCGCTCTACAGCAGGCATACGGCCCTCACTGCATCTGTAGATATCGAGGAGAAGCTCGCCATTGCGACCGAGAGCCTGCGCATCGCCGAGCAGATCGGCGAAAAGGAATGGATGCTTCGGGCTCGTTATCGCCGCATCCTTGACCTTTTCGAACTGGGCGATATCCCCCACATAATCAACACCCTTGTTAAAACGGCCGGTAAACTTGGGCGCAATGGTTTGAATCGGGATCTTTTCGTCGGCGATCGCTGCCAGGATGATCAACAACTCCGGCGGGGTTTGGGGACTGTCGGTCTCGTCCATCGAAACCTCGGTAATAAATTTCCGCCCGCCCTTGGTTTCGACGATGTGCCGGTAAATTTTACCGGCCTCCTGCACCGCCAGCAGGTATTTGCTCACCACACCCCGCACATCGCTCACCGTGGTTTGAAACGGCCACTCGATTTGAGGAATCGAAATCCGCCCGACCAGTTCAGGGTGCGCTTCGATGAACGCGTCCACGGCCCTAACGTCGGCCGGTTTGCCAATCCAATCCGCCACGTCAATCGTGTAAAAATCCGAATGCGGAATAAACCGGTCCACCGTTCCCAGCTGAATATGGTCGGCATCGATGTGATAAGCCTTTGGCCAGTGCAATTCCTTCACCGCCGCCTCCACCGCAGCCCGGGTGCTGGCGGGCTCGGAGCCGACGATGACGTGCTCACGGTTTGACTTGTTCCAGACCGGGGTGACCTCCACGCCTTGCTCGGCAGCCAGGACAAAGGCCTGAAGCTGTGCCTTGGCCTGACGCGCGAATCGGTCCCCGACCCCAAACGAAAACTTCTCTAATTTTAATATTTCTGCCATAAAACCATCCATTCCCCTATAAACCATCCATTCCCCTATACACACTCAAGATAACCGTTATCCCGGCTAAATTAATTACTAACTTTTGCAAGATAACATGAGATTTCTGCACTATTCTGCACTAATTCGAGCCCGTCATCCCTTAATACAGTCAGACGTCCAAATCAATGGATTATCAATGGATTATCCTGCGATTACAGCAAAAACCTTTGAAGGAGTTGCCTGTCGGTGTTGCCGGTGGCCTGCCAGCGGAATATCTGTCCGCTCAAAATCCGCGGGATTCGCCGCGCCGGCCGGTGCGTTCCGAAATGCACTTTTCTTTTCCCTCGCCTTCCCAAAGGGAGGAGAGAGGCGGGGTGAGGAGGCCAAAGTTCACACGCCCGAATTCCTCTCGCCCCATCCATTATAACCAGGAGCCGAAATTGATTTACTTCGGCCCGTCCTGAAATATATTGGCTGCTCCAGTGCCGACGTGGCGGAATTGGCAGACGCGCTAGACTCAAAATCTGGTATCCGTGAGGATGTGTGGGTTCGACCCCCTCCGTCGGCACCATCAAAGCGAAGGTCTTGTGCTTTTACCCGGACTTGCCGGCGGCAGGTGTGTCCCCAGCCTGACGTCCGTGCACACGTAATGGTAAACCGCCAGGTACTCCAGATCCGCCTGATTCAACGCGCTAAACCATTCCAGGCGCCGGCGCCGGCTCAATTCGCGAAGCGCGAACAAAGGACAATCGGTGGGATTGCATTTCTCCACCGGGCAGACGTTGATGAGTTCCAGCAAGCTGTCCCGAAGGCCATCAATGACGGATGGCAATCGCAGTTGCACAGGTGTAGTCATACCTGAATGCGCGTCGGTTGGATGTCGTGAGTTACGCTAATCCCCGGAGAAACCCTGTCAACCTCTTTCGTTACCGTTTTGCAGCATGGCCGGGCCAAACCTTACCGGCCCCGTTGAATCGCGGGTTGAGGACACCAATCAGCAATTCTTCCCGGTTGCGGGCGGCTTCTTCGGTAGGACATTCGTCCCATTCAATACGCGTCACCCGATGCAACAGCCGGATTATCCGGCGCGGCAATCGTTCCGGGTTGGCAACGCGATAACTCGACAACCGTTTGCGTAAATTGCGCGCCTTGCCGACGTACAGTACGCCTTCGGCGGCATCGCACATGAAATAGACACCGGGCCCCGATGGAAGCGCGCGAAAGAAATCCTTGCCCAGCCGCTCAACCAGCGGTTGGGGCGGTGGAAAGAGCCAGAATTGACCGGCGGCCATGCCGTGATTTCAGCACTGTTCGCCCGAATGTTCAACTCCGGGCTTTGCACTGTCTGTGAGCTCCGGGAGATCTGATCATTAAACGCGAGGTCATTGAGTAAACGGAGACCCAAAAGGTTTTTCTTTGTTACCCCCGTCAGCTTCGGTAAAAGACCGCTGTAAATTGTGTGCAATTGACTGACACCATCGTACTCGTCTGGTTCGTCGTGATCAATTTGGTGACGTTCCTTTCGTTTGGTTTCGACAAATGGCGTGCGGGCGCTTCCAAACAACGGGTTTCGGAATTTACGCTGGTGTGGCTGGGCGCACTCGGTGGATGGCCCGCCGGACTATTGGGGATGATTCTGTTCCGCCACAAAACCGCCAAGTGGACCTTCAAGCTCAAGTACGCGCTTGCGTTGCTACCCTTTACCGCTGAAATCTGGGCCTGGCTGCACTGGCGTTGACTCCCGAATGACGGGATTTGTTGACATTTTCCCCTTTTGTTTCGGTTCGCTTCTTATAAGTTTCCCGAACCATGAACTCAACCACCCTACTCTTCACCCTCGTGCTGGCGACCGAACTGATGTTCGCGCCATCGTTGTTTGCGCAGACCGGCGGGGTCAATTTTCCCGCCGCCAGCCCGGCCTGCACCCTGAAACAACGCGTCGGACTGACCGACATTGAAATTGTCTATTCCCGGCCCGGCGTCAAAAACCGGACCATCTTTGGCGGCATTGTGCCGTACGGTCAGGTCTGGCGCACCGGTGCGAATCAGGCCACCAAAATCACCTTCAGCACCCCGGTAAAACTGGAAGGTCATGACATTCCCGCCGGCACTTATGCCCTGTTCACCATCCCCGGCGAGAACGAGTGGACGATTATTATCAACAAAGGCGCAAATCAGTGGGGCAGCTTTCAGTACAACGAGAAGGATGACGTGGTGCGATTCCAGGTGACGCCGGTGACGTTGAAGGACACGCGGATTGAGACCTTCTGCATCGAGTTCAACCGCGTTCGCGACGAGTCGGCGGTGCTGACGCTGGTCTGGGACCGGACGGTCGTCCCGATCCAGATGGAGGTGGATGTGGCCAGCAAGCTCGTCCCGCAAATCGAGACGGCCATGGCGGCGCCCGGCAAAAAGCAGGCCGGTTTTTATTTCCAGGCGGCCACGTTTTATTACAACCACGATCTGGACCAGAAAAAGGCTTTGGATTGGGTCAACGCCGGGTTGGCAGATAATCCACGCATTGCCTATGAGATGCTGCATTTGAAGGCGCAAATACTGGCAAAACAGGGAGACAAGCCGGGCGCGATTGCCGCCGCCAAACAATCCTCGGAACTGGCCGTTAAGGCTGAAGGCCAGGGCAGTTCGTTTGTGAAGATGAACGATGATTTGATCGCGAGCCTGCCACAGTAAATTTTACTGAAACCAAAGTTTAACCAGAACCGTCACAATACCAGAGGTAACATGAAAACAATCATCTCCACCCTGATTATCACCGCAGTCGCCCTGGCCGGCGCGTTGCCGGCCGCGGCGCAACAAAACCGCGCCGCCTCCACCGGAGGGGTCAGTCCGCACGAAACCACCAGCCGGGTCGTTGACGGCAACCGCGTCACCATCACCTATGGACGGCCGTTCACAAAAAATCCCCGGACCGGAGAAGTCCGTAAGATCTGGGGCGGGCTGGTACCCTACGGCGAGCCCTGGCGCATGGGCGCGGATGAGGCCACGCTGCTCCTGATGCAAAAGCCCATCGAATTGGGCGGGAAGATCATCCCGGCCGGAGCCTACACCCTCTATATGGTGCCGAATGAGACCGGCGCGTCTCAACTGGCCATCAGCACCCATCTCGGCGGTTGGGGGGTGCCGGTGGACACAGGGCACGATTTGGCCCGGGTGGATTTGCAGAAGACGGCGTTGGACAAATCGGTGGACCAGTTCACGATGGCCGTTGAAAAAAATCCGTCGGGAGGCGGTGTGCTGAAATTGATGTGGGAAAACACTCAATATTCCGTGCCCTTCACGGTTCAGAAGTAAGGGTGACCTGTGACGGGTGACGAGTGACAAGATTTCAGTCATTGCGCGTCCAGCCGAATTCGTGTCGCGTGTCACGTGCCACGTGCCACGCGCTGCTCACCGGTGGTTTCGCCCGAATTGCTTTCGCCGTTGCATGCTTCCTGGTTTGCTTTCCGTGTGCCGGTCAGGATACCAACGCGTCGCCCGCCGCGATCATTTTGCAGGACCTGCGCAATTTCGACACGCTGGGCAGCGTGCTTTATATCGCCGCGCATCCTGACGACGAGGACACGCAACTGATCACATACTTCGCGCGGGGACGACATTATCGCACCGCCTATCTTTCGATCACGCGTGGTGACGGTGGCCAGAATGTGCTTGGGCCTGAATTCGGCGAGGAACTGGGGCTCATCCGCACTCAGGAACTTTTGGCCGCGCGCCGGCTGGATGGCGGCGAACAATTTTTCACCCGCGCGCTGGATTTTGGCTATTCCAAGGATTATCGCGAAACGCTGCGGATCTGGGACCACCAACAGGTGCTTTCGGACGTGGTGCGGGTCATCCGCACCTTCCAACCCGATGTGGTGATTGCGGGTTTTTCCACAAACCAAACGCCCGGTCAACACGGCCACCATGTCGCTTCCGCCATCCTCGCCGGCGAAGCGTTCAAGCTGGCCGGAGATCCCAAAGCGTTTCCGGACCAGCTCGACTATTTGAAACCGTGGCAACCGGAACGCCTGCTGCAAAATCAGCGTTTCTTCGGACGAGGCAGTGGAACTCCAACTCCGGGACCACGTGTTGAAATCAGCGGCAACGATCCCGTCCTCGGCATTTCCTTCGGCGAAATTGCCTCCCGCAGCCGCGCGATGCACAAAAGCCAGGGCTTCGGAAATTTCAACGGCATCGGCGGCGGCGCACGCACGGCGACTTTTCTCGTGCTCGCCGGCGAACCGGCGACCAACGACATCATGGACGGCATCGACACCACTTGGTTCCGCGTGCCCGGCGGTGCGGAAATTGGCAGGCAGGCGGATGCCATCATCGCGAATTTCGACACAAACAATCCGTCGGCGAGCGTGGAAGCATTGCTGAAGCTGCGGGGAAGTCTGGTGTTGCTGTCGGGCAGTCCGCTCGTTGACCTGAAACGGAAGCTCCTCGACAAAATTCTGCAGGAATGCCTCGGCCTTTCCGTTTTGACAACGGTGCCGCGGGCGGAAGTGGTTCCGGACGAGGTGCTGGCGCTGCATCATGCCGTGACCGTGCGGTCTGGGATACCAGTCCGTTGGGTAGGAGCGCGTTACCCCAAAAGCATCGATTATCCCCTAAACCTCACCGTCGGCAATATCGAACTACACCCCAACCAACCGGCTTCGCGAGATGTGGCGCAACGGCTGCCCTTCGGCACGCCGTTAAGCCAGCCGTATTGGCTGCGCGAGGAACCTTCGGTGGGTATGTATCAGGTTGACGATGCTACACTGATTGGTCGCCCGGAAAATCCACCGGTCTTTCCCATAGAACAAATTTTTGCAGTCGGCGGCCAGACTCTGATCATTCCGGACGAACCGGTGCAGGTCACCACCAATGCTGCAAAAAAAGAAATCCGCCGCCGATTGGACGTGATTTCGCCGGTCTCGCTTAAACTGAGATCGGACGTCAGTTTGTTTGCTCCGGGTGCCACCCGAACCGTCGTCGTGGAAATCACCGCCGCGCGGCCTGATGTCTCAGGCACTCTTCATTTGGACACGCCTGCGGGCTGGAAAGTCGATTCGATAAGAGAACCGTTCCACCTGAAAACCATCGGTGACAAGGCTCAGTTCACGTTTAAAGTCACCGCACCGGCGCAACCGGCAACCGCCAATATTACGGCGGTGGCGAGAATTGCCGGTAAGAATTATAACAATGAGCGGGTGGTCATCGATTATTCGCACATACCGTTGTTGGTGCTGCAACCTCCGGCGCGCCTCAAAGCTGTGTGTTTGAACCTGGCTATCCGCGGTCAAAAGGTCGGTTATGTTCCCGGCGCCGGTGACAGCGTGGCCCAAAACCTGATGGACATGGGTTATCAGGTCACCACCTTGACAGGAACGGACCTCACACCGGAAAAGTTGAAGGCGTTCGATGCCGTGGTGATCGGGATTCGCGCGTTCAATGTTCGCACGGACCTCGTTTCACAGTTGCCGGCGTTGTTCGCCTATGTGCAGGCCGGCGGCAATGTCATCGAGCAGTATAACCGTCCGGGTCGCGACCTGAAAATCGATCAGCTTGCGCCTTTCAGCCTGCATCTTTCGAACGAGCGCGTGACCGACGAAACCGCTCCAGTGACTTTTCTGGCACCGGATCACCCCGCATTGAACACGCCCAATAAAATCACCGGCGCCGATTTCGACGGGTGGATGCAGGAACGCGGGATATATTATCCCGACGAATGGGACGATCATTTCACGCCCATCCTCGCGTGCAGCGACCGCGGTGAAGCACCGCTCAAGGGAGGTCTGCTTATCGCTCAA
>JBGPDH010000218.1:0-6638 GCA_041482195.1 Verrucomicrobiia bacterium
GGCAACGCGGTGACGAACAACGCTGCCAGCGTGTTCGGATTGAACCCGCTAAACACACTGGTGACCAACTTCATGCCCGTCGGTCCGGCGCCGGTTACGCCGGCGCTGTCACCGACGACCCTGGGGGGGGCCAACGGATTTTACCAGATTATGGGCAGCGATTTTCAGGCGACTCTGCGCGCCATCGCCCAGGCGGGAAAGGTGGAGGTGCTCTCGCGTCCGTCCATCCTCGCGCGCGATGGCCAGCCAGCCACCATCCTGATCGGCCAACAGGTACCCTTGATCACCGGGGTCAGCTATACGGCGGTGGGCAGCTCGACCATTCCCATCAATAACGTGACCTACACGCCCGTAGGCATTCAGGTGAACGTCACGCCTTTTATTTCCCAGGACGGTTTCGTGGAAATGATCGTCACACCGCAGGATTCGGAAATTGACCCGACGCTGACCGAACCGATTGCCGCCGGGGTGAACGCGCCGGTAATTAACACCCGCACCGCCGACACCGTCGTGGTCACGCCTGACGGCGAACCGGTCGTGATTGGCGGTTTGATGATGAACAACAAGGCCTCAGCCACCAGCAAAATCCCGCTGCTCGGCGACATTCCTGTAATCGGATATTTGTTTTCACACAAAACCACCAGCGACACCAAGAATGAGTTGATGATTTTCCTGACCCCTCGGATCGTGCGCCTGCCGACGGAATTGCCTTCACTGGCCGCCGCCGAGCAGAAAAATATGCTTGTGCCCAAGTCCTATTCCGAGCAGGAACTGGATCGGTTTTTGGATCGCTTGCCGGTGAAGTAAGACCGGTCGGCCGGGGTGGAATATTCCGCTCCGGCTATTACAGAAGACAACTCATGCAACCGCAACGTCACGGCCTGGTGATTTACAGCTTGTTGCTTGGCATCTGGGCGCTGGTGCTGATCTGGCAGGTGGAGGAGCATATCCACGTCCGGAACGAGGCCCGTGCCGCCCTCGTCAACCGCGCCAAGGATATTTCCACCACACTCGGTATCGTCCTCCGTTCGCAACGGCGCTTCGGTGGTGTCGTTTCCAAGGAACGACTGGAAGTGTCGCTGACGGAACTGGTCAAACAGGAATCCATCGAATTGAAGGGGATTGCCCTTTTAAATGCGGCCGACGAAATGGTGGCCTCCGCCGGGAATGAAACCGATTTTCAATCCCGGGGTGCCGCGGAAGAAACCGAACACTGGGGCGCCCAAACCGTGACGCTGGTGAACCCGGTGGATTTAGGCACAAACCTCACGTATGATTTTGAGGGAACCAACCCGCCCATCATCCTGTCCCGGGAGGAATTTACCAATCGTATCGCCACCAATCGCGGTGCCATGTTCCCGCCGCCGCCCGATCGACCTGAACCGGGAGAGAACCGGACCAATTTGAATCCCGCCGGCGCGTCGCCTGACAGCCTGATGACCAACCGCGAGCCTTCCCGCGAACGGACTTTCCGGTTCCGGTTTGGCCGGCCTCCCTGGATGAGCGAGGCGGATTATCAGGCACTGCTCCAGAAGCAAGGTGTGCACAGCTTCGTCATCGTGATGTCCACCCAGCCCATTCACGCCGTCAGTCGCCAGGATTTCTGGGTTCGCGCGATTATCGTTTTGCTGGCCACCATCTCGGCGGGCGGCATCGGGATGGCTTGGCGCAATGTTTCCGAAACGTCGGATCTCCAAATCCGTCTCGTCCGTGCCAGCGAATTGAATTCGCATCTCCGGGAAATGAACCTCGCCGCCGCCGGGCTCGCGCATGAAACTCGTAATCCCCTCAATATCATCCGTGGCATGGCGCAGATGCTTTCCAAACAATCGACCGTGACGTCCGGGGACATCCAGGAAAAATCGCACGCGATCGTCAATGAGGCCGACAAGGTCACCGCCCAGTTGAATGAATTCATTAATTATTCGCGACCCCGTGAAGTGCGCCGCTCAAAAATCGCGCTGAACTCCGCCATCAACGAGGTGGTCCGTACCCTCGCCCATGACATCGAGGAGAAGAACCTTCGCATCGAGGCCGGCGGCGACACGGTCGCCATTGAAGCGGACGAGCAACTGCTTCGCCAGGTGTTGTTCAATTTGTTGCTCAATGGCATCCAGGCGGTTGGCGTAAACGGCCGGATTCAAATTTCAACACGGTGCCTGAGTGCCGATGAGGCTGCGTTTGAAGTCCGCGATGACGGTCCCGGTGTGCCACCGGAGCATCGTCAGGAAATTTTCAAGCCCTACTTCACCACCAATCAAAAAGGGACGGGCTTGGGTCTGGCGGTGGTGCAACAGATCGTTCTGGCCCACGGCTGGGAAATCCAATGCCTGGCCAATGAGCCGAAAGGCGCTTTATTTCGCATCACCCACCTGAAAATTGCGGCCTGATCCGAATGACTGCGGGGCGGCTTGGGCTATCAGGATCTCAAGCCATAGTTTTAGGCTGAAAATATTTCTTGATGAAAAGGATATAGCCCAGGAATGGTGCCATACAGGATACCATCAGCCAGTTCATGTGGTGCCCCGCCAGCAGGCCGGTCTTTTGGATTTGTTCAATCTGCGCCTCGGGATAACCCATCAGGTGATAGACCTCAATCATGTCGTGGCGCGCGTACGTCAGAAGAGTGGACGCAAGGACAACCAGAAACGCCAACAGAATAAGCCACCAGCCGCGGACATCCAATTTATAGAGCAACCAGGCAGCGTAAGCCCAAATGGCGGCTATGACCAGGCACAGGAACGAACCGGACAGTCCAGTGAGGAACATCCCGAAAAACGGCGTCACGCCATGGGCCGAGAAGGGCATGAACAACATCATCGAGGCGCCAGGCAAAAGCCATAGGCTCAGGGCCAGCACTGGCAGCGGGCAGGCATCAGTCCACCGCGTTACCGGGTCACGCGCTTCGCTCGTGGCTTTCACATGCGGACTTTGGTGAAAGAAAATCCATATCAGGGGGCATAGGATAAAAAAGGCGCCCAGGAACAGAAACATACCCGCCATTATAGCGCCGATGGGTATCGGCGGCGGATTGTGAGCGCCATTGGCTCCGACGGCAGCGGATTGTTGCGCCAGCGCTTGCGGCATCACAACGGCCATCATAACCAAAACAATCAAGCCCGAGATGAGCCAGCTCCAGGAAAAGATCAGCAATAATGCCCGGGCCCAGCGCCGGGCCAGAATGGAGCCGATTCCGAGCCATACCAGCGCTATAGCTAATCCACCGTAGATGACAATAATAGGGAGAACGGTGGCAACGTTGACCTGCGGCGGATTCGTTCGGGCGAGGGCCATTTGCCCCACCAACATGAACAAAACAAGGAGTGCGCACAGGCCTCCCAGCAGCAGTGTCAAAATACCGAAGACAGTTAGTCCTATGGAACGATCTTTATAGGAAGGCACGGGGATTGATTGGACAGGTGCGGCTTCAGGATTGGATTCATTCATAAATTGAAACCGAGTTGGACTCTTGCACTTCCGTGATTGATGGGCTGGATACGCCCATCGCCGGAGTGTGTCGAGGACAATTTGTTCGTCGCCTGGTTGTTTTGCGACCGTGATGGAATTGGAATTCGTGAAATCCGGGTCTGTTTCTGTTGTATCCGCCGCTTGAAACGCAGCGTCTGTATGGGATAGCTTTGAAGCCGGTGTCCGAAACCCGCAACCATTCGACCGAAACGCCGCGCATCCTGATTGTGGATGATGATCCTGGCCAGCGCAGCCTGCTGAACTCCTTTCTCCGCGGCCAGGGATTTGAGACCGCGACGGCGGATTCCGGTGAACGTGCCCTGGAAATGCTGCGTACCGGAAAATTCACCATGATGATTTCCGACGTCCGGATGCCGGGACTTTCCGGCCTGGAAACACTGCGCCGCGCGCGCCAGGAACATGCCACCCTGCCGGTCCTGTTGGTCACGGCTTTCACCGACATCCGTGACGCCGTGGCCGCGATGCGCGATGGAGCGGTCAATTATCTACCCAAGCCGATTGATCTCGATGAACTGCTCAATTCGGTAAGGCAGGCGATTGGCATTTCAAAGTCGGTTCCATTGCAGTACAGCACGGAAAACAAATTACCCGACCACGTGATTGCCTGCAGTCCGCTTATGCAGGCCGTGTTCCGCGATACGTCGTTGATTGCGCCGTCCGAGACCCGGGTGTTGATTACGGGTGAGAGCGGAGTGGGGAAGGAAGTGGTGGTGGATATCATTCATGCCTGGAGTCCGCGCGCAAAGGGGCCGTTGATTAAAATCAATTGCGCCGCCATTCCCGAGACGCTGCTCGAAGCCGAATTGTTCGGGCACGAAAAGGGTGCGTTTACCGGCGCGCGCGCCCAGCGGATCGGCCGGTTTGAAGAGGCCAACGAAGGCACAATTTTTCTGGACGAAGTGGCCGAGATGTCGCCACCGCTTCAGGCCAAACTATTGCGCGTGACCCAGGATGGACGGTTTCAGCGCGTCGGCTCAAACCGCGAAATCCATACCAACGCCCGCATTCTCGCCGCCAGCAACCGGAATCTGGAGGACGAAGTCAAAAACGGCCGGTTTCGCGAGGATTTATTTTACCGGCTGAACGTGGTGGAGCTGAACATCCCGCCGTTGCGTGAGCGACGCGAAGACATCCTGCCGCTCGCGGGCCGGTTCATCGAGGAATTGACCAAAGGTCGCGCGCGGTTCTCGGATACGGTGACTGCCTGTCTGGAGCGTTACGACTGGCCGGGTAATGTGCGCGAGTTGCGTAACGCGATGGAACGGGCGGTATTGTTGTCGCGCAGCGAATTGATTTTGCCTGAGCATCTGCCGGCGCGTGTGCGGGCTGCGGTCGAACAGCCGGTAACGGCGGAAACAAATGACCCGGCGCGGCTCGAGGAAATCGAACGGCAGGCCATCCTGCAGGCCTTGGGAAAGCACGATTTCAACCGTACCGAAACCGCCAAGGCACTCGGCATCAGCCGCCGGGCGTTACTCTACAAACTCCAGCACTACCGTGAACAGGGATTCAAAGTCGAATAGTCGGTCGCACCTGCTTTCTGCAACCGCATGCCGCTGGCACCCGCGCAGGCGATTACTGCGTTATTCGAAAGGCACAACCCGAATGACGTTCTTCACTTCCTTATGGCCGATGGCGGTCATCCACTTTCCATCCTTCGTCCGGTACGCCAGACAGCGATAGCCTTCGCATTGGACCCACACATTCAACCCGACCGGCGGAAGCTCGGATTCGGTTTCCTCGTTCTCGTCTATTTTCTTCGCGGTCATAACAACAGTGGCAACCTTTGCGCCATGAGCGCCTTCAACTGGTTTGATTGTAAAGCCATGGTTTTGTTCAACTAAGGAAGAACTATCTTTCCCATTCATTTCGCCGGCGGCCAAGCACTTGAAAACTAATTTGATCAAAACCAGTAACCATTTGACTTGGGTCAAATCGCTTCATCCGGCGGTCGGCTAGGGTGGAGTCATGAACGAAAAACCACTGGTTCAATCGGAATCAGCTAAAATTTTGTCGCTGGCAAAAGAAACGCAATTCGCGCCGAATGGGATTGTCAGTCGCACGTTGCTAAACGAGGACGGCCTGCGGCTCACCTTGTTTGGTTTTGCTGAAGGACAGGAGCTGACCGAGCACACCTCTACCCGGCAGGCGTTGATCCAAATTCTGTCCGGCGAATGCGAATTTTCCCTGGCCGGCCAGCCGCATCAGTTAAAAGCCGGTGATTTCCTTTATATGCCTCCGAACCTGGCGCATGCCGTCAAGGCCACGAAACAGTTTTCCATGCTGTTGACCCTGTTTAAAACGTCAACAGCTCACACCATTAACTGCAATTCAAAAACATGACAAATCTGACACCCACAGCAAAGCTTGTTGGCACCGACAAAATTATGGACGTACGGCTGATTCCCTGTTCCATTAAACACGGCCTGATCATCAAACAATGGCTGGAGCTGCCTGTCGGTGATCACTTCGTACTGCTGAACGACCACGATCCGGTGCCGCTGTATTACCAGTTCGCCGCGCAATGGCCGAATGCTTTTATTTGGCAGCACCTCGTCAAAGGACCGGACGAATTCCGCATCAAAATCACAAAGTTGAAATCCATCGCACCGGTTGAGGAAGTGACCGAATGCCGCGGGGGACATTTAGGCACTTGAAACAGTGTGTGTCGCACGAATACTTTTTGCCATGCTTGTAAAATACAGACCCTCGCACCTGATTTTTATTGGCAGGGGACGCGGGATGGAGCCGCGCGCACCTGTCGCGGCTCCGCCCTCAGGCTCACCGTTTCATCATGTTGCCTGCCACGTTCTACGTGGCCATGTGCGACATGGGGTCGCTCTATTCACTATAACCTTCGCTGCCACCAATGGCGCGGGCCGAGATGTTGTAGGTCGTGCCCGGTGTCAGATTTTCCACGACAATATGACGTGCCTGTGTGGAAATCACTGACGCCGCCGGCGTGGTGGCTCCGTTGGTGACGCGTACCTCATACGATTTTGCGTACGGAACCGGTTGCAACCGGACCCCTAACTTGGCTGTACCCTCATTTTCGAGCGCCAGGATTAACGGACACTCCAGCTTCGTTTGCGGTCGGCAGTTACTGGTGTTGGCCGAGAATCCAGAGGCCAGGAGAACTGCCATGTCCC
>JBGPDH010000219.1:0-6606 GCA_041482195.1 Verrucomicrobiia bacterium
CAGCCTGCGGGTTCCGGGGACTTTCCAGTCCCCGGCCAAGGACAGTGTCAAGATGCACCCGTGTCTCCACCGACGGTCAGTTTCTACTGTCCATTCCGGATAAACTCAGGGCATAATATCAATTCGGCATGTTTCCGAATTATCTGCAATCATGAAAACTGCAAAAACCAAAGATTCCGCCACCAGCCGCTGGCTTTCCTATCGTCCCGAAATCAAGGTGCTCGACTGCACCATCCGCGACGGCGGCTTGATGAACAACCACCATTTCGACGATAAAATCGTAAAGGTCGTTTATGACACCTGCGTGGCTGCCGGTGTGGATTACATGGAACTCGGTTACAAGGCATCGCGCAAGGGCATCAAAGCGGGCGAACATGGCTGCTGGAAATATTGCGTCGAAGATGACCTGCGCCGCATCGTTGGCGATAATCCGACCGACCTGAAACTCACCATCATGGCCGACGCCGAACGGTGCGATTATCACGAGGACATTTTGCCCAAAAAAGACAGCGTGTTGGACATGATTCGCGTGGCCACGTACATCAGCCAGATTCCGACCGCGCTGGACATGGTCAAGGACGCGCACGACAAGGGCTACGAGACCACCGTCAATCTCATGGCGGTTTCCACGGTGCCGGAGAGCGAACTGGACGAAGGCCTGGAAATGCTGGCCAAATCCGAGGCGAAAGCGATTTACGTCGTGGACAGTTTCGGGGCCCTTTACAGCGAGCGGGTCCATGAGCTGGTGAAGAAATACCTGCATCACTGCCAGGCGTCGGGCAAGGAAGTGGGCGTGCACATGCACAACAACATGCAACTGGCCTACGCCAACACCATCGAGGGCATCATCGAAGGCGCAAATTTTCTTGATGCCACGATAGCCGGCCTCGGCCGCGGCGCGGGAAATTGCCCGATGGAACTGCTGCTGGCCTTCCTGCACAACCCGAAATACAAGATCCGTCCCGTGCTCGACTGCGTGCAAAACCACATCGAGCCGATGCGCGCGAAACTGCTGTGGGGTTATGACCTGCCGTATCTGCTCACCGGCATGTTGAACCAGCATCCGCGCACCGCCATCAAGTTCAAGGAAGCTGAGCTGAAAGGCGAAAAGGGCGACATTCTCAAGTTCCACGACTCCGTCACGGATCAGGAGTGAAGCCATTTAAATTGGCAGATGATTTTTAACGGTGCTCCGATTCGACCGAAGACTTTCGGTCAATGAGACAGCCCCGCACCCGGCAGCGTTACCACCGCAGGCGATTGATAGATGCGGACCACGACGTTGGTCGGGCTGGAAGCCGGCCCGTACGGCCCGAATTGTCCGGTCCAGGATGAAAACCAGGACCAGCAGACGCCATAATTTTGCATTCGTTCGATGTCGGGCACACCGCCGAATTCGGTCAGCGCGATCAATTTCTTTCCATCATATCGCTGCTTTAGAACTTCCCACGTGGATTTGAGTGTGTCATCGCGATCCTTGGGATAGCTATCGAAACCGATGACGTCTACAACATCATCTCCCGGATACCACGCAGGATTCGGATTGGGATTGTCCCAGCTGAACACCCAGATCAAATTGTGCAATCCGTGATAAGTCGTGAGTCGGTTAAAGAGCAATCGCCACAGTTGTTTGAATGGTTCCGGCCCTTTCGCCCCCCACCAGAAACCGCCGCTCTGGGCTTCGTGTAAGGGACGCCACAATACCGGGATGTTCGCGTCCGAAAGTTTTTTCAATTGCGCCGCGATGGTGTCGATGTCGTGCAGGAGCAATGCGTACTCGACCGAATTTGTATCGGCCAGCGCTTTCGCCACATCGAACGTCGTTGCCTGGGTGTAAAACCCCTTCCACCACGGCTGATCCGCGGTGTCCAGCAGGTTGGTCGGCGCGTTCCAGTGCCAGCAAAAGGCAATCACATGGCCCTGCCGGCCAAGCGCAATCATGTTTTCCGTGTAATCCACCGGTGCGCTGCCATGGGCCACACGTGATGGCGAGTAATTCACCAAATCGCCCTCGACCAGCAACGGCTTTCGTCCGGCCGTTTTCTGAATGAAAGGTATGTCCAGGGCCTCATGCTGGCCGGACCAGGTACGGCTGCCGTAATCGTCAACCAATTTTTGCATGAGTTCCCGGGTGGCAGGGGTTGCCCGCGAATCCGCCAGTTTTGCCGGCACCGGTAGCGGCAGTGGGAAAAAATACAAGTCCAACCGATCGATGTCATACCAGCCTGAACCCCCGCCGATTTCAAGGGCATTGTCACCGGCGGCAAGTTTGAAGCTGCCAACGTCATACGCGGCGAATGCCCACGTACCGGGAAATTCACCGGAAAAAGCGGTCCCATTGATGGTGCCATTAAACTTTTTGGGGCCGAACGGCGAACGATAGCGGACGAGCAAATGATACGGACCTGCAGCGCTGGCCGTGAAATTCAGACGTGCCCGGTCGTCCGCCGTGCGAAAGTCCGTCACGTAGCCGGTGCCCGAATAACCCGATGCCACCGTGGAGACGTGCACATTCACGAGCACACCATTCTCGGCTTCCAGCGTAATAACCTCATTGCCCCGGGCCGCCACGTTCAAAACAATAAGAGCGAGGACAACCCGGAATCGCTGCAACGGCGGACGGCGTGAAGCCCACGCTCGCCGGAAAAACATGCCCCGCTGATTCTGCATTACGAAAGCATTGTCCCGTCAGATTCCTGCGGCAAGAACAACCTTCGCTCGCAACTTTGTGTCTTGGTGTCCTCGCGGTGAAAAGTTAAACTGTCTCCATGTCGCACGCGGACTTTGTTCATCTCCATCTCCACACCGAGTATTCGCTGCTCGATGGCGCTTGTCGGCTGGACCGGTTGGTGGACAAAGCCCATGAATTAAAATTCCCCGCCCTCGCCATCACCGACCACGGCGCGATGCATGGCGCGATTGATTTCTACCAGGCGGCGCGCGCGAAAGGCATTAAGCCCATCATCGGTTGCGAAGTTTATGTGGCGCCGGGCAGCCGGCGGGAAAAGAAAACGAGCAGCGGCGGGCGCGACGTGTATCATCACCTGCTGCTGCTGGCCCGGGATGCCACCGGCTACAAGAATCTCGTCAGGCTGACGACCGAGGCGCACCTTACCGGTTACTATTACAAGCCGCGCATCGATAAGGAACTGCTGGCCGCGCACAAGGAAGGGCTGATTGCCTTCTCGGGCTGTCTCGCCAGTGAAATACCGGATTGGATCATGCGCGACCAGTTGCCCAAAGCGCGTGAGGCGATTGACTGGTTCAAACAGATTCTGGGCGCGGACAACTTTTATCTCGAGCTGCAAAACCACGGCATCGCCGAGCAGGCCAAGGTCAACCGTCACCTGATTCAATGGGCGAAGGAATTTGGCCTGAAGCTCGTCGCCACAAACGACGTCCATTATGTCGAGAAAAGCCATTCGCACGCGCATGATTGCCTGATTTGCATCGGCACGCAGACGCTGCTGTCGGACACCAAACGGATGCGCTACGAACCGGAGCAGTTTTATCTGCGCACAGCGGAGGAGATGAAGGCGCGCTTTGCCGACGCACCCGAGGCCATCCGGAATACGCTCGAGGTTGCCGAAAAATGCAACGTCGAGATCGAGTTCGGCAAGTTGCATTACCCGGTCTTCACGCCGCCGGAACATTTCACGCGCGAAGGCTATCTGCGCAAGTTGCTCGCGGAAGGATTGTACCGCCGTTACACCATCCACACCAAAGCCGAAGCGAAGGAATTCGTGGTCGAGGGCATTGAGAATCCCAGCCGGTTGCCGACGTACCCGAAGTCAGAAGTCGGAAGTCAGAAGTCGGAGCAGAACGTGTTGAGTGATCCCGATGTCGAGGCAGCTGTGAAAATCGTGATGGACCGGCTCAAACTCGAGCTCGCGGTCATCGAAAAAACCGGGTTCATTTCCTACTTCCTCATCGTGGCCGATTTCATCCGATATGGCCGCGAACACGGCATCGCCTGCGTCGCGCGTGGCAGCGCCGCCGGCTCCCTCGCCATCTATCTTCTCGAAATCGCGAACGTGGATCCGATCCGGTACGGCCTGCTGTTCGAGCGTTTCCTCAACCCGGAACGCGTTAACCCGCCAGACATTGACATTGATTTTGCCGATGACCGGCGCGCTGACGTCATTGAATACGTCCGTGAGAAATACGGCTGTGATGCGGTCGCACAAATCATCACGTTCGGCACGATGGGCGCAAAATCGGTGGTGCGCGATGTAGGCCGGGTGATGGGCCTGAGTTACGGCGACTGCGATCGGCTGGCGAAGATGATCCCGTTCGACCTGAAGATGACGCTCGAAAAGGCGCTCAAACAGTCGCCGGAATTCAAGGAAGCTTACAGGACCGAGGAGGTCACGCGCGAATTGATCGACACCGCGCTCATCCTCGAAGACCTCACCCGCAACGCCTCGGTCCATGCTGCGGGTGTCGTCATTGGCGATCAGCCACTGGTCAATCTGCTTCCGCTGAAACAGGACGACAGCGGCACCTTGGTCACCCAATATGCGATGAATCCGGTCGGCGACCTGGGCCTGTTGAAGATGGATTTCCTCGGGCTGAAGACCCTGACCGTCATCCGCAACACCTGCGAGATGGTCAAACGCACACACGGTGTTGAGATTGACGTTGATCATCTGCCGCTCGACGACCGGAAGACGTATGATTTGCTCAATCGCGCAGAAACGCTCGGCGTGTTCCAATTGGAATCCGGTGGCATGCGCGATCTCTGCCGGAAATTCCAGATCAGTTCCGTGGAACACATCACCGCGCTGGTGGCCCTGTACCGGCCCGGACCGATGGAGCTGATTCCGGAATTCATCAAACGCCGGCAGGGCGAGATCGAAATCAAATACGAGCATCCGCTCCTGGAACCGATTGCCCGGGAAACCTACGGCATTTTGATCTATCAGGAGCAGGTGATGCAGGCGGCGCAAGTGCTGGCCGGCTACACGCTCGGCGGGGCGGATTTGCTCCGGCGGGCCATGGGCAAGAAAAAGCCCGAGGAAATGGCCAAGCAGCGGAGTATTTTCGTCAAGGGCTGCAAGGAGAAGAATCACATTCCGGAAAAGCAGGCGAACGACATTTTCGATTTGCTGGAAAAATTTGCCGGCTACGGCTTCAACAAGTCCCATGCCGCGGCCTATGCCATCGTCGCCTACCAGACCGCCTATCTGAAGGCCAATTATCCGGTCGAATTTTTCTGCGCGATGATGACCAACGACATGGCGGACACGGCCAAGCTCGCGCAATACATCGCCGAGGCGCGCAACTTCAGCATCGAAGTGCTTGGCCCGGATGTGAACGAGAGCAGCGTGTATTTTGCGCCAGCAAAGCGTAGCGCAGGCGTCTCGCCGGCCATCCCGGATGCAGCCGGGACAACTGCGCTACGTGGAGGCATTCGATTCGGCCTGGCCGCCATCAAAGGTGTCGGTGAAGTGGCCGTGGAAACCATATTGAAGGCACGGGATGAAGGCGGGAAATTCACTTCCCTTTCCGACCTGTGCGAACGTGTAGACGGCCGCACCGTGAACCGGAAGATTCTCGAGGCGCTCATCAAATCCGGTGCCTGTGATGCGTTTAGTCAGACGCGGGCGACGTTATTCGCACAAATTGAGCGCACCCTGGCTCGCGCGGCCAGCATCCTGTCCGACAAGCAGAAGGGGCAAAGCTCGTTATTCGGCACGCTGGAAGAAAAAGCGCCGCCGATGCCGGAGGCCATCAGCAATTTATCCGAATGGCCGCAGCACGAATTGCTTGCGCACGAAAAGGAGTTGCTCGGCTTTTATGTCACCGGCCATCCGCTGACGCCGTTTGCGCCGATTCTCGAAAAATACACGCTCACGAACACAGCCAAGCTGGCGGAATTATCCAACCGTTCGCTGACTCGCATCGGCGGATTGATTGCCGCCGTGCAGAACGGTATCTCAAAAAAGAGCGGCAAGCCCTACTCCATGGTCACGCTCGAAGACCTCGAAGGTTCCGTGCAGATCCTTTGCATGAATGAGAACTACGAGAAATACCGGGAGTTGTTGAAACCGAACCGGGCCATTCTGGTCATCGGTGAAGTAAACACCGGCGACGAGCGACCGAAGATTTTCCCCCAGGAAATCATGCCCCTGGAGGACGCTCCGAAAAGGTTCACCAAAAAGGTTCATTTACGCTTGCACACCGCGCACCTGAAACCCGAACAACTGGATGGGGTCCGCGAACTGGTCGCCGCGCATCCTGGCAAATGCCCGTTGTTGCTGTGCTTCATGCAGCCCGGGGGCGGAACCATTTTCATGGACACCAACGAACGTTTCAACGTCACGCCGTCGCTGAAATTGCAGCACGACGCCGATGCCCGTTTCGGTGAGGACACCTACTATGCCAAAGTGGATACTGCTTTGCCGGAACGCGCACCCCGTCGCTGGGAACGCAAAAATGGGTATAATGGCAGCGGGGAATAATTGAATTGACCATCCTGGAAGGGAACCGCTCGTAGCAGGGTTCATTCAAGGCGATGCAACCTCCTCCGTAGCGAGGCCGACCTTGGTGATGTCCAGCTGGCGGAGCACGTCCAGCACGTAAATCATGTTCTGGTAATCCACC
>JBGPDH010000220.1:0-6590 GCA_041482195.1 Verrucomicrobiia bacterium
CCTCGGAACACTTTCCGCCAGCATGGCACACGAAATCAAAAACGGCATGGTGGCCATCAAAACCTTCGTTGATTTGCTGCTGCCAAAAGGTGAGGACAGGGAACTGGCCGAAGTCGTCAGCCGCGAGTTGCAGCGCATCAACGCGATCGTCACACAGATGCTGCGGTTCGCCGCACCCAGGGGAGCTGTTTTTACGACCGTGCACGTGCATGAGTTGCTCGATCATTCGTTACACCTGTTACAGCATCAGATCGCCGAAAAATCGATCTCCCTGCAACGCCGTTACGAGGCCCGGGTAGACACGCTACGCGGAGATGACGCGCAATTGCAGCAGGCGTTCATGAATTTGCTGCTCAATGCGCTTGAAGCCATGAACGCAAAGGGCACACTCACGGTCGTTACGGAAACCGGCGGAGACAAACGAGGAGCATCATTGATGCGTATTCACGTCCAGGACACCGGCGTGGGCATTGCGCGGGAGAATCTCGGGCGGCTTTTTGAGCCTTTCTTCACAACCAAGAAAAACGGCACCGGGCTGGGTCTGGCCATCAGCCAGCGCATCGCGCATGAACATCAGGGGACCATTCAAGCGCAAAGCGAGATCAACCAGGGCTCGACTTTCAGCCTTTCATTGCCATTACCCTCTTCGTAAGCTGCAGGTTTCTGGAAAAAGGGCACCCCGGACACGATTCCATGAATACAAACATACGATCTTTCTCAAAAACGTTGGCGCCAGGTTTGTTCCTCGCGATCGTTTTTTACTGCGCGCAACCGGTGGTCGCCGCCCCGGGCCAGGACCACCACTGGGTCGGCACGTGGGGAGCATCGCCACAATTAACCGAACCGCGGAACCAGCCGCCTCCACCAGGCTTGACCAGCAATACCCTGCGTCAGGTCATACAGGTCTCTATCGGTGGGAAACAGTTGCGCGTACGCTTTTCCAATGCGTTTGGCACGAATCCAGTGACCCTGAGTTCCGTTCACCTGGCCTCGTCGGCGGGCAGGAGCGCCATCAAAACGAGCAGTGACCAGGGGCTGATATTTCAAGGGAAACCTTCCGTGACGATTCCGGCGGGCGAGTCCGTGCTTTCGGACACTTTTGAATTTGACCTCGTCCCCCTGGCCGACCTGGCGGTAACGATTCATTTTGACGGCCTGTCTGCCCATATCACCGGCCATCCCGGTTCTCGGTCCACTTCGTATTTGCAGGCCGGCGATGCCGTATCGGCCGCGGATTTGCCGACAGCCGTTCAGACGCAGCACTGGTATATTTTGAATGGTGTGGACGTAGAGGCGGAACCTTTCGGCGCAGCGATCGTAGCCCTCGGCGATTCCATCACGGACGGAAGAGGTTCGGGCACGGACAGGAACGACCGGTGGCCGGACAATCTGGCGCGCCGGTTGCAGGCCGGCCGGGACATGGCGAATATTGCCGTGCTGAATGAAGGGATTGGTGGAAATTGCGTGTTGCATGGCGGCCTCGGACCGACGGCATTATCACGTTTTGAGCGCGACGTCCTTTTACAAAGCGGTGTGCGCTGGCTGATCGTATTGGAAGGCGTTAACGACATCGGCGGAAGTCGCGATCCGTCGGTGGCCACCAACCTGATCGCGGCCTATGATGACATGATCGAACAGGCCCATGCACACCATATCCGCGTGTATGGGGCGACGATTCTGCCGTTTGGCAGATCCTTCTATGACAGCCCGGCTCATGAAGCGGCAAGGAAGACCGTCAATGACTGGATTCGAACCAGCAGCAAGTTTGACGCAGTGATTGATTTTGATGCGGCACTCCGCGACCCGCAAAATCCTGCGCACCTGCTTCCAACGGCAGACAGCGGCGATCACCTGCATCCCAATGAGAGGGGTTACAAAATGATGGCCGACGCCATTGACCTGAAGTTGTTTGAAAAATGAAATCCCATGCCTGGTAGCGCCGTTGGTTGACTCACAGGTAGAGTCATCTTAGTTTGGAACAAATCGCCAACAAACCATGCAGCCCCATTATTTCCCGGTCCTACTGGTGGTATTGGCCACTCTGCTGGTAGCTCCTGCCGGTCGGGCGCAGCAGCCGATCGCACCATCCGCCGGCCCTAACCTGCCCGCTCCCTTAAATTGGAGTGCCGAACAGGATCATCGAAACATGATGAAACAACTCGGCATTGAGACATTGCGTCCGGGAGCCGAGGGCATGAACCGACAGGCGCCGAACTATCAGAACACGGACGAATCCAAGGCCAATCCCTACCCCAACCTGCCCAATCCGCTGATATTGAACAATGGCGAAAAAGTGACCACACCGGAGATGTGGTGGAAATTACGACGGCCGGAGATTGTCGAAGATTTTGACCGTGAAGTTTACGGCCGGGTCCCGAAAAATACCCCGAAGGTGACCTGGGAAGTAACCAGCGTCACCCGGACAAACAATGGCGCAGTGCCAGTCATCACCAAACAGCTCATTGGCCACGTTGACAATTCTTCCTGTCCGCTCATCAGCGTTAATATTCAGTTGAGCCTGACCACGCCGGCCAACGCCGCCGGCCCGGTACCGGTGATGCTCGAATTTGGCTTCGACTTCAGCCGTTTCCTGCGCGGAACAAATCGATTTGGTGGAACGAACGCCTCCCGGGGTTTCAGTGTGTTGGGTGGCGGACTCAATTGGCAACAGCTGGTTTTATCCAATGGCTGGGGTTATGCCGTGATTGTACCCACCAGTTATCAAGCCGACAACGGCGCCGGCTTGACGAAAGGGATCATTGGCTTGTGCAACCAGGGTCAGCCGCGCAAACCTGATGACTGGGGCGCGTTGCGAGCCTGGGCGTGGGGCGCCAGCCGCGCGTTGGACTATTTTGAGACCGACCCCGCAGTGGACGCTAAACAGGTCGGCATTGAAGGGCTTTCGCGATATGGGAAAGCGACTCTGGTTACGATGGCCTATGACCAGCGTTATGCCATTGCCCTGGTGGGTTCCTCGGGTGAAGGTGGCGCAAAACTCTCCCGGCGTAACTGGGGCGAACTGGTCGAAAATTTGACCGGCACCGGTGAATATCATTGGATGGCAGGCAATTTCCTCAAGTACGGCGGCCCTTTGACTCCAGGAAACTTGCCGGTAGACGCCCATGAATTAATCGCCCTTTGCGCACCCCGCCCGGTATTCATCAGTTACGGTGCAGCTTCGGGCCGCCCGGGTGTGGAAGGCACCTGGGTGGACCAACATGGCAGCTTTATGGCGGCGGTTGCGACCGGCCCGGTTTACCGGCTTTTGGGAAAAAACGACTTGGGCATCTCCGACAATTATCTTACCGCTCCGATGCCGCCAATCAATACCGCATTAACCAACGGTGAACTCGCCTGGCGACAACATGACGGTGGTCACACCGACGCCCCGAACTGGCCGGCGTTCCTGGCCTGGGCGAATCGCTATATCCATGGGCCGGGCATCAAGCCCCAACCATAAAGGCCTGAAGAAACGAATTCCCGGGAAGGAACACATCCTGCCATTTTCATTCGGTTCTTTCCCGGCCGGGCAGTTCCAGAGCGGTTTCATCTTTCACGTAGCGCAGACATTTTCGTCCGCGTGTCTGCGCGACATTCTTGTCCCGTGTTTGCAGCGACTGACTGCCGTCGCGCCCTGGCGGCGCTTTGGTGCAACGCGAGGGCGGAAAAGTCGCCAGAATCCGCAGGCTGGAAAGGCTGCGCTCCATCGTTTCAGAACTGCCATTACAGAACCTCAGCCTGACGACAGAAAGGTAAGAACCTGACAAAAGAATTTACTGAGGCAGCTGTCGAGCCATCAATGCAGAGAACGCATTTGGTCCACCACCCTGGCATAAACAATCACCGTTGAGATCAGAAACAACGCCAAAAAAGTGATGCCGGCGGATTTGTTCTTGTAACGCACTGCAGCGAAAGCCAGGGCGAAAAACACAATGGCTGCGCCAATACCCCAGGCGTGCAGGAACGCCGGATGCGAATCAGTTTGCCCCGAAATGATTACGCCTGGATAAAAGGCATAAAGGGGTAAAAACGGCAAAGGAGGCACTTGTTGTTCGTAACTCACAGAAAAATGGACAATTGCGATCAGGAGCCACAGAACACAAGTGATCAACACCGGCAGCCGCGCCCTGAACGAGTCCGACCGATACCCCAGACGGTCACCAGCCGCTAACAACTTCCTTATCCAGCGCCTGAGAACCAAGAGTATATTGGTATCTGGCTGATCTCGTCTATTTGGCATCAAGCGGTTTTCGGTAAATTGGCAGCAATATAAGCAATGTTCCGAATTCCGTACAAGAACTTTTCCATGGCCGCCTACCGGTGGGTGCAACTTGACACTGTCCTTGGACGGGAAGTCCGTGCCGGAATCATCGGGCGACTGGAAGGTCGCCCGAACCCGCGGACAGGAATGTCCGCGCTACGTAGCGCAGGCTTTCCAGTCCCGCAGAGCGGGATTCCGGGGACTTTCCAGTCCCCGGTTAAGCACAGTGTCAAGATGCACCCCTTCCGACAGAAGATTCCACTCGACTGCCAACCCCCACTCACTGCCTGAGCGGGGAAAGGGAATAAACTGGCGGCAGACTCAAGTTGCGTCCCCATCTGGCAATCCCGAATTATCTTCATTCCCAAAAATAAAACAGCCCCGAATTTAATCGGGGCTGTTTTTTACTTTAACTAAAGACTTATTAAGCCAGACGCCGACGAATCAGCATTCCGCTAAGAGAAATACCCATTCCGCTCAGAGCGAGTATCGTAGGTTCCGGAACCGCGTTCATGGTTAGCTGCAGGTTGTCAACGTCCAAAGTAGCGGTCCATGGGGGATTTGCCCCGTCATCAAGCTGGAACGCCATCTGGATAGTGCCGCCATTGGGAAGAAAACCGTTGTTACCCTGAAAAATCGTCGTGTTCCCCAAGTTCAGGCTGTAGTGTGTATAGAAAGTGTTTAACGTTATGTCATTGCCATAGCCAGGGTTGGAAGGGGCGGTATTGAGTGTACCAGTCATAGTTCCACCGAAACCGGCGCCGGTCCATGATTGAATCTGAAGGTTGAGGCTCACTCCGGAACTGGCCGCGGCGTCAAAAGAAAGCGTATAATCACTCAAATTCGCGCTGGTATTCCCGGTAACACCACCGTTCTGATACTGGGGGCCATAATACGCAAAACCGGAACTACCGCCTGCTGCGGCAATCATCGTACTTTCCCAAGCACTGGTACCACCCATGCCATCACCGGCAACAATACTAGTGCTACCGGAGGTCCCATTTCCCCCAGGACCATAAGCTGATATATTAGCCCCCGCCGACAGCGAGGGGTCAAAGTTTTCGTTAATGATTAATACTGAGCCTTGTGCCGTTAAGCCGGCAAGCAACGTCGCTGCAAGAGGAACAAATATTTTTTTCATAAGTCTTTTAGTTTTCGGGCTAACTTGCTCATAATAGCATATCTTCGTCGTTTGGGAATGGATAAAACTACTGTTTTGTACAAATAACGTACGTTTTTTGCGCTGAAGTTATACTATTAACAATTGCCCGTTCCAAACCAGGAATTGGGAAACGATACGTTTCTTATTGATTTCAAACATGTTACACAAAATACTTCGGTTTGAAGACCAATTCATAGCCAATTCGAGTCTCAGCTTTCCTTCATTTTAAAGAGCTCAGAACTCTTTAGTTTTGGTTCCGTTATGGTCCAATTTGGATGCTGTAGAATCGCACCTTATCGCCAGTAGTAGGCAGTATCAGCGTTACCGGAGTTACCGGCGAATTGGTCGTTAACAACACCTGCCACGTGGATAAAGGATCGGTAATATTTGTCGAAGTCAGCACCGTATAGTCCGGGCCTTGTGGTCCGTTCAACACCAACGTCACCTGCCCGCTCGAAGTACTAATTGAAGCCAACGTTGGCTGCGAGCTTAACGGATTGACAATGACGTTGTAACCGTTTGTGACGCTCAACAATGTGCCTGTGTCCGTAACTGCCACGGAAACTGGATTGGTCGTGCCCGCCTGACTCACCGGAGCGCGCCAACTGAATTGAGCGTCCGTTGTGTCAAGGGACGTTAAGGTTGCGCCTGCCGGCCCGTTCAACAGGCTAAAAGTTAAGCTTTGCGGGGGCACGTTCGGATCGCTCGCCATATTGGTCACCAAAAGTGTCTGCCCGGCATCCATGATCTGGTTGGACACTGCGGCCAGGTAAGGCGGCGTGGTCGCATTATCCCGCCCGGCAAATGTCACCACGCTGAACGCCGGCAGGAGATAGCTGAACGAGCTGTTGGTCACAAGGACGGGCGGCTGGCTTGCCAGGGAAAGGCTGCCTGAAGTAATCCACGGCGTCACGGAACTGACGGCGGGGAAATTTGTCAGATTGAACAGTTGCGTCACGCCCGTCGAGGTGGGATTGACGGCGACGATGGCAAAATTGCCGGAATTGGTATCATTGTAAGCGCTAATCAACGTCGACGAGGTGTTATTGGTCACGTCAATGCGGTAATAACCCGGCCGCACGAACCGGCTGTAGTTGCCCACGGCAAACATGCGTTTGGTGGGACCGGCATTCCGAGTCATAAAACCCGTTTCACTTGAGGAGGGAA
>JBGPDH010000221.1:0-6571 GCA_041482195.1 Verrucomicrobiia bacterium
CCCGAACGTGGTCAGCATCGCGCCGTTCGCTCAGGCCGCGGAAGACGCCGGCAGCGACGCGTTGTCCATCATGAACAGCTATCCGGCCATGGCGATTGACATCGAAACGCGCCGACCGAAGCTGGCGAATGTGACCGGCGGCCTGACGGGACCGTGCATCAAACCAATCGCCATCAAACTCGTCTGGGAGGCAGCCCGGGCGGTGAAAATTCCCATTATCGGCATGGGGGGCATCCAGAATGCAGCGGACGCGATTGAATTCATGGTGGCCGGTGCGACAGCAGTGGCTGTCGGCACGGCGAACTTCTACGAACCGCAGACGGCGTTGCAGGTGATTGGCGGCATTGACGAGTACATGCAAAAGCATGGTCTGAAAGACGCGAAGGAAATCATCCGGAGTGTGGTGGTAAAAAAGTAATGAAATTTACGATTTGCGATACACGATTTACGCGCCGCCTCCGATTTTCAAGTCACTCGTAAATCGTATCTCGTAAATCCTGAATCTGATATGTTCGAACATCGCTCAAAACCGCTGCTGCCATTGTCGGCGTTTTATTGGCGCCTGGCCCAAAGCGCATCCATCGGCCTGTTGGTCATCACGTCCACGCTCGGCATCGGGATGTTCGGCTACCGGGCCTTCGAAGGAATGTCCTGGGTGGACGCGTTCGTCAACGCAGCGATGATTCTGTCCGGCATGGGGCCGATTTCGACGCTACAAACCGAGGGTGGGAAGATTTTTGCGGGTTGCTACGCGTTATTCAGCGGACTCGCGTTCTTCGCCATCCTCGGAATCATTTTTGCCCCGGCGGTCCACCGGTTCCTCCACCGGTTTCATGTGGAGGAGGCACAGCGCGCTGCAAAATCGCCGAACCAGCCTTGATTCTGTTTTGCGCTTGGCGTCCAACACGCTATGCTGGATGCATGTTGTGGGCATTTACCAAATATCACGGGCTGGGCAACGATTACCTGGTCATTGACCCGAAGAATCTGCCGTCGCCGCTGACGCCCGCGCAGATCAAAACGATCTGCCATCGCAATTACGGTATCGGCTCCGACGGCATCCTGCTCGGTCCTCTGCCCTCCAAAAACGCAAAGTTCGCCGTTCGCATATTCAATCCCGACGGCAGCGAGGCGGAAAAAAGCGGCAATGGTTTGCGGATCTTTTCACGTTTCCTCTGGGACAAAAAACTGGTCGGCAAAGACGAGTTCGCCGTCGAGACCGCGGGCGGCCTGGTAAAGGCCACGGTGATGGAGCGAGGGAAGGTGGTGCGCGTGGAGATGGGCAAGGTCAGCTTTTGGAGCGATGAAATTCCCGTGGCCGGTCCCCGCCGCGAGGTCATTAATGAACCCATCCATCTGCGGGGCGAGCGGTTCAACTTTTGCGCCGCCACCGTGGGCAATCCGCATTGCGTGCTGCCGATGCCAAGAATCAGCCCGGAAATTGCGAAGCAGATGGGCCCGTTGCTGGAAACACACCTCCGTTTTCCGAATCGCACCAATGTGCAATTCATGCGGGTGATGGACCGGAAAAACATCCAGATTGAAATCTGGGAACGCGGCGCGGGCTACACGCTGGCCAGCGGCAGCAGCAGCAGCGCGGCGGCGGCGGTGGCCCACCGGCTGGGCCTGTGCGACCGCGAGATTTCCGTGCACATGCCCGGCGGCATCATTGAAATCGAGATTGGCAACGAGTATGCGATTCAAATGACCGGTGCGGTGGCCAAAGTGGCCGACGGCGTAATTGCGAAGGAAGTGTTCAGCGGGTCAATTGTGGGTTAGAAAAGCAGCGGCGTCCGTCTTTTCATTCACCTTGCTTGTCCTTCGTGGTATCGAAATGCAGGATCGGACCATTGGCGCCATTTTCGGATGCGTAAAAAGACGTCACCAGGGCACCCAGTGGCTTAATCACCAGGCCTTTGGTTTGTCCATCCAGCAGGCGTTGCAGGACAGGCCTGGAAAGGGTGATATAATTCTTGCTCCCGGGTTTCTCGAACATTTCAATGTCATAGGTCATTTGGCTGTTAATGACCTCGCGCAGGGCATGACCCTGCATCAGACTGTTGTAGGTCACGGTGTCCTGATGCCAGGCCGGATCTCCACCCGGGATTTCAATCACCCGAATTTTACCGAACTCCTCACCGAAATCCTGGCCCCAATGCTCAACGTATTTGCCGCCGGTCGGAATGGAACAGGTAGTCAGTTCCAGCACGCCCGCGCCGCCAGCCTTTAGACCTTTATACCTGGAAAAATCCCAGCGCAGGATCGGCCATTGGACGGAATCAACCGTCAAAATGCGCGCCGTTCCATTTTGTTCCTCCACGTGCCAGTCGTTGAAGTTGATGTCGGGATAGTCCGAATTAATCATGCTGTCCTGAGTCACGGGCAAATGATTTGCGAACGTGTCAACCTTGGGGATGGGCGGATGATACGGAAGCGGTTCTCCCTGGTCCGGCCCGGCAAGGGCGGCGTTGACGACATCGGCCCGGTAATAATCCACATCCACGTAATACTTTTCCAGCCCGCAATCGGTTAATCCCAGTTGAACGTAAACCTTGTCGCCCGGAACGGCATCAAAGTTGGTGAACGTCATGCTGATGACATGCCAATGATTCGTATCCGGAATGTCATATTCCATCAGGTACGCATGATAATTGGTGGTTCTCTGGGTGTTGGCCATGAAATTAACGCGACGCGGCGCATGACTGACACGCACCCTGGCTTCGACGCGCAATGCATAACCCGGTTCCGACAATTTTTTGACATCCAGGTACGACGACACATCCCGCTTGATGATCGCCCACCAGACATTCGCCTGGTCGCGGGTGCCATCCACAGACAGACGCGCAAAACCGTTCTCCTGAGCAAAATCCATCGTTGCGCTGCCGTCGCCGGTGAAGAAAAACCATCCTTCCAGCTTCCCGCCATCGAATGAATCCAGGAACTGGGCCGGGCAAACGGCGAGGGAGATGAGAAAAAGGAAGCCGGGCATGGATAGTCTTTTCATAAAATCCCTTTGTCGAATCAGACGCCCAAGTTACCTCACCGGCTGAGTCGGGCGCGCAGTACGTGGATGAGCGCCTTGACGGTAAGCTCGATGAAGAGAAACGGTTTGGCGATGAAATCGTTGCCGCCAGCCATCATGGAACTGGTGCGGCTGTCGAAATCGCTGAGCGCAGTAACGAAGACAACGGGCGTCTTTTTGTATTCCGGGATGGTACGGAGCTTGGTGCAGAGTTCGAAGCCGGTCATGCCGGGCATGTCGACGTCCAGGAACACAAGGTCGTATCTTCTTTCCGTCAGCAAATTCAGGGCCGCGTTCGGGTCGGCGGTGCTGTTGGAGGGCAACTGGGCTTTTTCCAGGGCGTAAACCACGGCGCGTTGCGAAATCGGCTCATCATCCACCACGAGAATGTTGACGGCGGGCGGGTCCGGGTTATCCGGTTTCTTGCCGCGTTCGAAGAGAAAGCCGAGGAAGTCCACGGCGGCGGCGACGGTGCGCAGGGTGGAAGTGTTGATGCTCCTCGGTTTTTCGTAAAGTTCCTTGAGCAACGCCTCCACGGCGGCGGACATTTGCGAGACATAAATGAACCCGGAGAGTCCGGCGTTGCCGGCGAGCGCATGGGTGCGGCGGTAAAGCTCGTGAATATACTTGAGCTGGTTGGCCTCGTTCTCGGCCTTGATGAGGCTTTGCAGGCCGGAACGCAACGCCGCCAGGGTGGCGGGCTGTTCTTTGATAAACGCGTTCCTCAGTTCGTTTAAAAATTTCGTGTCCCCCTCGGTATCGGTGAAATTGGGGCGCGCGGAAGGCGTCCCCGTCGTCCGCAACGCTGGACCGCGCGGAATGGAACCGCTGTCGCCGATGGTCTGGCGGACGACATCCAAAACGTCCTTGGGCGTGCAATTGGTTTTGGACAGGCATTTGTTGGCGCCGGCCTTCCAGGCTTCCTGAATCATGTTGGTCAGGTAGGTGTTGGAGAAAACAATGATGGGCAGGCGGGCGAAATCTGCCTCGCTGCGCACCCGTTTGATGAGGTCAACGCCCGACATCTGGGGCAGGATTAGGTCCAGCAACATAACGTCGGGACGAAAGGTCCGCATCGTTTTCAAGCCGCTTTCGCCATCGAACGCCACCTCGGCCTGATAACCTTCAATCGCGAATTTGTTCCGGTAAATGTTCGCTATGATTTGATCGTCTTCGATGATGAGAACTTTTTTCATGAATGAACCGTGGTCGCAGCCGTCCCGGTCAGGGCCGGATGCTTCGCCAGGAAATCCTGGATGAGTCCAAATTCGCGTGTGACGTCGGCGCACAGTTGTTCCGGGTTGGTCAACTGGCCGGCCTTGCCTTGCCGTTCCAATTCCTTGAGCAACGGCACCAGTCGTTTCATGCCCAGGGTGGCGCTGGCCCCGGCGCAACTGTGTGCCACCTGTCGGACTTCTTCGGCGTTGTTCGCCTGGATGGCCGCCTCCAATTGCGCGAGCTGCCCGGTGGTCTGCTTGATATAAAGATCCATCAGTTCACGAAGGCTTTCCGCGTCCCCGCCGCCCAAATCCATCAACCGATCCATTTCCACCGGCGCATCGTCCACCTCCAGAGGAGCCCCGGCCACAGGTGCGGTTGCCGGCTGGACCGAAACCCGTGAACCCAATTCGGTGCTCCAGCGTTCGATCATGCCGCGGATGTCATTCGGGCGGATGGGTTTGGGGAGATAATCGTCCATTCCAGCGGCAAGGCACTTCTCGCGATCGCCCTGCATGGCCTGCGCGGTCATGGCAATGATGACAATGCGCGACTTGAAATGGGTCTTCACGCCCTCTTTCTGCAGCTCGCGGATTGCGCGCGTCGCTTCGAGGCCATCCATTTCGGGCATCATCACGTCCATAAAAATCAAATCATATGGCTTCCGGTAAAGCGCGTCGAGCGCTTCCTGGCCGTTGGCCGCCAGGTCCGGTTCATAACCCATCTGCTGCAGGATGCGGGCGGCAACCTTCTGATTGATGGAGTTGTCGTCGCACAAGAGTACGCGCCAGGGCTGGCGGCTGGCAAAACTTTGTTTCACCTGGACCGGCGGCGGCAGAGGTTCCAGCCTCTCGGCTTTGGTGCTGTAAAAGGCATGGATGAGGGCGTCGTAAAATTGTCCCGGCTTGACGGGTTTGGTCGCGTAGGTTGCCAGCGGAATACGCGCGGCGGAGGCAGCATCCTGACGCAGCCCCAGCGGGGTGAGCAGCACCAACGGCATGGCAGACGCCACCGGCAGTTGATGAATTTCGGCCGCGAGCGTGAACCCGTCCGTACCCGGCAATTGTACATCCACAATGGCCAGATCAAACCGGTTGCCGTCGCGGAAGCAATCCCTCGCGTGCTGTGCATCGCCGGTGCTGTGGGGGATCATGCCCCATTTGGTCATCTGCTCCGCCAGCATGCGACGGCAGGCCGCGTTGTCGTCCACAATCAACACGTGCCGGCCTACCAGTTTGTCCTGCCGGCCCGCCAGCGGTGACAATTCCGCCTGCGTGGGTGCCAGGACATTGATGGTGAAATGGAAGGTCGAGCCTTCACCGGGCACGCTCTCGGCCCACATCTTGCCCCCCATCAATTCAACCAATTGTTTGCTGATGGCCAGTCCCAGCCCGGTGCCGCCGTAACGATGCGCCGTGGAGGCATCAGCCTGGGTAAAGGGTTTGAACAAACGCGCCAGACGGTCCGGTGGAATACCAATCCCCGTATCCCGGACGGAAAAATGAAGGTGTACGAGGGAGCGATTTTGTTTTTCTCCTTCGCGGGCCGAAAGCAATTTGACCTGGACCAGCACGTCGCCGGTCCGGGTGAATTTGATGGCGTTGCTCAGTAGATTGACCAGGACCTGGCGCAGCCGCAACGTGTCCCCCTCGACCAGCGTGGAAATCTCGTCGTCCATTTGATAAACCAGATCGAGATTCTTTTCGAATGCCCGCGCGGCGATCAAGTCCAGCGTTTCCTCCAAACACGTACGCAAATCAAACGGGCGCGAGTCCAGTTCCAGCTTGCCGGCCTCAATTTTGGAAAAGTCGAGGATGTCATTGATGATGGTGAGCAGCGCCTCGCTGCTGGCGTGAATGGTCTCCAGGTAACCGCGTTGCTCGGCGTTCAATTGCGTCTCGAGCAACAGGCCGACCATCGCCACCACCCCGTTCATCGGCGTGCGGATTTCATGGCTCATGGCCGCCAGGAAGTCCGCCTTGGCGCGGGCGGCGGATTCCGCGGCAATCCGGGCCCCCATCAGCTCACGCTGATGGTGGAGCAATTCACCAAATTGACGTTTAATTTTGAGCGCCGCCTGGAGACGCCCGCGCAATTCCATGGCTTCAAACGGCCGGCTGATGCAGTCGTGGGCGCCCAGTTCGAATGCCCGCATTTTTTCCGCCGGATCCGCCGTGGCGGCAAAGACGATGGCGGGGATGGATTGGGTGAAGTTGGCTTTGAAGGCTTTGTGATTGGCAATTCGCGTGGTGAGGTCTTCGTTGAAGAATCGGCCGGGAGTCATGGAATAATCGATGGGGCCGAGGCGGTGGAAGGTGAGGTCGCGCAGGA
>JBGPDH010000222.1:0-6494 GCA_041482195.1 Verrucomicrobiia bacterium
GCCGAGGCGAGCCGTATCGCCTTCGACAAGGTGCTGACCAAACGGTGTTGCCAGGAAGCGGGAATCCCGACGGCGAAATTTGTGGTTCTAAATTCGGCGAAAGCTCCCTGGCCGAAGGATTGGCAACCGCCGCTGGTGGTGAAACCGGTACGGCAGGGCTCGAGCGTGGGATTACAATTTGTGGAAAGTACCGGCGATTGGCAGAATGCGCTGGCCGAGGCGATGAAATTTGATTCCGAGGTGTTGGTTGAGGAAAAAATTGTGGGACGCGAATGTACGGTCGGCATTCTCGCCGGCGAGGCACTGCCAGTGGTGGAAGTCCGGCCCAAAGCCGGGAGTTACGATTATCAAAATAAATACACGGCGGGCCGCACGGAGTATTTCTGTCCGGCACCGGTGGATGCAGTAACCACCCGACGGGTTCAGGAGGCCGCGCTGGGAGCGTTCAAAGCGGTGGGCGGGCGTGATTACGCGCGTGTGGACGTGATGTTGCGGGCCGGCGGCGAACCGGTAGTGCTGGAAGTCAATACCCTGCCCGGTATGACGGAAACCAGTTTATTGCCGAAGGCGGCGGCCGCGGCGGGATTGAATTACGCGCAACTTTGCCAACGCATGGTGGATCTGGCCCTGGAACGGGATGGTCGGGAACGCCGGACGCTGACAGTGGCCGGGTAATAAAATTGTTCTTTTGCTGTGGTTGTGGGTGTCGGGAGTTCGATGTCATTCAAAATTGAAATCTGAATATGTGGTTTAGACGCGACCCAAAAAACCGGCGACTGAGCCGGCGGCACGTGCTCGATGTTAAGTTGCGTTCCCGTCAGGTGCGCGCGACGCGCATGCGACTGGGGGCGGTGGCACTGGCGGTCACCTTCGGCACCGTATTTGGCCTTTACCTGTTCTGGCGCGTGGGCGAGTGGACGCTCGACAAACTCGTCTACGAGAATTCCGAATTCGCCATCCGGCGGGTGGACGTGCAAACGGACGGCGTCATTGCGTCGGATCAGTTGCGCCGCTGGTCGGGGGTGAAACCGGGTAACAATTTGATGGCGCTGGATCTGGTGTCGGTGAAGCGAAATCTGGAACTGGTATCCACCATCGGTTCCGTTTCTGTCGAGCGCGTGCTGCCCGGTACATTGCGGATTCGCGTGACGGAGCGCCAGCCGGTCGCGCAGGTAGATGTGCCACGGGCGGGCACGGCCAACGGCATCCAGGTGACGGTATATCAAATCGATGCAGAGGGTAACGTCATGCAACCGCTGGACCCGCGGCTGTGTGTGATACCCCTGGCCCAGATCCGGGACCAATTGCCGGTGATCGTCGGATTGAACGTGTACCAATTGCAGCCCGGCCAGCGGGTGGAATCGCCCCAGGTCACCGCCGCGTTGCAACTGGTCGGCACTTTCAACCGCTCGGTGATGACGGGACTGGTGAACCTGCGGCGCATCGACGTGTCGTCCCCCGGCGTGGTGGTGGCGACGACGGAGCAGGGCGGCGAAATCACTTTTGGTCTCGACAACCTGGATCAACAACTGCGACGCTGGCGCGAGATTTACGACTTGGGACAACGCATGAACAGGGCGATTGCGGCGGTCAACCTGGCGGTTTCCAACAACGTGCCGGTTCGTTGGATGGAAGCCGGTGCGGCGCCGGTCGGGTTGCCCCGACAAAACAACCCCCCACCCGTCCGGAGGAAAAATGTTTGACGATTCATCCATTATCGTCGGTCTGGAAATCGGCACGTCAAAGGTCTGCGCCGTCCTGGGCGAGCGCAGTGCCGATGGCGCGCTGAATATCATCGGCCTTGGCCAGTCGCGTTCGCGTGGCGTACGCAAGGGCGAGATCGCGGACCCGACCCAGGCCGAAGAGGATATCCGCAACGCCATCGTCGAGGCCGAGCAGATGGCCGACGTGGAGATCCGCAATGTCTATCTCGGCGTCACCGGCGGACACATCCGCGGCTTCAATAATCGCGGCGTCCATCCGGTGGTTTCGGCCGATCGCGAAATATCCGAGGACGACGTGCAGGACGTGATTAAGAATGCGAAAGCAATCAACTTGCCCACTGAAAACAACGTCGTCCACGCCATTCGCCAGCATTTTTTTGTGGACGGCCAGGACGGCGTGACCAACCCGGTCGGAATGCTGGGGTCACGGCTGGAAGTGGATGTCCATGTGGTGCATGGCCATACCAACCGGTTGCAGAACGCGATCCGGGTCGTGAAAGGTCTGCAATTGGAGGTGGACGAAATCGTTTTCAACGGACTCGCCTCCTCCCTCGCCCTGTTGACCAGCGAGCAGAAGGAGCTGGGTGCGCTGGTGATTGATATTGGCGGCGGGACAACCGATTACGTCGTGTACGCGGGCGGCGTCATCCGGCATACGGGCGTGCTTGCGGTGGGTGGTGATCACATTTCCAATGATCTGGCTTACGGTTTGAAGGTGCCCTTGAGCCGGGCTGAGAAGCTCAAGCTCGAACACGGGTCTGCCTTAATGGACGAGAAAATCCGGGGCCAGACGGTTACCATTACCAATGAGCTCGGCCTGCCGCTCAAGTCCATCAATGTCGAGCATTTGCAGCGCATCATGTCGCTGCGGCTGGAGGAAGTTTTTCAGTTGGTCGCACAGGACCTGGAGCAGGCCGGACTGTATAATTATTTACGTGCCGGGGTTTTTCTATGCGGCGGCTGTGCACGCGTTCCCCAAATCGCCGGACTCGCCGAACAGGTTCTGCAAATGCCCGTTTCCCTCGGCCAGACCAATTCCATCAGCGGCCTCAAATCCGCGCTCGATCAACCGGAATTTGTCACCGCCATCGGACTGGTGAAATTTGGTGCGTTCAAGACCCGCAAACGGGAAGGTAAACCGTCGCTGGCGCAGGAAATCAAGGGCACGTTGCGCCGTTTTCTGCAACGCTCTTAAAATCCACCGTCATGAAAACCAAAACTGAACCCCCCCCCGCAACGCTCGAGCCGGCCACGATGCCCGTCGCCAAAATATTTGGCGTGGGCAGCGCCGGCGTTGCTTTACTGGAGACCGTCAACCGGGAGGAATTTGCCGGTGCGGGTTTTGTGGCGGTCAATACGGATGCGACGTCACTCGCCGGCTCGACGGTGGCCTTGAAAATTCATCTGGAGACCAAATTGTTGCGGGGTTTGGGCACCGGCGGTGACCCGGAACGCGGCCGGGCCATCGCGGAGGAACAATTTGCCACGCTCAAAACCGCGTGTGATGGCGCCGACGTAATTTTTATTGTCGCCGGTCTGGGCGGTGGCGCCGGCAGCGGCATTACCCCTGTGCTCGCACGGGCGGCGAAGCAGACAGGGGCACTCGTGCTGGCGTTTGTGACGCTCCCGTTTGCGTGCGAAGGCAACCGCCGCCAACAACAGGCGCAACAAAGCCTCGACCAGCTCAAATCCATCGCCGACGGCGTGATCTGCCTGCCGTGCCAGAAAACCTTCAAATTGATTGACGAAAACACCAGCGTGCTCGACACGTTTCGCATTACCGGCAAACTGCTGTTGGAAGGTGTCCGCGGCGTCTGGCAGCTGCTTACCCGGCCCGGCTTGATTCAGATTCACTTCGACGATCTGTGTGCGCTGTTGCGCAACCGCCATTCGGAAAGCGCCTTTGCCGCCGTCGAAGCCTCCGGCCCTGCGCGGTCGCGCGAAGTGGTGGAAAAATTAATCAACCATCCGTTGCTGGACGAAGGTCGGGTGCTGGCGGAGTCCGACGCGGTCCTGGTGAGCGTGATGGGCGGCAAAGATTTGACGATGGCCGAGGTCGGTCGCGTGATGGAACAAATCAACCGCCATTGCGAACGCGCGCAGATCATCATGGGCGCGGTCGTGGATGAGGCGATGAAAACTCTACTTTCCGTGACGGTCATCGCAGCGAAACAAAACGGCCCCGCGCCGGCGGTGGAACTGCTGGCGGCGGCGGGACCCGATTCGGAGGAGCCAACGGCGGCCCGCGGTCCGGGGCGGGCAACCACACGTTGCGCGCCTGCGGGACCTGCCTTGTCGCCGGAACAGCGCGAACAAATATTGGCCCGGCATGGCGGCGGGCGCGGGCGAAAGGTTGTTGCCCGTATGCGACAGGCGCAATTGCCGCTGGCGATTATTTCCAAGGGCCGGTTCGACAAAAGCGAGCCGACGATTCACAAAGGCGAAGACCTCGACATTCCCACCTACATCCGGCGCGGTGTGGCGCTGAATTGATCTAATAATTTTTCGACCAATCGGTCAACACGCCGTTGCCGCCAAATGTCAATTGCAGATAACGGTCGCTGAAGCTGGCGGGGCTGGTTCCGATAGTATTTGGGCCCACACCTAAACCGTTATTCATGCTATTGGGCGTGCCGATAGTGCCAACGGCCGGAACGAACCATTTGACTTCCTTCGCGCCATTACTGAGACGAACTTCCCGGTTGGGCGGGCCGAGTTCATTGATGGCCTGCGCGTAGGTGTAGTGCCCGACACGGCTGTTCCAATCCACCGGCGGGGCTGTGGCGCAACCGGAGATCCATAAAAAGGCCGATAACAAAGCTCCCGGCAGGAAAAGTTTTACGATGGGGCTCATTTTCATCTGTATAATTTAGCTGAATGCATTTTTCCTGCCAACAACGGTTGATTTTCGGCTCCCCATGCCACGGACCTATTCCGTTGTCCTGAAGGTGCGTACGTACTTGGCCAGCGCTTCAATTTCGGATGGAGATAGTTTCGTCGCGAAAGCCGGCATCGGGCCCGGACCAGCTTGGATCGCATTGATAATCTGTTTATCCGTGGTGGAAACCTGCCATTCCAGATTGGCGAAATTCTGCGCGCCGACGATCAAGCCATGCAAGTTGTGGGCGCGTCCATTCTTACCGTGGCAGGTGGCGCAGTTTTCGACGAACAAACTCTGTGCGTCAATCTTGTCCACCGGATAATTCGCCTCCTGGGCGGTTACGGGTTTGGGGGAACTGCAGCCGGAAATCAGGAAAAGAACTCCCCCAGCCGCCATTAACCAACACGCCGGAACGATTTGGACTTTCATGTCTTGATTGTCAGGCTACTTCGGCTCGCTTTCAACTATTCTTTGACCCCGGGGCGAATGCACCGTTTGCGCTCAAAGCGCGCGTCGACACACGGCGTTTATCCCACCAACAGCATAATCGCCACTCCCAATGCGGTCGTCAGTAACGTCACCGGAATGCCGATTTTGGCGTAATCCCAAAAACCGATCCGGATGTGCTGGCGCGCGGATTCGACGACGATGATGTTGGCGACGGAACCGAGGATGGTGAGGTTGCCGGCGAAGGTGGTGGCCATGGCCATGACCTTCCACATGAGTTCGGGTTGGGCAAAACCGGGAATCCATTTGCCGGCGACCAGCACGAACGGCACGTTGGAGAAAACATTGGAACCGGCCACCGAGAACCAGGCAAGGTTCCACGCCTGGGTTCCGACGCTCGAACCGAAAAGGCCGCGGAGATGATTGTAAATCTGGTCGGGCAGGCCGGTACTGTTGAGTCCTTCCACAACGACGAAGAGACCGGCAAAAAAGAACAGCAGGTTCCAATCCACGAGTTTGAACACCGCATGCGTATCACGCCGGGCGATGACCATCACCAGCGCTGCGCCCCCCAGCGCCGTCCAGGAGAGATTAAATCCGGTTACAAACCCCGCAAACACCAGCGCGAGCACGCCAAGAGTCAACGCAAGGAGACGCCGGTCCAGCGGGCGTTGTGGTGCTTCAACGGGTTGAATCGAAACAGCGCGCAGCGTCTTGCGGAAGGCAAAGCTCAGAATGGCGAATTCAACCAGCAGCCCGGCGATGGAAACCGGGAGGAGCGACAGGCAAAAACTGGCGAAATGGATCCTGGACAGGTGACCGATGATCATGTTTTGCGGATTGCCTACGAGCGTACAGGCACTGCCGATATTGGCGCTCATTGCCAGTGCCAGCAGGTAGGGCAGCAAAGGCAACCGCCCGCGTACCACAACGGCGACAACCAGCGGTGTCAACATCAGGCAGACCGTGTCGTTCACCAGCAACGCCGACAAAACGCTGGCCGTGAGCGTCAGGTAGAGAAGCAACCGTTGCGGGGTCTTGGCGACGCGCAAGACCCAATCGGCTGTCCATTCAAAGAAACCGGCCAGGTAAAGATAGGCCGAGATGAGGCTCATGCCGAGCAACAGGACCAGTGTATCGTAGTCCACGGCATGATAGGCCTGCTCGGGCGTCAGGATACCGCAAGCGACCATCAACACCGTCCCGAGCAAGGCCGCGGCAGGCCGGTTCAACGGCAAAATGTGCAGTTGTCGGCCGCTCAGCAGCAGATACGTCACGCCGAAAATCGCAATGGCAACGATTTCCTTGGAGTGCATGAGAATATCAATCGCCTCGCAGGCGGAGTTTCCGGGATCGCGGGGCACATGGCCGCGGGGTGTGTATACAAAAAAATGCACACGCCCGGCAGCAGACGGCGCGCCACGCAGGGTGAAGGTAAGAAA
>JBGPDH010000223.1:0-6493 GCA_041482195.1 Verrucomicrobiia bacterium
GAATTTTGCGTCGCTGGAATTAAAACTACGGTCTTGCCGATGCTACCAAGTGCCGCATTCATCGCGAAAGCCAGCGAGTGAACTTCAAGCGGCTGCCGCTGTCCGGCAACGACTAGCGAATGATGGCCATTCGCTTTCAGGTCTTTCACACATTCAGAAATCCATTTTGGATCAATCCCGGCCGGAATGGCCGCAGGTGAACCCGAAATTTCTGCCAGCATGGCGGCGGCGACCTGCCCGACCAAACTGGCCGGAACCCGCAGCCGGTGATCGGCATTTAAACCGGTCGAACTGAAGAGGCTTTCAACCTGATAGAGCCGGTTCATTGAATCACCCGGCCCCTCCAGGCGACGGCCCTGGGCAAAGCGGCGAATATTACCAGCCACATCCTCTTCCGAACCGATGAAATCGCAATCCAATGACAGGATAACACGGGCGAAGTCGTATCGATAAACCGGACGCACCGGCTGCCCGAATGTCCGCGTTGCGGCTCGCTGATGAATCCCTGAATCAATCGCATCATACGTAAACCACTGCGACTTCGGAAACTTTTGTCCGATGAGTTTTTGTAGTCGTAATCGCGACGGTGAGGTGCTGCTTTCGGCCAGGAAGGCCAGCCCTTCGCCCTGATTCGCGGAGAATTTTGACGTCAAGCCATCGAGGAAATCGAATGCCTCCTCGCTGGAAACCGTTTCCAATTTGCCGGATTTGTCATTTCTGGCCGCAAATCGCTGCGCGCGATCGGGATCGTACAGATTCAAAATGGACGCCTGGGCATAACGATCGGTCCCGCCGTTCCCGCCGGGATATAACGCGTTGCCCTCGATTTTAATGGGCCGGCCGTCATACGATTTTACGACCAACGGAATGGCTCCCGTGCTCGTCGGCATGGCCGTCGCGAAATATTGCGGCATGCCGTAGTCATAACCTTTGTCCGGCGCCTTGGAGAATGGCACCAGCTCCTCTTCCGGCCGCCGGCAGCCGGCGGCCATCAGACCCAGGCCGGCCAGCGCAAATGACGCCGACATGATTTTGACGAAGTGCCGGCGGGAAACCGGGTCGGTAAACTCACTCGCGCCCTGCGGAAATTCGCGCTGCAGCCACTCCTTGAACTCCGGCGTGTCGGACAATTCATCCAGGCTCCGCCAGTAATGGCGGCCCGTCACGGCAGGCGAAGTTGAAGTTGTAGTGTTGGAATTCATTCGAAAACGACGGACGAAATTCTTCGCGGGGCCAATTGGTGATTGGTGATTGATGATTGGTGATTGGAAAAAAATCCACGGCCACACCCGCTCGCGGGCGCCAATCGTAAATCGTAAATCGTAAATCGTAAATTCATCATCGGTGGCAGGCTGAACAGTTATCGAGCGATTGCACATGCCAGTCGTCGACGAACCTGGCACCGTTGGTGGTTTGCATTTCAGCGGCGACCCCGGCGTTTGTGCTCCATTGCCAGCCCAGGTCCGTGACCTTGTTTTCGGGCCGGATAAACGCCGCCGGGTCCCGGTGGCAATTCAGACAAAATGCCATGGTAAGGGATTTGGCGTGACGCACCTCGTCCATCTCGTCCACCCGCCCGTGACATTCCACACAACTGATCCCACGGCGCACGTGGACGGAATGGTTGAAATACGCGTAATCGGGCATCCGGTGGATTTGCACCCAGGGGATGGGCACATTATTAGTGGCACTCTCCCGGACCAGAGCCAGCCGCGGATCATCTTTGAGCACCTGATTGTGGCAATTCATACAGGTGGAGGCCGACGGGATGTTGGAAAACCATGACTTGTCCACGGTGGTATGGCAGTAACGGCAGTCAACACCCAATTGACCGGCATGAACCGCGTGTGAAAAGGGCACCGGCTGGATCGGTTCGTAGCCCACGCGCGAGTATTTGGGTGTGAAATAATAAGTGACCCCGGCCGTGACGGCACCACCCACCAGCACAAGGCCGGCAGCAATCAAAAAAGGCAACTGGTTTGTCCACTTCGGGAAAATCGCTGGCATCTCAGAAAAACCCGTCCGTCAGTCAAATTTTGTCCTTCGCTCCGCAAACATTGGGCGAAATGTTTAGCGGTTGAGCGTCTCGTCTGCAAGAAAAGTTTGTGAAATATTTCACGTTTACAACTCCAGCCGCTCTTGAAAGCTCATTTTTCCTTGAAAACAGGCTTTCCCGTCGACGCTGAGCCCGGGATTGCTCCATTGACGCTCTTCCGGACTTCAGGTTGGCACGGGCGCGGAGTGAAGCTTACCCCGTTAATTCTTCTGCTTGAGCGAGGTTTTCTGTGTCAGCGTGCGCAAGGGATAGAGCCCCGGACAACAACCAAACGTTTCATGAAATGCCTGACTGAAGTGACTCAAACTCGAATAGCCGACTTCCAGTGCTGCCTCAGTGACGTTGAACTTGCCCGAGCGCAACAGTTCGGCAGCCCGTTCCAGGCGCAACTGGCGAAGATATTGCGGAATGGTCATACCCGTCGCCGCGGAGAAGGTCCGGCTCAGGTGAAACGGACTGCAACCGACGGAGCGGCCGATTTCTTCGAGGTTGGGCGGATCCACCAGTTTTTCGCGGAGCAGGGCAATCACCTTTTCGACACGTTCAGCGGATAGACGCTGCTGCCGCTGACAAAACAATTCACTCTCGCCCGGGGCGAGGAAGAACAATTCCGCGGCCAGTTCAAGCGCCTTCGTCTGGTACCAGAGTTTCTGCGCCGCAGCGAGCACGGGTGCTTCGCGCAAACTTGCGAGCAGTTGTTGCTGGCGGCTGGTTAGACGCGTCGGTGTCATCACGGCGGACTTTTCGGGTTTTCCGGCAATCACTTCCCGCACCAGAGAATGCAGTGACGGCACAAAATCACCCAGATGGCGTCGCAAAAAGTCGAACGACATTTCAACGGTTAAAAACTGGTGTCGCTCCTCCGCCTGTCGCGTAGCGAGCAACGGTTGTTCTCCGCGCCGATAAAAGCCCGCAGTCAACGGCGTGAAAGTGACCTTCTGACCATTGAAAGCGACGGTTCCGTTGCCCGCAAGATTGAGACAGACTTCGACGCTGCCGGGATGAAAACTTTTGCCCCAGTCAAATTCCGTCCGGGTTTCAAAGTCATGCCATTCAAAACTCACCCCCACGCCCCGTACGCTGCCGTGCAAATGCCGCCAGCCGTCGCCGATGGCATTCCATGCCGGGCGTTCGGTAAACGCCGGCGCGACGACAAATCGTTCCGTGTCGCTCGGTTCTACTGGCAATTTGACCGGTTTAGGCACGGACATAATGTGCCATTTTTAACGCTATGAGCAAATATCTTGTCGTCGTCGCCGCCAAAAGTGATTAGCAAGTCGCCGTCAAAAAATCGCAAATGAACGGAAGCGTACTCAACCGGGGATGATTATTGTCGACGGCATGATGTTGCTGAACAAAAGGTTCGTGCTGTTTCTGGTCACATTTTTGTATCTCCCGATGTTATGGGCGGATGAAGTGGCTGTATCCGAACAGTCTGAACAGCCGACGGTAACGCGTTACGGGTTGTTCGACTGGCTCGATCATCGTAGTGAATATGGCCAGGGCGTGTTCCCGGAACCGTTTCTGGTGGATGATTCGGACCTGGAACCCGGCGAAGCGCGTGTGGACTGGTTGCACACCGCCGCCGGCAGCCAGCATAGTGACGAGGTGAAAGCGGAGGTTGAAAAAGCTTTCGGTGTTATGACTCTGGAACTGGAAGTGCCATTCGTGCGCGAGGCATCACCGGACGGGACGTCACAGGGCTTCGGAAACATTGACCTGGGCGCGCGCTGTCCATTTTATCAATTCGTTTCAGCAAATGGGTTGCTTGATTCCACGCTAGGCGTCGCCGCTGAGGTCGGTATCCCCACCGGATCAGAGGTAAGCCAGAACACCGAACTGGTTCCAAAATTGTTCGACGACCTCAAGGTAGGCAATTTTACACTCCAATCTGTTCTCGGTTATTCGACGCTGTTCGGCCCCGGCCCGGACGGCGGCTTACAGGCATTCGAATACGGTTTTGTATTTGCTTATACCATCCCTCACCGGACTTTGCCGTTACCGGCAGTGCAGGAATTCGTTCCGATTTTCGAGTTAATCGGAGAAACTGAGTTAAACCAGGGCAATCCCGGCCGAAACAGTATTTTGGGAAACGTCGCGTTCCGCCTTAACCTCAAGGCCATCGGCCAGATCCAACCCCGGCCTGGGGTTGGATTTGTTTTTCCCATCAATGAGACCGCGCGCGCCGACACCCACTGGGGTGTTATCGTGAGTCTGGTTTTCCAATTTTAAATCATGGCGACGGGAATAAATCGCAGGGAGTTCCTGATCCTGGCCGTCACGGCGGTGGCAGGTTGCAGTTCGTTGCCACCCGGCACGAATTCGTCTGCACCCAAAATCCGGCTGGTCAACGCGGGACCGGCTGCCGATTACGCGGTTGACGGTGTTTACGCCCGCTTCCGCAACCAGGGATTTTTTGTGATTCGCCAGGGCGAAAGCTTGTTTGCCTTATCGGCGATTTGCACGCACAAGAAATGCAAACTGGATGCGGAACCGGATCGTTCATTCTTCTGCCCCTGTCACGGCTCGACCTTTAACCCCGATGGCCGGGTCACCCAGGGCCCTGCAAGGCGGGATCTGCCGAAACCGGAGACATTTATAAACGACAAGGGAGAACTGATGGTCAAAATAACCACTATCTGAAGCAGCGTTTCAATAGCGCTTAACTGTCAGGCAGGCAAATCCCACTCAGACTTTCCCATGAATATCCTGAGTATTTAGCCGGTTTCGCGTTTTTTCGATTGAACAACTTCCGTTCTCGCCGGTCGAATTTCAAATGAATCCTGCAAATTTCCGTTCCCGTGCCCGCCATTGGTGGCGGCAGGAGATCCGGCCCTTGTTGATTTTGGCGCTAATCCTGTTCTCCGTGCGCTCCTCGCTTGCCGATTGGAATGACGTGCCGTCCGGCTCCATGCAACCGACCATCCTGGTCGGTGACCGGGTTTTTGTCAACAAACTGGCATACGATCTGAAGGTGCCGTTCAGTACCTGGCATGTGGCGCAATGGGCAAACCCGCAACGCGGGGACATCGTGGTGTTTTACTCACCCCGCGACGGCACGCGCCTGGTCAAACGGGTCGTCGGGTTGCCGGGCGATACCGTAGAATTGCGGAATGACCAACTCATCATCAACGGCAAACCGGTTGATTACGCTCCCCTGCCCTCTGACGTTTCGAATCAATTGCCCGAAGTCGAACGCGAACACAGTCTTTTTGCCACCGAGCAGCTGACGGCTCATCCTCACGCTGTGATGGCGATACCGGAAGTCCCCGCCATGCGAACCTTTGGCCCGGTACGGGTACCGGAGGGCCATTACTTTATGATGGGCGACAATCGCGACAACAGTTTCGATTCGCGCTATTACGGATCAGTGGCGCGAAATCGGATCGTGGGCAAGGCGATCGCCGTCGTGATGTCTCTCGACCATAATCACTATTGGCTCCCGCGCGGAAATCGCTTCTTCACTGCGCTCGATGCGACTGCTCCTGATTAAAATATAGCTTTTGTCAGCTATTTCTTTTTCACCTTGGCAGCTTCTTCTTCCAGGGCAGCTTGAGCGGCGGCCAAACGGGCCACCGGCACGCGGAAGGGCGAGCAACTGACATAAGACAATCCCAGGCGATGACAAAACTTCACCGAATCAGGGTCACCGCCGTGTTCGCCGCAAATACCCAGCTTGATGTCGGGCCGCGTCGCACGACCTTTCTCAACTGCCATTTTCATCAACTGCCCGGTACCGGCTTGGTCAATTGAAGCAAACGGATTCTTTTTGATGATTTCCAGTTCCGTGTACGGTGGCAGGAAACTGCCGGAATCATCGCGGCTCATGCCGAGGCACGTCTGTGTCAGGTCATTGGTGCCAAAGCTGAAGAACTGCGCGGTCTTCGCAATTTCGTCGGCCGTCAGCGCGCCGCGCGGCACTTCTATCATCGTGCCGACAAGGTAATCCAGCTTCACGCCCTTTTCCTTCATCACTTCCTGGGCCACGCGATGGACGACTTCGACCTGCAGGTCCAGTTCCTTCTTGAATCCGACGAGCGGAATCATGACTTCGGGTTTTACTTTGATCCCGGATTTCTGGACTTCGGCAGCGGCTTCGAATATAGCCCGCGATTGCATTTCTGAAATTTCCGAATAAACGATGCCGAGGCGGCAGCCGCGAAAACCGAGCATCGGGTTGAACTCGTGCAGTTCCTTGACCCGCTGTTGAATCTTTTCGACCGGTACACCCATTTTTTTTGCCAAATCGTTCTGCGCCGCGTGGTCGTGCGGAAGAAATTCGTGCAGCGGCGGGTCAAGAAAACGTATCGTCGCTGGCAGGCCTTTCAGTTCCTTGAAAATGCCGACAAAATCCTCCTTTTGATAAGGCAGGATCTTGGCCAATGCTTCCTTCCGGTCTTGCAGGTTGTCCGCCAGAATCATCTCGCGCATGGCGTC
>JBGPDH010000224.1:0-6484 GCA_041482195.1 Verrucomicrobiia bacterium
AAGGTGTTCCGGCGGCAACGGTTCGGAAATGACGTGTTTACCACCGAACCACTCGCCAAGGTCAATGAACTTGCAGCGTTGCGAGCAGAACGGACCCCATGCAGTGGCACACCAATCGCCGGACTTTTTGCAGGTCGGGCAGGTGACGTTGGCCGTCGTCGAATTCATTCATTGATTGGTCGACTGCCAATGGTTCTTATCCAGAAGCGAAACGTAGTCTTCCAGGATATGTTCGGTTTCATCGAGCCAGGGATCGGTTGGCGGTGGCGCATTAGTCATGAAGACCGATTTGTTGGTTGAAACCGGGCCCGAGGTCATGTTGGTCGGCCAGAGTAATGGCGGCAGGCCGCGCTCGTTGGCGTTTGCAAGCGTGATTTCGTAAATCTTTTCATTGGGAGGTTTGCGTCGATTCCGTTCCGCATCGCGCTGCTTCTGGCGCTTGGCGTTCTCCTGCGCCAGTTTGAGTTGCTCCTGCTCATTCAAAGAGGCGGTCTTATCGGCCTGCAATTTTTTGAACTGGTCGATGTCCTGTCGAATGTAAATAAAATCCTGATTGGTGGCCACGCGTTCATCAGATAATTTGTGCAGTTGGGATAAATAAGGTTGCACCATGTTCAGCGGGCTGTAATCCACCTTGGGAATGGTATCCCAGGGCATCGCGTCCGGAAGGGAACTTTCACCGATATCAGTCGATGCATTCAGTGTGTCCGGCAGCACGATGTCGGGTGTGACGCCCTTCAGCTGGGTGGAGGCACCGCTGATGCGATAGAATTTGCGGATGGTGATTTTAACCGTGCCGGGATTGTTGGAGGGTGATTCATCTGCCGACCAGATGAATGGCCGCAAAGGATTCAGGTTTTGCACCGTGCCTTTGCCATACGTCGAGACGTCGCCGACAATCAGGGCGCGCCCATAATCCTGCAAGGCGCCGGCCACAATTTCGGTTGCCGAAGCACTGAACCGGTTGACCAGGACAATCAGCGGCCCGCGATAAAGGGCAGAGGTTGAAGTGTCCTGGTCGATGGCCACATGGCCTTCCGGCGATCGGACCAGCACGACCGGCCCGTTGGTGACAAACAGGCCGGTGAAATCAACGGCTTCTTCGAGCGATCCGCCGCCGTTGCTGCGCAGGTCGAGGATGATGCCGGCGACCTTTTCCTGCTCCAGCTTTTTGATCAGGCGCTTGACATCGACGGTGGTGCTCTTTTTTGTAGGGTCACCGTTATCGCCCGGCAAATCGACTGTGGCGTAAAAGGACGGCAGGTCAATAACGCCGAGCCGGTTGGTGCCGCCATGTCCATTTGGAATTTCCAGCAACTCGGCCTTGGCTCCCTCGAGCTTGATTTCATCGCGAACCAGGGTCACGACACGGCGCGCATGAGGATCGTCAATCGGGATGATGGTCAGCCGCACTTCCGTGCCTTTGGGGCCGCGAATCATTTGGACGATTTTATTAATATCCATGTCCACGACATCCACAGGCGTCTGTTTGCCCTGGGCGACGGCGACGATGCGGTCCTTGGGCTTGATTTGTTTGCTCTTGGACGCCGGTCCGCCGTCCACGAGCGAGACAATCGTACAATAACCGTCTTCCGAACGAAGCTGCGCTCCTATGCCGAACAGCGCCAGGTTCATGTCGATGGAGAAGTCCTGGGCGTGGCCTACGTTAAGGTAATCCGAGTGTGGATCGTAGGCGTGACTGAGGGCGTTGAGGTATGTCTGTAATACATCGCTGTTATCCCAATTGGTGAAGAGGCGCAACTGCCAGTGGTAATGCCGCATCAGCTTGTCGGTGATTTCCTGGGACGCAGTTTTGGGGAGCGGCAGAATTACATCGCTGTTGGTGGGAGAGATTCTGCGGGCGAGCACCTCCTGCAAATAATCATAGGTCAACCGCTGTTGCCAGAGCTGCTTTGCCTCGCCCAGGTTTTTGGGGTAAGGAGCATCACGCCGGTCCAGAAGAATGTTCTGGTGCGTGTCCAATGAGAGCCGGTCGCGTTTCAATTGTTTGTCCTCGTAGGCAACCCGTTGTTTCAAACGTTCCAGATAACGTTTGAAAATTTGATACGCCGGCGTGAGATCCGCCACCCCGCGATTGTTGATGGTAAGGGTGTCGAGGTTGGTCCGGTACTGGACCAGGTCCGCTATATCCGATTTGAGAAAATAGAGATGTTGGGGGTCCAGAGAGTCAAGATAGCCGTCAAAAAACTTTTCCGACATGGCCCGGTCCAGCGGTTGTTGTGAGTAATGGTATTCTTCCAACAACCGTGCGGTGATGTAAGCGATGCGGCCGTCATTGGGGCCGGGGGCCAGCCGGGATGGGGCGTTGGTGTTATCAGCCGCCACCACCGCCGCAGGGTTGAATTGCAGCAGAATTCCACACACGGCGATAATAGAAACCATCCAACGGAAACATTGGAATGAGTGGTCTTTGCTGAATTGGCAGGTTATAGTTCGCACAAGTTGCGTGGACTATAGCAGGATACGTGCAGCGGGGAAACATTTTGCGCGCCCCGGTGTTGAAATTAAAAGAGGGTTGCAATTTGGAGGTAAATCCTCAAAATAAGCCCACGAATTAACCATGAAAGCCATTATATTAACCGCTGTTTTCTCATTTTCAATCCTGCCAGCCCTGCTGGCGTACGATACCAATGTCCTGGGCAATGAAACCAAGCGCGTCAGTTACGCGATTGGAATGATGTACGGGCAGCAACTCAAGTCCGGTGAAGTCACCAATCTGAATTATGATTTGCTGGTACGAGGGATGAAAGATGCTCAGGGCAGCGGCGACACGTTACTGACCACGCCGGAAATGCGAACCACGCTGACTCAATTTGGCCAGGAACTTCGGGCCCAGGCGGAAAAGCGACGCCAGGAAGCCGCAGAAAAAAACCAGAAAGCCGGCGAGGCCTTTTTGGCCAAGAACAAGCAAAAGAAGGGTGTCGTCACTTTACCCGACGGTATGCAGTATAAAATTATCACCGACGGCAGCGGGGCCTCTCCGGACGCCAACGACATCGTGACTGTCCGATACGAAGGCCGGTTGATTGACGGAACGAAATTCGACAGTTCGGAGAAAACACAGTTTCAGGTGGGGGGTGTGATCCGCGGCTGGACCGAAGCGCTCACTCATATGAAGGTCGGCTCCAAATGGGATTTGTTTGTCCCGTCGGATCTCGCCTACGGGGTGGCTGGGCGGCCGCCACGAATTGAACCCGGCTCCACACTGCTTTTCACCGTCGAATTACTCGCCATCGAGCACCCCCAACCGGTCACCAGCGATATCATCAAGGTACCTTCGGCTGACGAAATAAAACGAGGCGCCAAAGTCGAGATCATTAAGCCCGAAGACGCGCAAAAAGCGCAGCAGCAATGACAAGCGTCGATTGACGGGATCGCTCGTCCGGAAGGGCGGAGGGGTTTGAACATTCGGGCAGGAATGCTGTCAATGTTCATGAATTATTTCGCTCAATTTATGAATCGTTTTTCACGGGCACTAATAGGGTTTTTTTCATTGCTGATGACTGTGGTGGCCGCAGTTGTTTTGTTTCACCTGACTTCCTGGGCACAAGAAGTAAAACCGGATATCAAGGTCGAAACCACTCCACTGAATCGCACTGCGAAGCTCGGCGTCAGCTTCGCCCCCGTTATCAAACAGGCCGCACCTTGTGTCGTGTACATTTATTCCACGCGCATCGTTCATGTGCGTCCCTATCGGAACCCCTTTTTGAATGACCCATTCTTTCGCCAGTTCTTTGGCGATCGATTGCCGCAGGGAAATCAACCCCGCACACGCCGGCAGGAAAGCCTCGGTTCCGGCGTCGTGGTTTCTCCGGAAGGTTATATTTTGACGGCCAACCACGTCGTGGATGGTGCCGACGAAATCAAAGTCAAGGTCACCTCGACCACCGGTGACAAGGAGTATAGCGCCCGGGTCATCGGTACGGACCCGCCAACGGATGTGGCAGTTCTGAAAATCGATGCCAAAAATTTGTCGGCCATCACCCTGGGCGATAGCGATCAAGTGGAGGTGGGCGACCTCGTTCTGGCGATCGGAGATCCGTTCGGTCTGGAGCAGACGGTAACCATGGGAATTGTCAGCGCCCTCGGGCGCAGTGGTTTTCGGTTTGGCGGACAGGATGGCGGCAGCCAGCCGAATTACCAGGATTTCATCCAAACCGACGCAGCCATTAATCCGGGCAATTCCGGCGGCGCACTGGTTGACGCCGAAGGCCGGTTGGTGGGCATCAACACCTTCATCGTCAGCAGCACCTACGGGAACGAAGGGATCGGTTTCGCCGTACCCATCAACCTCGCGCGTCATGTCATGGAACGGTTGATCCACAGCGGCAAAGTCACGCGCGGTTATCTCGGCGTTAAACCGAAAGACATCAATGCCGGCCTGGCGGAAAGCTTCGGTCTGCCCGACCAGAACGGTGCGCTGGTGGATGATGTGTCTCCGGGAACACCGGCGCAGAAGGCCGGCATTCAACCGGGCGATGTCATTGTTGAATTCAACGGCACCAAAGTGACGGATGCGGACAATCTGTCACTGATGGTCTCCGAATGTTCGCCGGGAACCGAAGCGACGGTGAAAGTCGTTCGCAACGGGCAGCCCAGGACGTTTACCGTCAAATTGGCAGAATTGCCGGGGTCGATAAGCCGGAACAGCGATACTCAAACTAACAACCCGGATAATAACGCCGATGCGCTTGACGGTGTAAGCGTGCGGGATTTGGACCCACAGATCCGCCAGGAATTACGCATTCCTGACACTATCCAGGGTGCGTTGGTAATGGATGTCGGACCCGACTCAAATTCCGCTGATGCCGGTTTGCAGCATGGAGACGTCATTGTGGAAATCAACCATCACCCGGTGAAAAATGCGAAGGATGCCGTCAAGTTCGGCACCCAGGCCAAAGAAACGCGACTTCTATTAAGGGTATGGCGGCGCAGCGGCGAAATCGCCGGCATGACTTATTTGAGTGTGGACAACACCACCAAGCCGGCAAAATAGACCCGGACCCGGGCAGTGGCAAACTTTTGACAATTTCCCCGTAACGGGCAAATTCTATCCCGCAATGGCCGTCTTAGCAGGCCGGAATGTATGCCCGTTCAATACAAAGATTATTATGAAACTCTCGGCGTCCCGCGGGGCGCCGGCGATGCCGAAATCAAGAAGGCCTTTCGCAAGCTGGCCCGGGAATACCACCACGACGTGGCCAAGGACAAGAAGAAGGCCGAGGAAAAATTCAAGGAGCTCAACGAAGCCTACGAGGTTCTCAGCGACCCGGAAAAACGCAGGAAATACGACGAGCTGGGTGCAAACTGGAAATCCGGCGCCGAATTCCGCCCGCCGCCAGGCTGGGAAAATTTCCGCGGGGGACAGGCCTATGGCGGTCGAGGACAGGGTGGTGAGGATTTTGAATTCCATTTCGGCGGCACTGGTTTCAGCGATTTCTTCGAGCAACTCTTCGGTTCCGTGGGCGGACGACGGGGCGGCTTCGGGCGTTTTTCAAATTTTGAAGAAGCGGAAACCGCTGAGCGTGGCCGCGACATCGAGGGTGACATCATGGTGACGTTGGACGAGGCGATGCACGGTGCGGTGCGCGCCGTCAATGTGCGCCATACCATCGGGCGCAGCGTCAAAACTGAAACGCATCAGGTCAAAATCCCGCCGGGGGTCACCGAAGGTCAACGTCTGCGCATCGCCGGGCGGGGCGAAGCCGGCATCGGCGGCGGAGCGTCTGGCGACTTATACCTGCGTGTGCGGCTGGCCAAACACCCCGATTTTGAAGTCGAGAATCACAACCTGGTTTATGAAGCTGAACTGGCACCCTGGGAAGCTGTGCTGGGCGCGGAAATTCCGGTACCGACGCCCGATGGCCGCTTGAACATCAAAATCCCGCCCGGAACCCAGAGTGGACAAAAGCTTCGCGTACGCGGACGCGGCCTGCCGATTCGGGACGGAGGACGCGGCGACTTATTTGTCGTCACCAGAATTGCCGTCCCGGCGAAGGTCTCCGATGCAGAAAGAAAATTATGGGAACAACTATCCCGTGAGTCCAAATTCAATCCACGAATTTGAGAAGGTAGGGACAGCTCTCCGAACTGTCCGGACACCGCGGCGCGGTGTCCCTACCAACAATCATGAAAACCATTCTCATCACCGGCGTAACCCGCGGGTTGGGGCGCGCGATGGCAGAGGAATTTATCCGGCTGGGTCATGTCGTGGTCGGCTGCGGCCGCTCGGAAAAGGAAATTACCCGCCTGCAAAAACAATTTGCGGCGCCGAACGATTTTACCGTGGTGAATGTGGCGGACGATTCACAAGTCGCCGTCTGGTCAAAGCGGATTTTGTCCTCCCTTGGCGCGCCGGACCTGCTGCTCAACAACGCGGCGCTCTTCAATCGCAACGCAAAACTTTGGGAAGTCCCGGCGCAGGAATTTTCCGATGTGATTGACGTGAATATCAAAGGCGTCA
>JBGPDH010000225.1:0-6451 GCA_041482195.1 Verrucomicrobiia bacterium
CGTTTAACGTGCAGGCCGGGGTGCCGACACTGACGATTACGCCTCTGGCTGGTTCGGTTGTGATTTCCTGGCCGACAACCGCGGTAGGATTCAATTTGGAGCAAGCGGCTAGTTTGTCTGGCGGATCATGGACTACGGAGACGAACTATCCGTCTGTGGTGGGCAGTAATAACGTGATTACCAACACATCCACGGCCACCGCCACGTTTTACCGGTTGCACAAGCCGTAGAGACACTCCCTTACAGCTCAATCTCCTCGACAATTTGGTTGAAGACATCGCCGTAAACTCATAGCCGCTGCGCTCACATTTGTCGGCTCGCTGCCCGGGAAATAATACTCCAGAGAAAGCGGAGGCCGGATTTTCATCCGGCCCCCCGCGGCGATGAGGTTTTTACGCCCTCACCCGGGCGCTCAGAAGTGTGACGCACCCACTTTGGGGTCGCTGTTCAAAGCGCGTCACGGGCAAAAACCCCTATGCCTACCCAAAACGAACAGCGAAATTCACAATGGTCAACCGGCCTCAGCGCGAAGGAGATTTCATGACCAGATGAAATCCCGCCTCGTCTTCATAGCCAACCGGCACCCGGGCTGCAACCGCGGCCCAAACCCGAGCTATCACCCGGCCCACACCCACGGCACACAACTCTGCCTGTGACGGTGACAATTCATTACGCTCAACGCCTTCGTTTGGTCGTTGTCCGTCCGTTATCATGTTCCGAAGATACAACCGCCAATGGAGACGTGTTCACCCAATGTTGTCAAAGATTGTGCATAGCTTGTTGTATTGCAGTCCACGGGAGGTCGATCGTCAGATGACAATCGGACATTGCAGAGCGATTATTATTGCCTCATAGTATTATTTAGAAAGGAAAGGAAATCATGTCGACGAATACTATCCGGCTTCACCGCGTCCTCCGTGCATCACCTGAGAAAATTTATCGGGCGTTCCTGGACGCCGACGCGATGGCCAAATGGCTTCCCCCGAACGGATTCACTGGCAAGGTTCACCACCTGGAAGCCAAACTCGGCGGCACCTACAAGATGTCGTTCACAAATTTCACCACCGGGCAAAGCCATTCGTTCGGCGGAAAGTACCTCGAACTGGTACCGCACGAGCGGATTCGCTATACGGACAAATTCGACGACCCGAACCTGCCGGGGGAACTTCAGGTGACTATAACCCTGAAAAAAGTATTCGTGGGGACAGAGCTGAACGTCGTGCAGGAGGGCGTACCGGATGTCATTCCGCCCGAGGCCTGTTATCTGGGCTGGCAGGAATCGCTCATGCTTCTGGCGAAACTTGTCGAAGCAGAGATTCCGGGTTAGTGTAAAGGCGGATTCCGGTCGGCCATAGCGACGATTCAGAAACGAAAGCCGGCTCCCTGACATTACCTGGAGCCCATGCGGATAAAAAACATCCACGGCCACTCGACTGCTTTCGCGGGGCGGGTCATCTTCCGCGTTGTCGGAGTCTTGGTCTCATCGGTGTTCATGCTGACGGGTTCAGCTTGTGCCTACACCCTGGTATCATCGAATGCACTGGTGTTCGTAAACGTGGACCACGCTGCGGTGGGGACGTACTCGACCCTGGCCTACGGTTATCAGGGAGACCGGTGTGGATTGGGAATGTCCTCGGCTTCCATTCCGTACGTCAGCGGCGGCGGAGGCGTGGTGATTGCGCTGTCGGGACCAGTCGGATTGCAGGCGCTGCCTTTCGTGGCATCGACCAACAACATCTCATCCAACGCCATCTTCTTCCCTAACACGAACGTTCAGCGAACGCTCACGCCCTGCATGGACGAATGGAACATCAACAGCGGCGCGCTGGCGTTTACTCATTACACACCGGCCTGGAACATGCCCGATCTGAACACCGCCACCATGACCGACAAACGACGGTTTTTCCTGCCGGCCACCTGGCTCGTGTTCACCATCAACAATACAAACAGCATCGCGGAAGATTTTTATTTTGGTCTGCGCGCTGCCGGAACACCGCTAAGTTATTCATCCGGCGCTTACCAGGGTTTCAGCGTTGGTGAGGCGGCGCTGGCGGTGCAAACGGGGAGTTGCGACCTGTTGAGCGGCCCCAGTCTGACTGCGGTATTGAGCGGTATGACCACCGGGTTCGCTTTTCATCTGAATGTTCCAGCCGGGCAGACAAAAACGCTAACGATCGTTGTGGCGTACTACCGGGGCACAGCTTTGGATGCGCGGGTTTCGGGCTCGTACTATTACACATCGCTGTTCGGTTCAATGGACAGCGTCATTGACGCGGCTTTTGCGGGATTTAGCGACGCGCAAGCGCGTTGTCAGCAACTCAAAACAGCGCTAGCCGCCGCCGGGTTGAATCCCTATCGCCGGTTTCTGGCATCGCACGCGTTGCACAGCTATATGGCTGACACGGTCTGTTTGATTGACTCGAGCAACCGGGTGTACTGGCGGGAAATGGAAGGTGAATACAATTATATCAACACGTTCGACCTCACGGTGGATCACGCCTTTTACGATTCGTACATGTACCCCTGGGCCTTGCGCAATGTGCTGGACACGTATTCGGGTGCGATCAACGGCACGGGGTACAGCTTTAATCATCCGCTCTACAATGCCACCAACAGTCTAGTCGTTTCGACCAACGGGTTCTCGTTTCACCACGACATGGGTTCCGGCGGAACCTCACTCGCGCCGGGAACGGACCCAACGACTTACGAGAGCATGTATTCATACATGGGCCAGGAGGAACTGCAAAACTGGATTCTGTGCGCCGGACTTTACTGGAGCGACAGTGGCAACGACGCGTGGCTGACAAACAACGCGGCATTGCTCCAAACCTGCCTTACTTCAATGCTGTTGCGGGACGACACAAACGCAGTGACGCGCGACGGTATCACAACTTACTTGAACTATCGTGCTTCGGCCTCTGAAATCAGCACCTACGACGCCCTCGATCCATCGCTCAAATCACCGCGATTGAATGGAATGACGACGGTAAAGAGCTGGGCCGCGTACGTGGCGATGCAGGCGATGTTCAACCGGATTGGCGACACTACCGACGCTGCGACCTGTCAAAATGCGGCGATGGCTTGTGCCCGAACCATCACAAATGCGTGGAATACTTACAGCGGATCGCCCGGTTACATTCCGGCATTTCTCGACGGCAGCAATCTTTCGGCGATCCTGCCGATGGTCGAAGGCCTGGCCGTTCCGGCACAGATGGGCCTGACCAATGCGGTGGACCGGACGGACGGGCCGTACTCCGCGATGTTGCAGGCGTTGTCGAATCACATGAACTCAGTGCTGATTTCCGGACGCTGCCTGGATGCGACGAGCGGCGGATGGAAACTGTCGAGCGCGAACGGCAACACCTGGCAGAGCAAGGTGTATCTCTGCCAATATGTAACGGAAAATGTGCTGGGCATCTCCAACAGCAACGTGGACGGCACCGTGGACCAGATTCACGCAACGTTTGAGATGAACGAAGCGCCGTACCAGGGCTGGTCGGACCAGCTGCAAAGCACGGGCAGCGGCAACCCGCTCGGCAGCCGGCATTATCCGCGCGGGGTCACGAGCGCGTTATGGTGGCTGAGCCCGACCAACAATCCCGCATATCCTGTCGTGCCGGTCACCGGAACAAACATCAGTGTATCCCTGGCGGGCTCGACGCTGACCGTGTCCTGGCCGACAAATTATATCGGCTGGATTCTGCAGACTAACCTTGTGGATTTGGGCAATAGTGCGGCCTGGGGCGATGTGGCGGGTACCGAGACGAACAGCCAGATGAGTTGGCCGGTCAATGATCCGACGATTGCACGCGCATATTTCCGGTTGAGGCATTAAATGACACGAACCTGTCCAAGAGCCTCACAGACATCTATGAACTGCGCAACGCGCATACAACGCAGCAAACCGCGAGACGGCGGTCAGCCTGCCCCGAATGTATTTGAGGTTCCAGACGTCGCGATTCGCGTCATGCGTTCGACGAAATGATATCGTGTCCAGCCAACCGCTAAGCAATACCCGCCTCGGTTACATAGACAATTTACGCTCAACGATGATTGTTTGGGTCGTGGCCTTTCATACCGCGATAACCTACAGCCACATCGGCAGTTGGTATTACAGCGACCCGAAACCGGTAGACAACATTTCTTCCATCGTATTCCTCACGTTTGAAGCGCATTCCCAAGCTTTTTTTATGGGGATACTTTTCCTGCTCGCCGGATATTTCGTTCCCGGCGCGTTCGATCGCAAAGGGTTCCGACGGTTTATGGCCGACCGTTTCGTGCGGCTTGGTGTGCCGTCGCTGATATACATCTTCATTATTCAGCCGTTTCTGATGCACTACCTGCTGCGAGCCGGCCAAGGCAGCATGGTGGAATATTATCGCATCTTTCTCGCCTCCAGTGACTGGCTCACGGGCGGCGGGCCAATGTGGTTTGCCATCGCGCTGTTAATCTTCTCTCTGGTCTATGGCCTGTACCGGATAATTGTGCCGGCAAGAGCAAAAGCATCTGTGCTGCCCGCACCCCGGCTGGCCGGTTTGATGGGCACGGGACTGGTGATCGCCGTGTTTGCTTTTCTTATCCGCACGGAGGAACCGATGGGAAAGGGTTTTCTCTACTTTCAACCGGCTTTCTTCACGCAGTACATCGTCCTGTTCGCGCTTGGCATCGTGGCGTATCGCAACAACTGGTTCGTCAGCCTGCCAAGGCGGCTCGGCTACAGACTGTTGATCGGGGCGGCGTTCCTTAGTCCGATAGCGTGGTTTGCGCTGCTCATTTTAGGAGGCGGACTTCAACACGGTGTAGCCGCTTATGTGGGAGGCTGGCGCTGGCAGAGCGCGGGCTACGCCTTATGGGAGTCGCTTTTCTGCATGGCGATGTGTGCCGGGTTACTGGTGCTTTACCGCGAACACTTCAACGGCCGGGGCCGCCTCTCGAAGTTGATGTCTGACAACTCATTCGGAATCTATTTTATCCATCCACCGGTGGTCGTGGCGGTCTCGCAGATGTTCGCATGGCTGACGTTGCCGCCGTTGCTGAAATGGCTTGTAGTGGCGCTTCTGGCGTTTCTGGCCACGCTGGCCGTCGTGCATCTGGTCCTGCGCCGCACACCTCTCCTACGCCGCATCATTTAATCCCAGAAAAGTTGCTCATTCGTGCCCGCTTTACAACAAACAGTTAAAAGTTTTGCCTGACGGTTCTACTTTTGCAAAACTGAGGTCATGTTCGAAAACACCATCCGCCGGATGCCGCGTCCGCAGGATGTAGCAACCCTGACCACCCAACATCTTCGCGATACTTTTGCCGTCACCAACCTTTTCACCGCCGGTGAATTGCATGGCCTGTTCACCGACCTTGATCGCCTGGTGGTGGGCGGTGTCGTACCGCTGAAACCGGTTGAATTGCCGAACCATAAGGAAACCGGCCGCGCTTTTTTCCTCGAACGCCGCGAGTTGGGTGCCATCAACATCGGCGGGGCGGGCGCAGTCCACGCCGACGGTAAAACGTTTTTGCTCGACCGGTTGGATTGTGTCTATCTGCCGATGGGAACGAAATCGGTCACCTTCGAAAGCCAGGACGCTAAAAATCCGGCGAAGTTTTATTTCCTGAGCTGCCCGGCGCACGCCGTTCATCCCGCTGCGACCATGAAGCCAAAGGATGCGTCGCCGGTGCCGCTGGGCTCACAGACAGCAGCGAACAAGCGGACAATCTATAAATACATTCATACGGGTGGTATTCAGAGCTGCCAGCTGGTGATGGGGTTCACGGCACTGGAAGAAGGAAATGTGTGGAACTCGTTCCCGCCGCATACGCACTGGCGGCGCACGGAGATTTATTTCTATTTCGACCTGGGCGACAACGTGCTGACGCATTTCATGGGTGAAGCGCAGCAGACCCGGCACTTGTTCTTGCACAACCAAGACGCTGTGCTGTCGCCGAACTGGTCCATTCATTGCGGCTGCGGCACCGGCAATTACAAATTCATCTGGGGCATGGCCGGCGAAAACCAGACGTTTGACGACATGGACGGGGTGAAGCCGCTGGATTTAAGGTAGACGATTCTTCGGGTAGGGACGCCGCGCGATGTGGCGTCCAGTCGGCGCAGCGCGCCGACCCTGCCAAGTCGAAAATGATTTATGAGCACAAAACGTTTCGAGCATAAAGTCGCGCTGGTCACCGGAGCCAGTCGGGGCATCGGCCAGGCCATTGCGCTCGCCTTCGCGCGAGAAGGCGCGCACGCCGTCAGCGTGGACATCGGTGACCAAACTGAAACCGGCGCGCAGGCGAAGAAACTGGGTGCCCGATTCAACGCCTACACCGAGGATTTCGGCAAGCTCACCCAAAAACGCGCCGCGGAAATCGTCTCGGAAATCGTCAAGGACTGCGGTCGCGTGGACATTCTGGTGAATAACGCCGGCATCATCAAACGTGCGCCGATTGTGGACCATCCGGA
>JBGPDH010000226.1:0-6428 GCA_041482195.1 Verrucomicrobiia bacterium
CGAAGTCATCGTTACCGGCGCGGGCGCCAGCGATTTCCTGAATCACACGCTGACGAATGATATCCGCAAACTGGCTTCCGGCCAGGGCCAATACACGCTGATGTGCAACGAACGCGGCGGTGTCATCGACGACCTCTACGCCTACCGGCTTTCGGCCGATGTCTTTCTGCTGATTATCAATGCGTCACGGGTCGAAGTGGACGTTGCCTGGCTCCAGGCACAGGCGGCACAATTTCCGCAGGGAACGGCGTTGCAGGTGGCCAACGCGTCGCACCGTTACGCTGCCGTGGCGCTGCAGGGCCCGCGCGTCAATGAATTCGTTGGACAATGTATTGCCGGCGCCTCGAACTGCGCCATGAGAGCGGATGGCGTCACGAACCTGAAGAAAAACGAGATTGGCGGTTTTCTCTTCCACGACGCCGATATCCTGGTTTCGCGGACCGGATACACCGGTGAAGACGGATTTGAGATCATTGGACGTGACGATTCCATCCGGCAAGTCTGGGACACGTTGCTCAAGGTCGGCGGGCCGTTTGGCCTGAAACCCTGCGGTCTGGGTGCCCGCGACACCCTGCGTACGGAGGTTTGTTATCCGCTTTATGGCCATGAACTGGACGAAGACACCACGCCCATCGAAGCCGGGCTCGGCTTTTTTGTTTCATTCGACAAGGGTGGGTTTATTGGCAGCGCAGTCCTGGCAGGGCAAAAAGCCAATGAGGTTAGGAAAAAACTGATTGCATTCAAAATGGCAGGAAAATCCGCGCCGCCGCGGCCGCATTATCCGATTTTCGCCGCTGGCGTCAAAGTCGGCGAAGTGACCAGCGGCACGCAAAGTCCGTCGTTGGGCATCGGCATCGGATTGGGTTATGTCCCGCCGGAACGGGCCAAACCCGGTTCGGAGATTGAAATTGAAATCCGGGGCAAGCGCTCCCCTGCCCTCGTTGTTAAAAAGCCGATTTATCAAAAAGTCTGAATCGAACAGCCGATGAAATGCCCGCGGTGATTTCCGGGCGTGGGTGCGGCGCGGTTGCCATACCGGGAGCTCCATGTTGTTGCGTTGTCCTGGCTGCACCAGCGCGGTTCCACCTTTCATGTAGCGCAGACATTCTTGTCTGCGAGTTCGCGGGACATTCTTGTCCCGTGTTTCGGACGACTGGAAAGCCTGCGCTACATCATAACTGTAAACGCTCTAAGGTGTTCCGTATTGAAAGACGCGGTAGAATCTGTCCGCATCGGTCAGAGGCACCCAGAGGGTGTCCGGAGGGCCGGTATCGGTCCAGCTCGCAATGGAATTCGTGGCGGTGATTTCCCCGGTTGGCGACGTGAACCAATTGATCAGATTGGTGGAATATTCCACCTGATAAGTCCGGCCGACGCTGGCCGGCCACGTCAAAGTGACGGTGCTTGGGGCGGGCTGAACTTGTGCGGCCAGGTTGACAAAGGGCAGCGAGACAAAGCCGGCCAGCTGCAGGCCATTCTGGATTTCCGGGTTTTGCATGAACAACCGCCAGATATTTTGGTTTCGATAATTCTCGAGCATGATGACGATAGGTCCCTGGTCAATCCCCAGTTCGGCATTGTCGAACCATGCGGCGCTGAGGTTATACGCGTCAATGAAACCATATTGCGTCCAGAGCTTTGTCCGGCCGCCGGTGTAAAAGTTTTTCAAAGCCGGTAGCGAGATCTCGGGGGCAAAAGCCATGGCGCCGCCGGCGGCGGTGAAGGCGATCGTGCCGTTATCATTCTGGGCCGGCGGGGCGCCGTGCGCCGAATAGCCAAAAGGGTCGTCCGAGGCGGTCAATCCCCAGATGAGACTGCTGTATCCGGGCCAGCCTCCGGGGTCGGCTATGCAATAGGCCTGCTGTGCCAGGGCCGCCCGATGGGAGTTTTCGAAATAGGTGCTGTTTGCGGCGTTCATGTAGGGATCGCCCACGTGGCGGAAATCAATCCAGCAATGCGAGTACTCGTGGCCGAACAAAGGCGGGAAGGTGACGAAAGAATAGCCATAGTAGGTGGCCCAGACATAACCGCTGGTCCAATAATTCCAGCACGCTGCCGGCAGCGCGTTGCTGGTAGCACCGATGCCAAGCAGATAAATCAGCATTCCTTCGTCGTAACCGATCCAGTCGCCATAGCCGCTGAAGCCGGAACCGGGCACCCAGCCCATCCGCACCCCGTAGATCCCGGGTATGTCCGGCGCCATCCAGGTCCAATTCACCCGGTTAAAGATCGCGCTCGCCGTTGTCCGGATAGAAATTTCGGTAGCGTTCGTGCCGTTGAAATACTGTTTGACGTAGAGGACTCCCCCCAACAACAAGGCGGTATCAATCGAAGACAATTCCGTGCTGCCTGAGCGCGTGGCCGTGTTCATGTTCAGGAAATGATAGAACCATCCGTTGTATCCGATTACTCCCGAAGCGGCGGGACCTTGCGGTCCGTTCCAAAAGGTGTTCAACGTGGTCAGCACCCGCGAAGCGCCCTGGTCACGGGTGATCCAGCCATGGTCAATAGCAATCCCAATGGCGGTCAGGCCGAAACCCACCGCCGCAATGCTGCAATCCGAGCTGGCCTTGGAATTGTCCGGGATCAGGCCGTTGGCCGGATTCGCCGTGTACCAGAAATAATCAAAATTGGCCTGCTCCAGGTAATCCATGAAAGCATCATCATTGGGAAAAGCCATCGGCGTGGTAAACAAAGTCGTTGAAGGCGGGCTGGTCTGGGAGGTCGTATTCACCGCGGTGACCTGATAATAATAGGTCAAGCCGTCGCTGACGTTGAGGTCGCAGTACCCCAACGACGTCAGCAGGCTGGGATTCAGCTTGGCAAAAGGGCCGCCACTGCTGGTCGAGCGATACACGTTGTAGCCCAACAGATTGGGTCCCGGATCAAGGTCCCAGTGCAAAATGGCGCTTTTGTCACCTGAATAAACCACCACATTGGTCGGCGTCGCAGGTTGAGCAGCGGCACCCCAGCCGACCGCCACGAGCAGAATTTGAATAAACAGGATTCGTTTCATTAGCGATTAGGGCACCTATAATTTGTACGGTATCATCGAAAGTGACGCGGTCAAGGTAATTCGAAATTCCGACAGCTCGTTTCTGGCTCCCCGGACGTGGTACATCACCGATCAGACCAACTTCCCAAAAAGTTAACTTGCCCGAAACGGGGCGGAGTGTTGAAACGGATCTAGACCACTTCGGCACAAGGACAAGGGAAGATCCATCCCTTCGGCGGTCCTGAGCTGGAGGCGGACCAGCTATCGAGATAGAACGGACTAGTCCGAAATACCAGTTGACAACTTTAGATTCCATTGCATAGTTCGGATAAGACCCTCTTCTTGGATTTGCGCCAAGGCTATTCCAGGGACCGGGAGGAGATGCAAGCGTTAATAAGTCTATGAAAAAGCAAATGAACGAATCAGCCAGCCGCGCCGGGAAAGAATGGAATCCTAACAGAGAGACGAGAGCTGTAATCCGGCCTTATTTATTTTTGGCACTCATCACCGCGTTGATGCTGGTCGCGCTTCCGGTTCGAGCCTTTAATCTGCTGGTGAACCCGAGTTTTGAAGTCTCGCCCACCGGGCACAACAGTCTGACCAATGTTGCCACCGGCTGGACTTACTTTTCGCCGCCAACCCCTGCGGGCTATTTTGGCGATTATTGGGTGCAGAGCACCGGGGTGTTGAATGGAGTTACTGTCTTCGCCCATTCGGGGAATTTCTTCTGGAAGGAGTGGTTCGTTTATCAGAGCACTAACAATGTAGCGGGCATCTATCAAACCTTCAGCAGTTCGTCCGGCTCAACCTATCAAGCCAGCGGCTGGCTTTTCATCAACAGCGGCGACGTGCCAGCGACGTCGAATACCGTTATCTGGTTGCAAGTTGAATTCCTCGACTCGAGCAGCAATCTACTGGCCCTTTACAAGTCGGCCAATTTCTCCATTAACGCGGGCTTGAACACTTGGATTCAATACCAGGTGACCAACCTCTGCGATTTGACGCAACCGGTGGCCACTGGCGATCCGTTTTTCAACACCTATGCGATTACCGGTGCAGTCAACCAGATCGTGGCCCCGGTGGCAACCGCGTCCGTCCGTTACCGGTATTGCTATCTTGCGTATGTCGGCGCAGGAGGGTCCTCGTATCTCGATGACGCGGACCTGGAACAGTTGACCGGCCCAATCCCGCCGATCATCAGCAGTTTGAATCCGCAGAACGAAATTTTTGTGCCTCCTGCCAGCGGTATCACTTTTAATGTGAGCTCGCCCAGCGGCCACAACATCAATACCAACAGCATCCGCCTGATCTTGAATGGCACGGATGTTTCCTCGGGCCTTGCCTTCAGCGGTACTAATTATAATTGGAATGTGACTTATAGCGCGCTTCAGTCCAATACCACCTACAACGTCTCGATTACCGCGACGGACAGTTTCAACTTCGCGGTCAGCGCCAATACCTATTTCCAGACCACCTGGGTGGGCGTGCCGGCCTACACCTACCTGTGGGAAGCCGAGGATTGGGATTTTTCCAGCAACTATCTCGATACTCCCGACCTGTGCAACACGTCGGGCCAGCCCAATTGTTACTTCGGCAAATTTGGCGTGCAGAACGTGGATGAGTTCAGCACGTCGGTCCCGCCTACCCAGTTCTATCGTGACCCCAGTGACGGCATCGGCACGATACCGTCGGGCGATTACTCGCGCCCCAACCAGGTCGCTGCCAACAGGTTTGATTACCGCATCGATCCTTTTAACGGTAACGCGGCCTACGACACTTCCTGCGAATGGGTGGATTACACCCGCGACTGGCCAAAAAGCACGAATTGGATTATCGGCCGCTTCGCCAACGGCGCCACCTTGGCCGGAACCATCCAACTGAGTGTTGTGAACCCGGGTGTTTCAACCAACGTGGTGGGGGTCTTTTCCATGAACCCCGGCCCGAGCTGGAGCACGTTTCAATTTGCCTATTTGCAGGGCACCAACGGCGATGGCCAGAAGGCGGTGGTCGTGCTCAACGGCAAGCAAACCTTGCGGGCCACCAGCGGCGGCAACATGCTGCCGACTTTCTACATGATCGTCCCCGCCCAGGTCGATTTGCCGTTCTTGAGCAAGCTTTCTCCGGACGGCCAGAAGCCGTTTGAACCTTCCAATTCCTTGAGCTTTGTTGTGACCACTATTGGAGCAACGTTCCCGACCAATGGCATCCAGGTGATTCTGGATGGCAATGATGTTTCCCCGAACCTGGTCATCACCGGTTCGAGTTCGAGCAATAATGTGGTCTATCCGGCGCTGCAACCCAACGCGATGCACCTGGCGATTATTAATGTGACCAATTCACTCGGCCACGGCATCAGCATCACCAACCAGTTCGATACGTTCAACCAGAACTTTAATCCCAGTGTCGGGGCTTTTATTTGCAGCAATTACATGGTGGAAGCGGAGGATTACGACTACAACGGCGGGCAGTATTTTACTTCGGCTAACTATCTACCGGACTGCTACGCCCCAGAAACAGCGTTCACCAATATTGATTTCCACCATATCGTTAACACGAATGCAGGCGAACCAACGGATGGCTCTGACTTCCAGTACCGCATATTCAGCTTCGGAATTCCGCAACAGGTCATAACCGGCGATTACTACCGGCCTCTATTCGGCGGTTTTGATATAGATTACGAACTGTTTTGGTACGCCGGCGGTGATTGGGCCAACTATACCCGTGATTATCCGCCGGGGACTTACAACGTTTACGCCCGCACTTCCGGATTCGGTACCTTCACCATGAATTTCGGCCAGGTCGTCAGTGGACTCGGGACAACCAATCAAACCGTGAAGGCGCTTGGTCAATTCAGCTCCACCCTCCCCAATATCAACACGTTTGCCTGGGTGCCGTTGACGGATTCCGGCGGCGTAGCGCCGGTCACAGTCAAAATCAAAGGAGTCACTACGTTCCAGCTCTTAACCCCCACCGGAAACTGCTATCCGAACTACTTCATGCTGGTTCCGACTTCCTCGATTGCTGCCTCGGCAGTTCGGTCAGGCAATAACATCAACATCTCATTCCCAACCCAGACCGGCTGGGGCTACCGTGTCTTTTACCGGACAAACCTCACGACCGGGAGTTGGGCGCTGCTGAATTCGACCGTTGGCAATGGCTCGGTCAAATCTGTAATCGACCCCAGCCCCGCAGATAATCAGCGATTCTACAAAGTGACGTCTCCATGAACGCCGTGAACCACACGTGCTGTATTCCTGAAAAAACTCCCAAACTGGAGCACCGGCCGGGGTTCACCCTGATTGAGCTGTTGGTGGTCATTGCGATTATTGCCATCCTGGCGGCCATGTTATTGCCGACGCTGGGCAGGGCCAGGCAGAGGGCGCAAGCCATCCAATGTCTGTCCAATAACCGGCAGATGGCGATCGCTTGGACG